>DCVM01000136.1 GCA_002327985.1 Syntrophaceae bacterium UBA2188 | reverse complement strand
CTAAAGCTCCTAAAGCTGGCTCTCCGTTCCTTAGCCATCATGAAAGATTCATAAGGGCTTCAAGGATGAGGATTTCTTTAGCGATTTAATGAAAGGTAGGAGAGAGAGGAAATTTATTTCATCACTTTCTAAGGGGTAAACAGAATCAGGTCCCCAACATGATTTCGGTGATCAAATCTTTCTGCTCTTCCTCAGTTCCAAGCTCCGTTCCGATTGCCCAGGCATCCCGGAAATAATGTTCAATCGCCTGCTCAGCAATATAACCGTAACCCCCAAAAATCTGGAGGGCCTCATCCACCACAGTAATCAATCTTCTTCCCACTTCCAATTGGGTGATGGAGAAAAATCTGGAATCCATCCTGTCCTGGTCATACTCATTCGCCACCTTATAAGTGAGGCATCGAGCCACCTCAACACTTACAGCCATATCCGCTAATTTATGTCGAATGGCCTGAAACTGTGAAAGCTTTCTGCCAAATTGTTCCCTCTGTTTGGCATATTGTATGGCTCGATCCAAAGCCCCCTGTGAGGTGCCCAGGGCTTGAGCTGCACTTTTGAGTCCCATGGCTTGATCACCCAGATGAACCTGGAGCATTCCTTCACCTTCCCGTCCTATTCGGTTTCCAAATGGCACCACGACCTCTTTTAAAAGAAGATCACCAAACGAGATCATCCTTAATCCCATCTTTTCAGTGAGATTAACTTCGACGCCCTCCCTGTCCCGTTCGACCATCAGTGTGATCCATCCTTCTGAGGGTTCTTTACAAAGGGTGATAAAGGAATCTGCTGAAGAAGCGTTAAGTACAAAACTTTTTTTCCCGCGGATGGCGTATCCATCCTTCCTCTTTTCTGCGACCGTAGAAACGGCTGTGAGGTCTCTTCGATCCTCTGATTCAGCAAAGGCCATTCCCAGCCGCCTCTCGCCTTTTGTGAGGGGAGGGAGGATTTGTTTCTTCTGCCCGTTGGAACCAAATTTCAGGATGATCTCTGAACCGAGATCAACGCTGCTCAGAGCGCTCCCGATTCCGGAATCGATTCTACAGAACGCTTCAATGACCAGAAGATTTTCAAAGAACCCCAATCCCTGACCTCCAAACTCCTCAGGGTAATGAATTCCAATGAATCCTAACCGGGCGGCCTTTTTCCATATTGGTTCTGGAAATTTCCCGCTCTGATCCAGCTCTAAGGCCAGGTCAGGGTCAAACTCTCCCTGTGCAAACTCCTTGGCCGCCTTTTGAATATCCTTTTGCTCATCCGATAGTTCAAAGTCCATTTTTATTCCCCCTAAAGTCCCAATCCGCCTGCGATCACTAAATGCTGAATTTCAGAAGTTCCCTCTGGAATCTTACTCAGCCTTCCATCACGGAGAAATCTCTGAACCGGATTATCCGCTCTCAGGCCGGCATGCTTCTGGATGGCCATCGCTTTTTGAACAATACTCTGAACGGATTCGCTGCAGAAGAGTTTCACGATGGAGGCATCTTTCATCGTAGCCACACCCTGATCAAATAGCCAGGCGCCCCGATAGGTCATATATCGCATGGCCTCCATGGACATTGCCATCTCCGCCACCATGAATCGAATGGCCTGTGATCTTGATAGAGGTTGACCGTGTCTGCGGGCTCGTTTGATGTAAGACAGGGTGGTTTCGAAGGCTGCCTGACCCACTCCCGTACTCCTGGCTCCATAGGTCAGCCTTCCTGACTTGAGGGTTCCTTCTAACTGAGATAACCCTCCGCCTTCCTGTTCCCCGAGCATCCTCTCTTTCGGCACATCACAATCGTCAAAAGCCAATTCAGCGGTATCCGAGGAATGGTTCCCCAGTTTTTTTAATTTTTTGATCACAGAAAATCCTAAGTCTCCACGCTCCACAACAAAGAGATTGATCCCTCTTCCCCGTTTGGAAGGATCGGTATAGGCAGCGACCGTGACAAAATCACAAATCGTCCCATTGGTGATGAATGTTTTACTACCATTGATTCGGTAAGTGTCCCCGCGCTTTACAGCCGTCGTCCGAATTCCAGAGACATCTGACCCGGCATCCGGCTCTGTCAGGGCAAAGGCGCCGATCTTTTCACCCCGCACGGCAGGAGATAGATATTTCTGCTTGAGTTCTTCGGAACCGAAATGGAGAATGGGGTCTGTTGCCAGACCTCCCTGAACCATGACGCTTGCGCCAATGCCCACACAGATTCGATTCAACTCCTCCACGGTAATACACTCAGAAATCTTGTCTAAACCGGGGCCCCCGTATTCCTTGGGGCATCGCAGGCAAAGAAGATGTTCTGCGCCCAGGATGGGATAGAGCTGGACTGGAAAGGCTTCTTTTCGCTCATATTCCTCAACGAGTGGGCTGACCTCTCTCTCATAAATTTCCCGTACTCTTTTTCGGAATGCTTTCTGCTCATCGTTCAGTTCATAGAACATGGCTTCGTTGCCTCCTTCACTCATTGCATTTCCTTGAAAGCAATGAACTAATACAAACACCGCTCTAAATCTTTTTCACCCGATTACCTCTCCCTCTCTTCAAAGGGTCGGTTTATAAAAATATGCCAGAATACCCCTCAGCTCTGCTGGGGGGATGAATGGCCTCCCTCTCCCCTGGGGGGAGAGGGTTAGGGTGAGGGGGAAATGATCTTATCATCACCCCCACCTTAATCCTCCCCCATCAAGGGGGAGGAAAGTTTTTTAGAGAATTTGATGCCCCGCAGCTTGCTGCGGGGTAGTTCACTTATGTTACGACACAGCCTCTGTATTACTCATTCCCAAAGACCGGTTT
>DCVM01000133.1 GCA_002327985.1 Syntrophaceae bacterium UBA2188 | reverse complement strand
GACTTTTTACGAGTCCATCAAGATTTATAAAAATATGCCAGAATACCCCTCAGCTCTGCTGGGGGGATGAATGGCCTCCCTCTCCCCTGGGGGGAGAGGGTTAGGGTGAGGGGGAAATGATCTTATCATCACCCCCACCTTAATCCTCCCCCATCAAGGGGGAGGAAAGTTTTTTAGAGAATTTGATGCCCCGCAGCTTGCTGCGGGGTAGTTCATTGGAGCCCTAAAACAGAGCTCTGAAAAATACTTTATGCACTCCTGATTACACACCTGCCTACCGGAGGCAGAGATTTCTGGATTTTTTCAGAAATCGTCTCCAAAATTTTCCTTGACAACACAAAATATTGTGGTATCTATTTTAAGTTAGCTCATATATGGTAGAGGAGGAATGAAGATGGAATTGGCTCAACTGACGCAAAATGCCATGACCGTACTGACAAGGCGGTACCTTCAAAAAGACCCTCAGGGGAATGTTGTGGAAACCCCTGAAGAACTTTTTAGGCGCGTGGCGAAAAATATTGCTCAGGCAGATCGTTTCTACCCTCCTGAGACCGATCTTCTCCCCATTGAAGATGAATTCTATTCTCTGATGACTTCCTTAGACTTCCTTCCCAATTCTCCTACTTTGATGAATGCAGGAAGAGAGCTCCAACAACTCTCCGCCTGCTTTGTTCTTCCTGTGGGAGATTCCATGGATGAAATTTTCGATGCCGTGAAACAGATGGCCCTGATTCAAAAAAGCGGCGGCGGGACAGGTTTTTCCTTCTCTCGGATCAGGCCGAGAAATGATGTGGTGGGTTCGACACATGGAGTTTCGAGCGGTCCGGTATCCTTCATGAGTGTTTTTGATACGGCGACAGAGACGATTAAACAAGGAGGAACACGAAGGGGAGCGAATATGGGCATCCTCCGAGTGGACCATCCCGACATCCTCGACTTCATCCAATGCAAAGAGGGCGATCATCACTTCAACAATTTCAATATCTCGGTAGCTGCCACGAATGAATTCATGGATGCCGTTGAAAGAGATAAAGAGTATTTTCTTCGCAATCCCAGAACAAAGGAGGTCGTCCCCTCTCTCAATGCCCGCCAGGTTTTTGAGAAGATGGTCTATTATGCCTGGAAGAATGGGGACCCTGGAATCATCTTCATCGATCGGATCAATCAAGACAATCCCACCCCCCAAGTGGGACAGATCGAAAGCACCAATCCCTGCGGAGAGCAACCCCTTCTTCCTTTTGAATCCTGCAATCTCGGTTCCATCAATCTGTCGAACATGGTCAGGAACGGAGCCATTGATTGGGAGAGATTAGGTTCGGTGACCGAAAGAGCGGTTCATTTTTTGGATAATGTGATCGATATGAATCGTTATACGCTTCCCCAGATTGAAGCGATGACCAAGGCGAACCGTAAGATCGGTCTGGGGGTGATGGGATTTGCCGACCTTCTCATTCTGTTGGGAATTCCATACAACAGCCCAAAAGCCTTAGAGATCGGGGAAAAGGTCATGTCTTTCATCCAGAAGAAAGCAAGAGAGGCTTCCAGAGAGTTGGCTCTCAAGAGAGGATCTTTTCCTAATTTCGAAGGGAGTCCATTGAAAAGTCGTTGGGAGGCGATGAGGAACGCAACGGTTACCACGATTGCCCCTGCTGGAACCATCTCCATTATTGCAGGAACCTCATCGGGAATTGAACCCATTTTTGCCCTGGCCTTTATCCGCCATGTCTTGGAAGGGAAGGAACTATTGGAAGTCAATCCGTACTTCGAGGCTTTAGCGAAGCAGGAGGGATTTTATTCAGAAGAGCTCATGAGAAAGATCGCTCACAGCGGAAACACCCAACATGTTAAAGAAGTTCCTGAGAACATTCGAAAACTTTTTGTGACGGCTCATGACATCACCCCCGAAGACCATATCCGGATGCAGGCCGCTTTTCAAAAATATACGGATAATGCCGTTTCTAAAACGGTCAACTTCCCTCATGAGGCGACCGTTGACGATGTCGCCAAGGTCTATAAATTAGCTTATGAATTAGGTTGTAAGGGAGTGACCATCTACCGGGACCGAAGTCGAGCCAAGCAAGTCCTCTATAAAGGAATGGTTTCCCCAAACGTGGATCGATCGAAGGACGAAGAGGAGTTTCGCGAAGGGGAGAGGAAGCCAAAGGCTCGCGAGGATGTGATCCATGGGTCTACCCGGAAGGTTCGCACGGGTTGTGGGAACCTCTATGTGACCGTGAACGAAGATGAAGAGGGAAGACTTTTTGAGATCTTTAATCAAATAGGAAAGGCAGGGGGTTGTGCAGCCTCTCAATCGGAGGCAATCGGCCGCTTGGTTTCGCTGGCTTTCCGATCCGGGATTGAACCCGAAGACATCATTCGACAGTTAAAGGGGATCAGTTGTCATACTCCGGTCTGGTATCGAGAAGGAAAAGTCCTCTCTTGTTCTGATGCAGTGGCCAAGGCCATTGAATGGCACCTGCATGAGAAGGAGAAGAGAGATAGAATAGAGCCCCAGATGAAAATTTCCATTCCAAAACAACCTCCAAAAGAAGAGAAAGGATTTCTCCAGAGAAGTTTAGGTTTAATCTTTCAAAGGGGGGCATGCCCTGAATGCGGAGGACCTCTTATCTTTGAAGAGGGTTGTGCCAAGTGTTTCTGTGGTTATTCAGACTGCGGCTAAATGATGAGAAGGGCAGAGCGCATAGGTCATAGCGGTTAGTTTATTTGACCCATTAGCTCATTAACTCATTAACTTGATAACTTAATTCTTGAAGACCCGATCTCTCAAGGCCGGGAATTCCGCTCGAGCCCTCAGGACCATCTCCCGATTCACCTCTCCCCAGACGATGCACTCCTCATCATGACCTCCGGCTATGATTTGACCCATGGGATCAACGACCAGGCTGTGGCCGACGAACTGTGTTCCCCGGTTAAATCCCACAGAATTGGAAGAGATAAGACAGGAGAGATTTTCCAGGGATCTGGTTCGATTAAGGAGAAGCCAGTGTTCCAGGCGGGGATAAGGCCAGGCAGAACAGACGAGAAAAAATTCAGCTCCTTGATCAAGCATCTTTCTGAAAAATTCTGGGAATCTTAAGTCATAGCAGGTGGCCAGTCCAAAGCTTCCAAAATCCGTGGGGATCACGGTGATGGATGTCCCAGGAGTTAAAATTTCAGCTTCCTGGGATTGATAAGTGAAGAGATGAATCTTCTGGTAACTTCCGAGGATCTTTCCTTCGGGATTCAATAGAAAACTGGAATTGTAAAATCGATCCCCTCTCTTCTCTACAAAACTTCCGGTATGAAGATGACAAGAAAGTTCCTTGGCCAGGGTTTGGAGAAGAGTCAAGGTCAGACCCTGTTGCGTTTCGGCCTCTTCACGGTAACGATTAAAACTCATAAATCCGATATTCCAGAGTTCTGGCAGAAGGATAAGATCCGCTCCCCGACATTGGCAGATCATCTGGGAGGCATGTTCTAGGGCTTTTTCCTTGGAATCCTCAACCACTTGCAACTGAACGGACGCAATCTGCATTGTTTTTCCCATCCAACGGTCTTGATTTGCTCACATGGGTAGCATATATAAATTTGGCCTGTCAAGGCAATCTAAAAAAATCTAAAAAAATATTTGATTCAAAAAGGAAAGATGGTTTAATATAGTTTTATTAGGTAAGGGGTGGGTCGAAAATCATGGCGAAGGTCGGTCGGACGTTAAAAATCGGAAGTCTCCTGTTGATCGGAATTCTTGCAGGGTGGGAATTTTCAGCCAATTCTCATGGTCAAATGCTTGTGCCCCAGGAGTTAGGAACCGGACCCAGCAAATCTTTTTTCTATACAGCCAAGAGGTTTGGCATCCCAATCCTCAAAGCCTCCATTAAAATTGAAAATGGATCCTCAGGGCAGGGAAAATTTATTTACAAAATTCATGCTTCCATCGATTCCCTTGACTACCTCAAATTTTTATTCCGGATGAACAACCGATTCGTGTCAATAGTTGAGGCAGAGACCTTTTCTCCACTTCGATATGTGAAAGAGATTCATCAGGAGGGTCTTCTCACCAAAAAGAAAAATTATCTTCAAACCCTCATCTTTGATCATCCCAACAAGAAGATAGTCATGGAAATACGGGGGGAGAAGGGAAACAAAGAGATTCCCCTTTCCTCAGAAACTTATGATCCCCTTTCAATGTTTGCAAAATACTATTTAAAAGAAGAATTACATTCCGGCCAAGATATTCAAATGTCCATCTTCGACGGAATCACGTTGCGACAGATGGTCTTTTATTCAAAAAAAGGGAAGGTGAAATCAAAAATATATGGAGAGATAGAGGCCGTCTGCCTCGAGTCCAGCACCTCCTTTTCGAGTTTTGAAGATAAGGAGGGCCATATCCGAATTTGGTACACCCAAAATGGGGAAAAAACTCCGATTTTGATTGAGTTGGAACTTCCTGTCGGATATATCAAATTTGAATTGGAGTCTATGGAGAGGAGTTAAAAATGTCCGGAAGGGATGCAATGAGAAAAACTCTCGAAGAGGCCATCCGTTTTGAGACGGATGGCCGGGAGTTCTTTCTCAAAGCCGCTGAGAAGGCTAAAAGCTATTTCGCAAAATTGATTTTTGAAACGATTGCCGAAGAGGAGTTGGGCCATATCAAGAGGGTGAAAGATATTTATGATCAATCACCGAATTCGAAGATCCAAACTGCCTCCCTTCCGATTTCCCAAATAAGCAATCTTGAGAATGTTTTTCAGGAGGCGAAGAAAAAGATTGACCTAAACCGTATAGCGGATGCGGATGAGTTGGAAGCCATCCGCCTGGCCGTTCAGTTAGAGATCAAAGGACATGACTTCTATAAACGTTTGGCCGAAGAAGCACTCAGTGAATTTGAAAAGGCCTTTTACCATCAACTGGCCCAAGAGGAGTCCCACCATTTTTCGATTTTACATCAGGTGGAGGAAGCGATGATGAAGTCCACCGGTTTAGGATAAAAATCTTGCGATGAAAGGAGGAGGCCATGGCTGTCAAAAAGGCAATCAAAAAAGTTGCAAAAAAGGGCGTCAAGAAGGGGGACGTTTATAAGTGTAGTGTTTGTGGTCTGGCAATCACGGTGGATGAGGTCTGCGGGTGCGTGGATACTTGCGACATCATCTGCTGTGAAAAACAGATGAAGCCTAAAAAGTGATCTAACAGGTTAAAAACTGAACACTCCTTTTCCGTGGAATATCTTCACCTTTTTTAAGGGTCAAGAATTGTCTTTGGTATAGCAAGTCTATGGAACAAATCACCACCGATATCCTGGTGATTGGAAGCGGCTTGGCCGGTTTTCTTTCTGCGTTCGAGGCAGAGAAGGCCGGTCTTCGCGTCCTCATGGTTGGAAAATTTGCCATCGGGATGGGGACCAATACCTCTCTGGCCAATGGCGCCTTCACCGTTTCGAACTCCACTTTTTCCAAAGAAGACCATCTCCAAGCGACCCAGGAATCTGGAAAGGGATTGAACCAGGGGAGATTAATCAATCTCCTCATCCAAAAAGGTCCGGAGGCGATGGAAAGATTGAGGGGGGATGGAGTCCCTCTCCTTGAAAGGGGGATTGGGTGTATCATCGATCGGCCCGATGATTCTTCTCAACTTCCCGGAGTTCTTCTCATCAGACCTCTGATAGAAAAAGTGAAAAAAAGTTCCATCCGTGTCTTACCAGGATTAACTATTTTTGATTTGCTTGTGGAGGAGGGAGAGGTTCAAGGGGCATTTGGATTTTTAAGAAACGGGATTCCTTGTTTGATTCGATCCAGAACGGTCCTACTCTCCACCGGTGGAGCAGGGGCGGTTTATAGTAGAAATGACAATCAGAGAAGCATTCTTGGAGATGGGTATGCATTGGCCCTTCGGGCAGGCCTACCCCTTTTCGACTTAGAATTTGTTCAATTCTATCCTTTTGTTTTAGGGGAGCCGCACCTTTCTTCCTTTCTACTTTATCCTCCTTATCCCAAAGAGGTCAGGTTGTTCAATGACAAAGGGGAGGATCTTTTAGAGAGGTTTGGCCTCCGGGGAGATTTAAACCGAGCCATCATTGTCAAGAGAGATCGCCTCTCCATCGATTTATACAGCATGACTCGGAATGGAGATGTCTTTTTTGATTTGACCCAAGTTCCACAGGAAAAATGGGAACGTTATCCCCTTAACTTTCTAAAAAAATCGAAGTTCCCTTTCCGTGAACGGCCCTTTCTGATCTCCCCGGCAGTCCATTTCTTTATGGGAGGGGTGGAGATCGATGAAGAAGGAGCCACTTCTCTCCCGGGCCTCTTTGCAGCAGGAGAGGTGACCTGGGGGATTCATGGGGCCAATCGACTTGGGGGAAATGCATTGACGGAATGCGCCGTTTTTGGGATCCTTAGTGGTCAGTCGGCAGCAAGATATGTCCACAAGTTAGAACAGGAGCAAGGACCTTTTCCTCCCTTCTCTGAAAACCTGTTGAAAAAATGGGACCGGAAGGTCCGCTCCTATCTCAGAAAAAGGAGAGGGGCTTTTGAGCCACCCAAGGACATGCTTAAAGATTTAAAAGATTTGGCCTGGAGATATGCCAGTCCTGTCCGAGAAGAAGAGTCGTTAAAAGAAGGGTTAGACCGGTTGGCCTCCATTGAAAAGAAAATTGAGAAGGTTTATCCTGCGACATTGAAAGATCTTTTCAAAAAGAGAGATTTGGAAAATGTGTCCCTCCTTCTCAAGGCCATCTTAAAGGGAAGTCTGCTTCGGGCAGAGAGCCGAGGGTCCTTTTTCCGAAAGGATTTTCCAGATCAGGATGACACACATTGGCTGAAAAATACGTGCTACCGACTTGAAAAAGGAGAACTCCAGATCACTCATCGACCCATAAAATGATGAACGATGAAACATGAACGATGAACGATGAACTTTGAACCATGATCTTTGAACTTTTAAAGGAAATGCTAACCACTTAACACTTAACACTAAGAATCATGCCCATCAGCACAAAAAGAGGGGATAAAGGTTTCACCGGACTTTTGGGAGGGGGGCGTGTGCCCAAATACCATCTCAAACCTGAAACCTTTGGAACGCTGGATGAATTAAATTCCTTCCTGGGGATGGCAAGGGCGACCTCGAAAGATCAGAGGGTGAGAAAAGTTCTGTTTCACATTCAGAATCACTTGTTCATCATTGGATCGGAACTTGCCTTATCCGGAGGGAGTCGAAATCTCTTGAAAGGGCACACAACCCGAAAGGAGGTGGATTGGTTAAGCAGACTTTCTGTTGATTTTGAGGCCCTTCTCAAACCAGAGCCTGGATTTATCATCTATGGTGAGACACAGGTTTCCAGCATTTTAGATGTGGCCCGGGCTGTTTCAAGGAGAGTAGAACGATTGGTGGCAAAGATGAAATCAAAGAAAATACTCCATAACTTAAAAATATTGGAATATCTGAACCGCCTTTCCGATGTCCTCTATCTCCTTGCCCGATATGAAGAGAAGAAGGCCGGGGTAAAACCGAAACATCCCTCGTATCCCGCCTGAAAACTTCTTGTTGACAAAAGGAGCCAAGTTTACTATAAATTTTACCTACAAAATATCTTTTGAAGGAGGTTATCTTATGAAACGTCTAACGGTATTGGTCATTATCCTGATATTTGTTTTTAGTCTTTCTTCGGCATGGGCTCAGAAAAAAGACGTTCGGCTTTCCATTGCTACAGGAGGAACAGGGGGCGTCTATTATCCATTAGGTGGAGGTATGGCAAACGTTATCTCTAAATATGTACCCTATGCAGAGGCGACTGCGGAAGTGACTACTGCCTCAGTGGATAACTGCCTTCTGGTGGGTCAGGGCAAAGCAGACTTAGCCCTGATCATGGCAGATGTGGGATGGGATGCGTTTCAGGGGAAAGGGAAGTTTAAGGAGAAGATTCCCTTGAGAACAGCAGCGGTTCTTTATCCAAATAACATGCATATTGTGACCATTGAGGGTAAAGGCATTGAGAAAGTGACAGATCTCAAAGGGAAAAGGGTTTCAACCGGCGCCCCTGGAAGCGGAACCGAGGTGAAAGCCCTGAGGGTTCTGGAGGCCTATGGATTGATTCCGGATAAGGATTTCACCAGAGATAAATTGGGTGTTGCTGAATCAGCCGGAGCATTGAAGGATAGAAAGATCGACGCCTTCTTCTGGGACGGAGGTCTTCCCACTGCTGCTGTGACAGATTTAGGAGCAACGCCTGGAATTAAGATCAAAATCATTTCTCATGGAGATGCGGTTTCCAAGATGAGGGAGAAGTATGGGCCTCTCTATGTAAAAGGCATCATTCCTGCCAAAACCTATCCTGGACAGGATGTGGATGTAGAGATGGCTGTGGTGTGGAATCTCCTTATCTGTAACGAAAAGATGAAGGGCGATGTTGCCTATGATATCGTGAAGACTTTATTTGACCGCAAACCGGAATTGGTAGCATCCCATAGAGATGCAAGATTCTTATCTTTGGAACCCCAAGTTGGAGGGTCACCCATACCATTCCATCCTGGTGTCATTCGATATTTTACAGAGAAAGGGCTTAAGATCAAATAATTGAAAGCGAAACACTGGCCCCTCCTGACATTGATTGCAATCTTTATCGTGGCAGGAGGGGTTTTCCTTCTTAAGAAGGCGATGGTCCTACAATTGAAAAATATGGATCATCCACGAACAATCCATATCAAGATAAGTTCCAATGAAATCTTTTCCATGTTCTATATTCATTCTATCTACAGGGAGCCTGTGGTTGAGGAATTCCAGGCTGAAGGAGATACGATTGTCCTCAAAGGGGTAAGGACGAATAGCCCTGCGGTGATGGAATATTATGGATTTGAGGATACGAAAGAATTCCATTCGATGGATCAAAGGCTGGGGGCGGTATTCATTATTAAGAGGGGAATGGGAGAAGGGCAGGGATTGATTATCAGAGACAGGAAGATCTATTTGAGTGAGATCGGGGAAAGGGGAGATCGGATTCAATTGAGAATCGAATCGCTCTCTTTGGGAAAATATATTTTTGATGATCTCGTAAATAGTCCATAAAGAGGGAAAACGTCATGCTGAACTTGATTCAGCATCTAACAAAATCAATGAGTTATGAGACCCTGAAACAAGTTCAGGGTGACAAATCAGGACTTTTTACGAATCCATCATTTTTGGAATATTGGAATAATGGAATGATGGCTAACTCAAGTCGGAAAAATCCAATATTCCATCATTGCCCAATTCCCTGATTCCTTTAGGTGAGGTTATGGAAGAGGAAAAAGAGAGACTAAACCAGGAAGTGGTTATATCCGAAGAGGCCCTGAGAGAAGCCGAAAAGTATATCGAAGAAGAGGAAGGGCCCTCTCGAAGGCTTACAGGGAGGATGGACGTTTTCATCACAGCGGTGGCAGTCCTGATGTCACTCATTCACCTCTATGCCGCTGTCGGCATCATCATGACCCAGGTTCTAAGAGGAATCCATGTCATGTTCGTCCTTTTTCTCTCTTTCCTGGTCTTTCCATCCTTCAAGCGGTTTAAGAATCGGATCGTCTGGTATGACTTCCTGCTTGCCCTGCTCGGAATTGCTGTCATCGTCTACATGATGATTGACTTTGAGGATTTCATCTACCGTTCTGTTGTTCCCAATTTTTGGGATAAGTTCTTTGGGATTATATTGATTCTATTGGTGCTGGAGGCGACCCGCAGAACAACGGGCTGGATCATGCCTGTGATTGTCATTGCTTTTATTGTTTATGCTTTCGTTGGGCCGCAGCTACCAGCTCCTTGGACCCACCGGGGATATGACATCGATCGCCTGGTTGGCCATATGTATATGACCCTCGAAGGAATCTTTGGCGTTCCGATCGATGTCTCCTCGACGTTCATTATTCTCTTTACCATCTGGGGTGCCTTTTTGGAGTTCTCAGGTGCGGGAAAGTTCTTTATTGACTTCTCCTTTGCGGCAATGGGGGGGAAGACGACCGGTGCAGGCCGAACCGTGACATTAGCCTCTTTCCTTCTCGGAGGCCCCTCCGGAAGCGGTGTGGCTACGACGGTCACATTGGGATCGGTGGCCTATCCCATGCTGGCTAAGGCAGGCTATAGTAGGGATGCAGCTGGTGGACTCCTCTCTGCAGGAGGGATCGGGGCGATCCTTTCTCCTCCTGTCTTGGGGGCCGCTGCTTTTCTCATCGCAGAATTTTTAAAGATCTCCTATTTAGATGTCATCGTCATGGCCTGTATTCCGACATGCCTCTACTATTGGTCAATCTTTTTGATGGTAGAGCTGGATGCTAAAAAGTTCGGGGTCAAAGAGATTCCTTTCGATAGGACCTATAATTTGTGGCAGCTCACTTACCTTTATGGATTCCACTTCATCTCTCTCATCGCCATTGTGGCGATCATGGTGATAGGCTTCACGCCCATTATGGCGGTCTTCTGGGCCACGGTGATCACTTTTGCTCTCAGTTTTATTAGGAAAGACACGGGCCTCTATCCCAAGAAATTAGTGAAAGCCTTGAGAGGGGGCTCGATCGGAGTTTTGACAGTTGCCTCCACCTGTGCCGCGGCTGGAATCATCGTAGGGGTGGTGACCCTGACGGGTCTGGGGTTAAAGTTCAGTTCAATCATTATCGCCTATGCAGGAGGAAGTATTTTCCTAACCGCTGTCTATACTGCCCTGATTGTCTGGGTGATTGGGCTGGCTGTCCCGGTTACGGCTTCTTACATCATCTCTGCGGTGATTGCCGCGCCCGCATTGATCCAGCTCGGGATTCCAGACTTTGCTGCCCACATGTTCGTCTTCTACTATGCTATTCTTTCAGAGGTCTCTCCGCCCACAGCCCTTTCTTGTTTTGCGGCGGCAGCCCTGACCAAAGGAAATCCTTATAAAACAACCATGTATGCTTGGAAATATACCCTGCCTGCCTTTATTGTGCCCTTCATGTTTACCCTTGATCCCAAAGGCGTTGGTATTCTTCTGAAAGGACCAGTCATGGACATCTTCTGGACAACCATCACTGCTTTTATTGGACTGGCTGCCCTGGCGGGAGGAGTCGAGAACTGGTTTATTAAGAAGACAACCCTTTATGAACGGATCATGCTTATTGCTGCAGGGTTGCTATTGGTCTACCCGGTTGCCATCTATGATGCCATCGGATTGGGTTTGGTGGCCGTGGTTGTTTTTTTACAGAAATTGAGAAGAGATGCTGAAACGATACTGAAATGAATTCAGCACAAAGTTCAGCATGAACACCTTGCATTCCTTTTTGTTTCTTATATTCATCCTGCTCAGTTTGACCGGCTGCACCAAGCTCCTCTATCTCTCTCAATTGGGATGGCATCAATCCTCGATTACTTTTCATAGTGTTCCCGTTCAAGAAGTTTTAGAGAATGAGTGGACAGACCCTGAAGCCAAGGAGAAGATCCATCTCATCCAGGAGGTAAAGCGCTACGGAGAGGAGAAACTGGGCCTTAAGGTAACCCAGAGCTATTCAAAATATTTTGAGGTTAAAGGTCCTGTTCTCCATGTCCTCACGGCCTCGGAGAAGGATCACCTTCGGCTCTATCATTGGAATTTCCCCATTACAGGAAAAGTGACCTATAAAAGTTTTTTTACGAAAGAGGGGGCTTTAAAGGAAAAGCGATTTCTCGAAGGGAGGGATTACGATACCTTTGTCCAGCAGGCCGGGGCTTATAGCACCCTGGGGTGGTTGAAAGACCCCATCTTTTCTTCCATGCTCCAATATGAAGAGGCCACGATCGCCAACCTCATTCTCCATGAGATGACCCATGCCAGCATCTATTTTAAAGGTCAGACCGATTTGAATGAGCAGATCGCCACGTTTATCGGAAATCAAGGAGCCATCCATTTCTTAACAGAGAAGTATGGTTCGGGATCGAAAGAGGTGATCGAGGCTATCCATGCTCAGGAGGATGATCTCATTTTTAGCCGTTGGATCGATCAAGCTTGTGAGCGACTATCGAATTTTTATTCAAAGGAGATTTCAAAAGATGAAAAGATAAAGGGGAGAGAGGAAATATTCCATTCTCTAAAGGAGGAATTTAAAAAGATTTCTTTCAAGACAGAGAACACCACTCATTTCGAAAGAAGGGATCTTAATAATGCGGTGCTACTGGCCTATCGTCAATATTTCCACCGCCTTGGAGATTTTCAAAGACTCTATGAATATTTCGAAAATGATTTGAGAAGGGTAGTCGATTTTTTAAAGGAGATTCGAACCTCAGGAGAAGAACCCAAACCTTATTTAGAGCGGTGGATGAAGGAAAAAAAGATTAGCGTTCCCGCTTCCCTTCAATGAATTCCTCCACCATGGCCTTGGCTTCATTGTCAGGGATTTGTACAAGGGGATGTTTCATCGCATAGGCAGAGATCGAAAGGAGAGGGCCTCCGATTCCTCGTTCACGGGCGATCTTGCAGCATCGAATGGCATCGATCGTCATTCCGCCACTATTAGGTGAATCCTCAACAGAGAGTCTCATCTCAAGGTTCAAGGGGACTTCTCCAAACCCTCTTCCTTCCATCCGGAGGAAACAGACCTTGTTGTCATTCTGCCAGGGGACATAATCGGAAGGGCCGATGTGAATATTTTCCGGTTCCAAGGGAATACCGAGTTGAGATTGAATTGCCTCGGTTTTGGAGATCCGTTTATTCTTCAAACGACTTCGATTGAGCATATTGAGAAAATCGGTATTTCCCCCTGTATTGATTTGATAGGTTCGATCTAATTTGACTCCACGGTCTTCAAAGAGCTTCACCAAGGCCCGATGGATGATCGTTGCACCCATCTGGGATTTGACATCATCTCCCACAGCGGGAATCCTTTTGTCTTCAAATCGTTTTGCCCACTTTTGGTCAGAGACAATGAAGCTTGGCATACAGTTGATCAAACTCACCCCGGCGCTTAAACAAGCCTCTGCGTAGAATTGGGTGGCCCGATCCGAACCCACGGGAAGATAATTGAGGAGGATCTCCACTCCAGAATCCTTTAAAACCTTTTCCACACGGCAGGGTTTCTCATTGGCGACGAGAAAGATGCGATCTTCAGGATAATCTTTCATATGTTCGGAAATTCCATCCAGAACTTCCCCCATGAATACCATCACGGCAGAATCATTGAAGTTCGGACAGATGATTTTAGTGCAATTAGGCTTGGCAAAAAGGGCTTCCTTTAGGGGTTTCCCCACTTTTCTTCGATCGATATCGAAAGCCGCTCCCACCTCAATATCCCAAGGTTTATAACCTCCAATATCCAGGTGCATTAAACCAAGAGGTTCCATGATTGGATTCTTGTGGCTATTGGATCGGTAAAATTCAATCCCCTGGATGAGTGCGCTGGCACAATTACCCACACCCACCACGGCAATTCGGATTGGTTTTTTCTCCATAGAGGGGGTCAACCTTTCTAAAAAATAACCTCACTCTTCCCCAAGAAAACCTAATTATCGTATTTCCTTCCAAATGTCAAGCCATTTGGGGCAAAAAATTGAATCA
>DCVM01000104.1 GCA_002327985.1 Syntrophaceae bacterium UBA2188 | reverse complement strand
ATACTAAGAGTTGGGTGAAAAGGGTGAGTTAAGAATTTTTTGAAGAACTGCAGATGAAAAAAAAGAAGGCAGATGAAAAAATTTGGACTCTCGAGCTGGGAGCCAACGTAACCTTTCAAGGGGTCCGGTTTAGAGTGTGGGCCCCTATAGTTTCCTCCATTTCGTTGAGGATGATCGGAGAGCCCGATGATATTCCGATGAATTTGGAGCCAGAGGGCTATTTCACGGCTTTTCAAGTTAACGGAAGACCAGGAGACAGATACCATTATGTCCTTGATGGAGATCGAGTGAGACCTGATCCAGTTTCAAGGTCTCAACCTGAGGGGGTCCATGGCGCCTCGGAGGTCGTCGACCCGGGTCGGTTTGAATGGGAAGATCAAGATTGGAAAGGGATTCCTCTTGAAGAGATGATCATCTATGAACTCCACACAGGAACCTTTACTCAGGAAGGGACTTTTGAAGCGATCATTCCCCATTTGGATTACCTTAAGAATGAACTGGGCGTGACAACTATCGAACTGATGCCTGTTGCCCAATTTCCGGGAGAAAGGAACTGGGGTTATGACGGAACCTATCTCTATGCCCCCCAAAATAGTTATGGGGGGCCCCTGGGGTTGAAGAGTTTGATCAACACATGCCATCAGAAGGGATTAGCCGTCATCCTTGATGTGGTTTATAACCATTTAGGGCCGGAGGGAAATTATCTCGCTGATTATGGACCTTACTTCACTGACCGTTATAAAACCCCCTGGGGTTCTGCGATTAACTACGATGGACCCGAAAGTGATGAGGTTCGTAAATTTATCGTCAACAATGCCCTTTACTGGGTGACGGAATATCATCTGGATGGTCTGCGAATCGATGCCATTCATGGGATCTTTGACTTCAGCGCCCGACACATTTTGCATGATATTCAAAAGGCCGTGCATCAACAGGCAAAGAGGTTAGGCCGACCCATGGTGGTGATCGCTGAAAGCGATCTGAATGATGTGCGGGTTATCCATCCCCCCGAAAGAGGAGGTTATGGCCTGGATGCTCAGTGGAACGATGATTTCCATCACTGCCTCCATACCCTTCTGACTGGAGAAAGGAGGGGTTATTATCAGGATTTTGGAGACGTTCATCAGTTAGCGAAATCACTTCGCGAGGGATTTGTTTACACCGGTCAATATTCCACTTATCGCAAGAGGCGACACGGAAGTTCTTCCAAACACCTTCTTCCAACAAAGTTTATCATCTTTTCCCAGAATCATGATCAAGTGGGAAACAGGATGAGGGGAGATAGGTTGAGCACCCTGGTTCGCTTTGAAACCTTAAAACTTGCAGCAGGGATGGTTCTGCTTTCACCCAATATTCCACTCCTGTTCATGGGAGAAGAATATGGTGAGGAAGCGCCATTTCAGTATTTTGTCAATCATTCTGATCCGGCATTAATCGAGGCAGTCAGAAAGGGGAGAAAAGAAGAGTTTGCTTCCTTCCAATGGGATGGAGAGATACCGGACCCGCAGGACGTCAACACTTTTTTACGTTCCAAGATTAACCTTGATCTGCAGCATCATGAAAAACATCAGACCCTTTTTGAATTATACAAAACCCTGATCCAGATCAGAAAGGAGATACCCCTTCGATCGCGTTTCAATAAAAAAGGGAGGGAGACCAAGGCATTCGAGAAAGAACAGGCCATCCTGATGAAATGGAACGATGAAGAGGATCAAATCATTGGCATTTTCAATTTTAATGATAAGCCCATTAAAATTGAAACGATGGTCGAGGAAGGAACTTGGGAGAAGATATTTGCTTCAGCGTCCGAGGAATGGAATGGGATGGGGGCCCTTGTCCCGGAATCAGTCCTGTCCAACGGCTCAAAAGTTACTTTCGTCCTCGATGCTTACGCTTTTGCTCTGTATCGAAACATCAAAGAACCTTAACCGAGAGGAATCCTCTAAAGACGACTCTTTCAATTCCCCATCCGAATTCTAAGGAAGGAGTGGAAAAAATTCCGGTGATGGACCAAGAGAAGGTGAAGGCAATTTTTCAAAAAGGTGTTGCATCCCTTGAAGATGATCGAAAAATACCCGTGGCGACCTATCGGCTTCAATTCAACCATCAATTTAAATTCTCCGACGCCCTATCGGTCATTTCGTACCTCCATGAGTTAGGGATTTCCGATAGTTACGCTTCCCCCTATTTTAAAGCGAAGCGGGGAAGTCTCCATGGATATGATATCATCGACCACAATCAATTCAATCCAGAAATCGGGACCCCAGAGGAATATGATGCGTTTGTTGAAGGCCTGAAGAGACATGGGATGGGACAGATCCTCGATATCGTCCCCAACCATATGAGCATCGCCGAAGATGAGAATGTCTGGTGGAGGGATGTCCTGGAGAATGGTCCGAGTTCGATCTATGCCGATTATTTTGATATCGATTGGAAACCGATCAAGGACGAACTTGAAAACAAAGTCCTTCTTCCCGTCTTGGGAGACCAATATGGTCGAGTCCTTGAAAATCAAGAATTAACATTGGCCTTTGAAGAAGGAGGGTTCTTCATCCATTACTATGATCGAAAATTTCCAGTGGCACCCATCTCATTCCGAAAGATCTTGGAGTATCACCTCGACGAATTAAAAAAGAAGAT
>DCVM01000085.1 GCA_002327985.1 Syntrophaceae bacterium UBA2188 | reverse complement strand
CCCCCTTTCAATCATAAGGTCTACTCTATGCACTATTTCGATTCTGAGAGATGCACATTTCTGATTGAAATATGGAAATTGGAATAAGACAAAAAGGAGTGGGCATCACTGATAAACCCACTCCTCCAGAGAAACGAAGTCAGATCTATTCCCGCCTCTTTTGGAAGTAAAGAAAGCTTCAAGGCAACTTATACTGACCCTTCAATTTCGACATACCTTGATAGGTTCCAGGACTAGCCGGCCGTAAGGGGGGGAGTCTGGTTGCTTCAAGGCTGCCCTGCAAGCCGGTTAATTTTCCTGTGCCCCCAACCAAGGTATTGACTGCCTTACCGCTTGCTGCAGAGTGAGTACCTTTATAGGTAAGAAATGCCTTGTCACCATCTGGGCGAGTGATGACGCAAGAGCCGTTGTCATCGTCATAGCCCCCTTTCACCCTATGAAGTGATCCAATACAATGCAATGTCGCATTATGAAAGATATCCTCGCCAGTATCACCCAGCGTTACCCCCATATGCTCATATGTTACTTGAACTCGTTCTTCCCCCAGGGTTAAAACCTTGGATGTCCCACTATATATTGCTGTATATGAAATAGTTCCTTCTTTTGGTATTTGTGCCTCGACAACCGCCACAAATGTAATAAATAGGACTAAAATTACAATCGAAACCAAAGAGATTGTTTTCATCGTCTACCTCCTGTTTTCAAAAAAGAAGTGTAAAGGTTTTTTGCTCTCATATATTCATGAAATATAAGACTTGGAAAAGTGCCTCCCAGAGGACAAATTCCCCCCCGGAGGCCTTATAAGGGTATTTTAAAATATTCCCTTTCATACCTTTCTCCAAATTAACTCCTGAACAAAAAAACTTCTTTCTCTTTAATATTGAAGTAAAAAAATATTTAAAAAAATTTAGCATTTGCTATAATATTTCATGGTTCACACCGTGAGATTTTTTGTTATAATCCGTAACCATTTAATATCGTTCATCTTTAATAATAATCAGATAAGTTAAAAAAATGAGCGAAACAACCCAAAAGGTCATGAGAATCGACCTGAATGAATTTAAACTCCATATCCGTCTCAAAAATAAGCCTGCACTGACTCTTCATTTCAACACTCCATCAAGAATGTTTTATCTCTCTGTTATAGCGTTTGTTGTTAACGAGATGAAAAAACTTGGGAAAATCACGTCTATTCCTCTTGAAGCTCACCTTGAACTCCTCGCTTTACTGAACGAAACAGTTGGGGGCTCAGCCGGATCATCAGATAAGGAGAATTTGCTTTCAAGGATTTATAAGAAATGGAAAGACGCCCTTCCCAATCTTGAGAACGCCCCACTTTTTAAGGTCCTCGGAAGGAAAAAAGATTATGATGAGGGGACTGGAAAGACTTACCATTTTACTGAAGAGGAAAAAGATACCTGGGCAAATCTTTTTGAGTATAAAGGAAGCGAAGAGAATGTCCGGCTAAGGTTCGCAATCGACAAGATAGGAGCAGGGTTAGATGATGTTGATATTATTTACGAGGACTTGTTAAATGGCGATGCGTGGGAGAGGTTTCTATTGACTCTTAAGGGAAAAGTCGAAAAGGCACCCGAAACAGAGCCCATCCGACCCCTTTCGGAAACGCCTGAAATTCCTATATCACATCCAGAGAAGAAGGGAATTGCCTGGCAGCTCCGGCATCATTGGATACTTATTGCAATGATTTTAGTAATTGTAGGGGCTGCCACGCTGGTTAGCTGGAAACTTTATCTAAAACTTTTCTCGGTCAAAAGAGCCTCGGTGGAGAGAATGGCTTTTCCTCTGCCTGACAAACCCTCCATCGCCGTACTCCCCTTCGTGAACATGAGCAAAGAATCCGAGCAGGAGTTCTTCAGCGATGGCATCACCGAGAATATCATCACGGGACTTTCCAAAATTCCAAGGCTATTTGTCATCGCACGCAATTCAACTTTCATTTACAAGGGTAAGGGAGTGAAGGTACAGCAAGTAGCTGAAGAGTTGGGAGTAAGATATGTACTGGAGGGCAGCGTTCAGAGGTCAGGGAACCGTGTCCGGATTACGGCGCAATTGATCGATACCTTGACCGGCAATCACTTGTGGGCGGAACGCTACGACCGGGATCTAAAGGATATCTTCGCAGTGCAGGATGAAATTACGATGAAAATCCTGCAAAGTATGCGGGTGAAACTAACGGAAGGAGAACAAGACCTGAGGGGAAAACCTCCGCGCAACTTTGAGGCATTTTTAAAGATTCTGCAAACACAAGACTATATTCAACGCTTCAATATAGAGGGTAATATTATGGGAAAGTGGCTTGCAGAGGAAACAATTGTTTTAGATCCTGAATTTGCACGCGGTTACTACTGCCTCGCGAGTGCCCATATGATGGATGTGTATTTGGGTTTAAGCAAATCTCCGAATGAATCACTTGAGAAAGCTATTGAACTGACCCAAAAGGCCATTTCCTTAGACCCCAAGGATTCCCGTTATTATGCCCAGCTAGGGCATCTCAATACCATGAAAAGAAATTATGACAAGGCGATTGTCGAGGGGGAACGGGCAGTTGCCATTGATCCCGGTGGTGCGGATGCCCATGCATGGCTCGGTATGACCCTTAACAACGCGGATAGGCCCAAGGAAGCCATCCCCCTATTTGAAAAGGCGATCCGTCTTAATCCTAACGGTCCAACCTGGTACTTTCAAAACTTAGGAGTTGCCTACCGTATGACGGAGCAGTATCAGGAAGCCATTACTCAATACAAGAAAGCGTTACACATTGCACCCAACAATATAATGGCTCACCTTGGTCTGGCAGCCACCTATATTTTATTGGGCCGGGATGAGGAAGCCCGTGCCGAAGCCGCAGAGGTCCTAAGATTAAATCCCAAGTTCTCTCTCGAACCTTATGCGAAGACAATTGCATATAAAAGTCAAACCCAAATAGATCGCTACATTGAAGCTCTGCGCAAGGCAGGATTGAAGTGAGTGAATTAGTTAATAACAGGATAACCCTGAAGGGCAGGTTGGTCTGGTTCTACCCGCCTTGTATAGGATTCGTTTCGTTTATTATGGGGTGAAATGTTGTATGGAGAGAAGATTTTCAAAGATCACTCTTTCAGGAAGAAGAACTAAACCGCTACGCGGTAGAAAACAAAGGTTGGTGCAAAGCACCGTAGTTAATGTAAGATCTTTTGTGTAA
>DCVM01000054.1 GCA_002327985.1 Syntrophaceae bacterium UBA2188 | reverse complement strand
GAGATAAGCTGCCCCCGTTCGGTTACCATTTCGAATAAGCGTCAATCCGAAGTTGTGATAAAGTTGACAAACATGTGAATTCACGGTGTTGATTCAATGTTGGATTGACGCATGAAGAACAGCGCCGCTCCGCGAATAAAAAAGATTATCCTATGGGGCTTCAATCGGGGAACTTCCATTACAAGTTGCCAAAACTCAGTAACGCAGGCATTTTAACACCAAATTGACCGGGTATCAATTAAAAAACGGTCTTCACACCAGCCTTTGTTTTCTACCGCGCAGCGGTTTAGTTCTTCCACCAGTAATCGCTGACGACCAGAGATATCTTGGGACCAACATTAGCAGGTGAAGTTGCCGGTCAGTAGCAATCTGAAGTTGTCTTTGAGGCTCCAGCTAAGTTTCAATCCCTCTCTATGAGCGGCCTATATTAACTCCAAAATGACTTCGGCATGACCTTTTTTCACCATTGAAAATCTCCCCCTGTTCCTCTCTGTTGTGAGTCGAACCAACTTTGCCAAATCCTGCGGAATGCGGGACTCCCTTTAACACAATTATCAAAAGGAGGGGGGAATTGATTTTTCCCATGATCTGAGATAATTAAAATCAGGGTGATTATGAACCTTTTAGGACAAAAAATTGAGAGCCTGCCCACCAGTCCTGGGGTCTATCTTTTTAAGGACAGGAAGGGGACCATTCTCTATATTGGGAAAGCCGGGGATATCAAACACCGGGTGAGTTCTTATTTCCAGAGACCTGTGGGGAAGGATTTGAAAACTTTAGCGATGTTAGAAAAGGTGACAGATATCGATACCCTTGTCACCGATACGGAAAAGGAAGCGTTCATCTTGGAAAACCTCCTCATCAAGGAGCATCATCCCCGTTATAATATCAAGCTGAGGGACGATAAGAATTACCCCTGTCTCAGGCTATCCATGGAAGAGGATTTCCCTACGCTCACCGTTGTGAGGCGGATCAAGAAAGATGAGTCACTCTACTTTGGTCCTTTTCCCTCGGCCACTTCTCTTAGGGAAACCCTGAGATTGATCCGACGCCTTTTCCCAATTCGTACGTGTCGCAACACGAAATTTTCAGGTCGTCTCAGGCCCTGCATCAATTATGGAATGGGTCGTTGTGCTGGTCCCTGTTGCGGAAAGATCGACCGGGAACATTATCGAGAAATGGTCCATCAGGTAAAGATGTTTCTGGAAGGGAAGAACAAAGACCTGGTCGAGGGTCTGAAGAAAAGGATGGAAGAAGAATCCGAACAGCTTCACTTTGAAAAGGCCGCGAGGATTCGAGATCAGATTGACGATATTGAACACGTGATTGAAAAACAGAAAATGGTTTCGAGTGATTTTTCTGATCAAGACGTGATTGGTTCCCATCGCCAAGACCATCGAATTGCCATTTATTCTCTTTTCATCAGAGGAGGAAAACTCTTGGGAGGTAAAGGTTTTACTTTCCCCTCCAAAGGCCTTCCCGATGAAGAAATCCTATCTTCCTTTCTTCATCAATATTACCGTGAAGGTAAATTCATCCCTGAACAAATTTTGATTCCGAAGGCCATTCCTGAGCATCACCTTGTTGAACAATGGTTGACTGAATGGAAGGGGAAAAGGGTCCGGATCCTCGTTCCTGGAAGAGGAGACAAGAAGCATCTTCTTCAAATGGCCTGCGAAAATGCAAAACAATTTGTTCTTGAAAAAGAGGAGCTTGAAAAGGATGAGGAAATGGCCTTAAAGGCTTTAAGGGAAAAGCTCCATCTGAAAAAAGTTCCTCGACGGATCGAGGCCTTCGACATTTCGAACCTCCAGGGGGGAAACGCTGTTGGATCCATGGTCTTTTTTAAAAATGGGAAGCCCGATAGGAAACGATATCGTCACTTCAAGATCAAAACAATAGAAGGAGCGGACGATTATGGTATGATGTATGAAGTCCTCCTTCGTCGTTATCAAAAGGCGATCGGAATGAATGATCTTCCAGATTTGGTTTTATTAGATGGTGGAAGAGGCCAATTGAACGTAGCCCAGGAGGTATGCAACGAGCTGAAAATGAAGGACATTGACCTCGTCAGCTTGGCCAAGGAAAGGGTTGTCGAAGGGTCTCGTGTTTCGAGGTTAAGAAAGACCGAGGAAAAGATCTTCCATCCTCAAATCAAAGACCCCATCCTTCTAGGGAAGCATTCGCCGATTCTCCATCTTCTTGATCGAATCCGTAACGAAGCCCATCGTTTTGCGATCACTTATCATAAAAAGTTAAGAAGCAGAGAGACGATCAAATCTGTATTAAGAGAAATTCCAGGGATCGGAAAGATGAGGCAAACGGCGTTGTTAAAATATTTCGGAAGCGTTGAGAAGATTAAAGAAGCAACAAAAGAGGAATTATCTAAAGCTCCAAAGATGAATCGGAAGTCAACCCAAATCGTTTATCAGTTTTTTAGGAAGAGAGAAGAATGAAAACCCTTTTACGAGGATAAAAAACGGTACATCCGGTTCCCCATAGGCAGATGCACCATCTCATCCTTTCGTGACAAAGGGATGTTAGGCCACTCAGGCGCTTCCTGTTTCACAGCGAAACCAAGTTGAATAGGTGACATTAAAACCAGCCTTCTTGAAATCCTTAACAATGGGATCGGGATTACTCGTCTTTAACCGAAGCATGATCATCCAGTCTTTCTTTTCTGGCCTGGGTAAGGAGATCATACTTAAGATGATGGTGCCGTGTTGATTGACGATTTGAATCATTTTTTCAAGTTCACTTAAACTCGCCCCTAACCCTTCAATGGTAATCCTCGACCCCTCCTCTTTGACCCCTAAGGCAAGGGTCAAAAATCGGACAATGTCAGATTCAGTTGCGATCCCAACCAATTTCCCTTTATCTACGACGGGGAATGAACCAATCTTCTTTTCCTGCCCTAATTTTAATGCTTCCTCAAAGGGTGTTTCAGGAGGAAAAGTTACAGGATTCTTATGCATGACCTCCTTCACTTTCATTTTTGAAAGGAGATAATTTAATTCGTGGATGCTCAATGATGTAGCCGGTGAAGGCGAAGCTGCAAGGAGGTCATGCTGAGTGACAATCCCAACCAACTTGCCCTTATCCACAACAGGAAGTCTTCGGATATTATTTTCCTTCATCAATTTTTGAGCGTCTAAAACATAGGTGTCACTATCTACGGTAATTGGATTTTTTGTCATGACATCTCTAATTCTCATGCTTTTCCCCTCCCTTAAATGTATTCCCCCTTATGCTAATATAATCATCAGAATCCCCATCCCGCAACAATAATAAGAAAAGTTAAATATTTTCTCTATTTTAATGATTCTTATCAAGAACGTCAAGGCTAAAATTCCCACTCCAAAGGCGACAACGGATCCAAACAAAATTGGCCAAAGCGAGCCCATCGAATCAACCTTCTTCATCTCAAGAAGGGTGGCGCCTAAAATTGCCGGAATGGAGAGAAGAAAAGAAAACTTGCCAGAGAGTTCCCGATCCAGACCACAAAAAAGTCCTATGGAGATGGTGGCACCCGATCGAGAAATTCCAGGGATGATGGCTAATCCCTGGGCTATGCCAATGAAGACAGCGTCAACCCACTCCATCCGGGGTAATGGCCTTCCTTCCCCTTTCACAAACCGAGTGAACCAGAGGACCAATCCTGTCAGAATAAGCATTCCTCCAACCCATTGAGGTTTTGAGAAAAAAGATTCAAACCAATCCCTGAAAAGGAGACCCATGAGACCAGTAGGAATGGATGCCAAGATAATGAAGAGAAGAAGTTTTACACCCTCTTGGTTTCCCTCTTTTTTCCTTAATGCCGATCCTATCCCTTCGATGATCTTCCAAATATCGGTCCGGAAATAGACCACCACGGCCAGAAGAGTTCCCACATGGACCATGACATCAAAGAAGATCGGCGGTTCTTTTAATCCCAATAAAGATTGGAAAAACACGAGGTGCCCAGAACTACTAACAGGTAAAAATTCTGTTAGTCCCTGGACGACTCCGAGGAAAATGGCTTGCAACATGCTCATCATCAATCGATCCTGATAAATTGCAACCTGGTCTTCTGTTAACTCAATGAACAAACTTTCTTTTTATTTTGGAAAACTTAACACAGCGCTTTTGACTTTTTCCTCCACGAGCTTTTTAATCACATCAAGCCGTTTATCACTCAACGCTTCAAACCGAAGGACCAATGCGGGCTGAGTGTTCGAGGCCCTCACCAATCCCCATCCATCTTTAAATTTGACCCTGACCCCGTCTACGTCGATGACTGGATAATCTTTCCTCAATGCTTCTTTTACCTTTTCAACAACTTCAAACTTCATCTCGTCCGGGCAATCAACTCGAATCTCAGGGGTGATATAGGTCTTTGGCACATCACTAAGGAGTTGGGACAATTTCTTGTCTGTTTTCGAAAGGAGTTCAATGAGACGACACGAAGCATAAATAGCATCATCATAACCAAAATAACGATCGGCAAAAAAGATGTGCCCGCTCATCTCTCCACCCAGAACAGCTTTTTCCTCCTTCATTTTTTCCTTGATCAGGGAATGACCTGTCTTCCACATCATCGCCTTTCCACCATGCTTCTCAATGTCATTAAATAAATTTTGAGAACATTTCACTTCCGCCACGAAAGTCGCTCCTTTTTGGGCCCTTAAGATCTCTCTCGAAAAGAGGATCATCAATTGATCGCCCCAGATGATATTTCCCTGTTCATCCACCACCCCAATGCGATCCGCATCTCCGTCATACCCGATGCCCACATCGGCTCGATGCTTTTTCACCCGGTCGATCAGATCTTTTAAATTTCCAGGAATCGTTGGGTCCGGGAAGTGATTTGGAAATCGGCCATCCACCTCACAATAAAGTTCTTTGACCTCACAGCCTAAATCCCGGAGAAGCGTTCCAGCCACCAGCCCCCCCGTCCCGTTTCCAGCATCAATGACCACCCTCATCTTTTTTTCAACCTGAATGTTCTTTTTAATATGGTCTTGGTAAAGTTGGATGATCTCTTTTTGTGAAAGGCTTCCCTGGCCAACGATAAATTCTTTTTTTTCGATCAATCGCTTAAGATTCTGAATCTCTTCCCCGAAGATGGTACTTTTCCCCACCGAGACCTTAAATCCGTTGAACTCAGGCGGATTATGACTTCCTGTGACCATTGCTCCGCCATCTTTGTCAAGGTGGAAAATGGAGAAATAATAGACCGGTGTGGGACAGAGACCGATATCGACGACGTGACATCCTGTTGAGATCAGGCCTTGAATCAAGGCATCCTCAAAATCTTTTGAGCTGAGCCTTCCGTCTCTTCCAACCACTAATTCTTTACAACCTAAATCGATCATATGGGTTCCGAACCCTTCACCTAATATTCTCACGATATCAGGTGTTAAATCCTTATTCACTACTCCTCGAATATCGTACTCCCTAAAGATCTGTGGGTTGATCTGCATCGATTCCNNAAGAATCAAATGATTTGCATTTTGACTTTTTAAAGTGGATAAGCTAAATTACAAAAACTGAGGAATCCTTCTATGGAGATTAAAGCCATTCGTGGGTTTAATGACATCCTTCCTGATGAAATTGGAAAATGGCAGTTTGTCGAGAAGACCGCCAGGGAAGTCTTTGAGGGGTTTGGGTTCTCGGAGATTCGTATTCCCATCCTTGAAAAGACCGAACTTTTTTCCCGGGGGATTGGAGAAGCAACGGATATTGTTGAAAAGGAGATGTATACCTTTATTGACCGGGGTGGCCACTCCCTGACCCTTCGACCTGAGGCCACGGCCTCCATGGCGCGCGCCTATTTGGAGCATCAGCTCTACACCTTTGACCCCGTAGCAAAACTTTATTGCATCGGACCCATGTTTCGATACGAAAGACCCCAGAAAGGTCGCTACCGGCAGTTCTACCAGATTGATGCAGAGGTTTTTGGGGTAGAAAACCCCATGGTAGATGCCGAGGTCATTGTCATGCTCATTGATTTTCTAAAAAAGGTAGGAATTGAGAAACTTGAACTTCAAATCAATTCATTGGGCTGTCGTATCTGTCGGCCCGGCTATCGGGAAGAACTGAAAAAGTTTTTATCGAATAAATCGTTTCAGCTCTGTGAAGATTGCCAAAGAAGGCTTCAGACCAATCCTTTACGAATTTTTGACTGTAAGGTAGAAAGCTGTCAGGAGGCTATTGCCAACTCACCCAAAGTGATTGATTTCATCTGCTCGGAATGCCAGAAACATTTTGATCAAGTAAAAGAATACCTTGAGGCCGGAGGGCTCACCTACCTTTTGAACCCAAGAATGGTGAGGGGGTTGGATTATTATACCCGGACGGCCTTTGAGGTGGTTTCTTACCAGTTGGGTTCCCAGAATGCGGTGACCGGTGGAGGGAGGTACGACAATCTCTTTCAAGAGATTGGAGGTCTTGAGATTCCAGGGATTGGTTTTGCTATTGGGATGGAGAGACTGGTCTTGTTGTTGCCAAAGGATAGAGAATTTGTCCAGACTTTACACCTCTTCATTGCGGCTCTGGGAGAGGGGGCTCTTAAAGAGGCTTATCGCCTCCTTAATGAACTTCACCTCCGGGGAATTCGAGCAGAAATAGACTATGAGGGAAAAAGTCTCAAAAGTCAGATGCGAAGGGCTGATAAACTCAAGGTCCCATATGTCCTCATTCTGGGCGAAAAGGAAATCAGTCGGGGGAAAGCCGTTCTCAGAAACATGGAAACCAAGTCCCAGGAAGAGATTGCCATGGGAGACCTTTTGAATAATTTAGTGGATAAAATTTGATGAGATTGATTAAGGTATCTTTTAATGATATTATAATTTTGAGTTTTGAACTTGGAGTAGGGGCGATTCAGGAATCACCCCTACTCCAAGCCTGAAGATCAATGGGGGATCGTTCAATGGTAGGACAACGGACTCTGACTCCGTGAATCGAGGTTCGACTCCTCGTCCCCCAGCCATAAAGTAAAAATGGGTGTAGCTCATTTTGGGCAAGCCCATTTTTATTACCCAGAAGAATAAACACTCTACAGAACATACCTACTACTTTTCAAGAAAATAGAAATGGGTGATGCATTTCCTTCATCTTGACAGAACTATGGGAAAAATGATAATGGAAAACAGCCTGTAACTAACCAATATCACAAGAAAAAGCAGAATTTGTTACGTATAGCAGGAAGAAGTTGACACCCTCTTTGACACTGTCTACCGGGAGGGACAATTACCCTTATCCCCTTATCCAAATTATGAAAACCCATTAGTCAGAGTCCGAGGTGTCCAAGTGCGTCTCTTTAATGTTTGGAGCCAAAATATTTTGTTTGAAGGATTGGGAAGTGAGGAACAATCATTTCGTAATGTTCGTCGTGATGGAGCAACAAACTCTTGTTTTCGATGGCAAGAGCGGCAATGATCATATCCACTGTTCGAATGGTCAGTCCCTTTCTCCTGAGTGAAAACCCAAGTTCATAGGCCTGTTCCCAAACAGATAAGGTAATAGATAAATTATCGAGACTTTCGAGCTTAATTTTCAACGCATCTCGTTCTCCAACAGACCGACATCCCTGGAGGAGTTCCAGTATAATGACGGGTGTGGTAACCGCAAGATCGGAGATGATGGCCTGTCTCATGAATTCTTTAAGCTCGTCATTCCCTGTTTTTTTAAAGCCCGCGATCCAGGCAGAGGTATCAATCAAAATCATCTCAGGAGTCCTTCCGCATCTTTTCCAAATCTTTAAGGGTAACCGCAAACTCTTCATAATTGCCGATCAAATCACTCAATTCCTTTCGGCGTTTTGCGCGGAGAAATTCCTTCATGGCAATCTCAATTGCCTTTTTTTTTGAACTGGCTCCTGTCGTTTTCACAACTTTTTCAATAAGCTTTGCATCAATATCAAGCGTCGTTCGCATAAATTCCTCCACTATATTTATGCATAAAATATATCTAAATTGATGCAATAAGTCAAGATTTTCTTTATCTCATCATCAACTCCATCTCTTCAAGTCTTTGAATCCTATCCCGGATCTCTGCCGCACGCTCAAACTCTAAACAGCTTGCTGCCTCCTCATGCGCAGGAAAGACCTCGACCACATCGCCCTGCACCTGGAAGGTGGACCGGTGAAAATCGAAGTCACTCCGCTCATACTGGATCTCGACCAGCTTGGAGAGGATCTCCTCTCTCAAGATGGCCATCCCTTTCTCCAGATAGAGGAGCATCCCGCGGTAGGCCCCCGGGGATTCCAGGACATACCTTCTTGAGAGATTCACTCCATCCACGGTCTTCCAACGGGGCCTATTGAAATGAAAGGAGATAGCCCCGGTCGGGCATTCGAGACATTTGAAACAGGAGATACAGTCCTGCTGGCGTCAGTCCTGTGGAGCCTTCTCAGGAATTGCTCCCACAGAGCACTCTTTGACGCACTTCTGACAGTCCGTGCAATCATCCGAGAAGAGAACTCTGAATTTTTCCCCCTTTGGAAAAAGGGGAATGGAGTGGTCAGTTCATCCTGGAGGTAATGATTGCCAATAATAGTATTGACAACTCACACGATATAAAGCTGATATTCCTCTTCCTCGTTCTCCTTCCATCGTCTGATCACCTCGTCACCCTATCGATCTTTTTGATCAGCCCAAAATCAATATGCCGCCTCTCCACATCCACCCGGTCCACCCTTACTTTGACTTCATCTCCAATCCTAAAAGTTTTATGAGTCCGTTCACCAACAAGGCAAAACTTTTTCTCATGGTATTGGTAGTAATCGTCAGGAAGGCTGGTCATTCTTACCAAACCTTCGACAAAAATATCTTTCAGCTCTACAAAGAAACCAAACGCTGTCACACCACTGATGATTCCCTCAAATTCCTCACCGATCTTATTTTTCATGAAGCGAACTCGGTAGCGGTTCAGAATTTCCCTCTCCGCCTCCATGGCCACCCTCTCCCTCTCGGAGAGATGATCGGCCTGATGGGCTAACACCTCCTCCGAAATCTTCACCTCTTGCTTCGAAAGAACTCTTTTTAAAAGGCGGTGGACGATGAGATCGGGATACCTTCTGATCGGGGAGGTGAAATGGGTGTAGCCATCTGAGGCGAGACCAAAGTGTTCTAAGTTTTTCGCCGAGTATTTAGCCCACTTCATCGATCGAAGCAGGATATTATTGACTACTCTTTCCTCAGGCCTTCCCTTCATTTCAGAAAGAACTTTCTGAAATTCTTTTGGAGAACAATCAGCATCCTTTCTCATTCTATAGCCCAAATGGGAGATAAACCTTCTAAACTCGTCGATGGCCTCTTTTTTCGGAGGTTCGTGGATTCGGTAGATAAAGGGAACACCTTTTTCTTCCATAAAATGGGCAACCGCCTCGTTGGCAGCAATCATAAATTCTTCAATGATCTGATGGGCAAGGTTTCTCTCTGCTCGAATGATGTCTTCCGTCTCTCCCTGAAGATTGAGAATGACCTCTGGCTCCGGAAGATCAAAATCAATGGCTCCCCTCTCCGTTCTTCTTCGACGAAGTTCCTGGGAGAGGTCGGCCATGAGTTTTAAGGATGGTAGGAGATTCCCAAATTTTTCTTTTACCTCTAAATCTCCATCCATCAAAATTTTTCTGACCTGGGTATAGGTCAACCTCTCATCGCTTCGGATCACGCTCGGATAGAACCGGATACTTCTTCTTTCCCCGTTTCTATCATACCTCAATTCGGCCGTGAGGGTCAGCCGATCCAATCTAGGGTGCAGACAACAGATCTCATTGGAAAGTTCGGGGGGAAACATAGAAATCGCGCGGTCCGGAAAATAGACGCTGGTTCCCCGGGAAAAAGCCTCGCTGTCCAGATCTGCTCCCTCCTTGACATAGTGACTGACATCGGAAATAGAAACATAGAGTTTCACCCCTCCTTCCTTTTCTCTTTCAATGGAAACGGCGTCATCGAAATCTTTCGCATTTTCTCCATCGATGGTGAAGGTTGGAATTCCTCTTAGATCCATTCGATCTGTGTATTCATGGGGAGAAGGTTTGGAAGGAAGATTTTGTGCTTCCCTCAAGGCAGCAGATGTAAATCGATGGGGAAGGTCATATTTATGAATGATGATCTGGGGTTCCACCTCCGGATCATCAGGGTACCCCAGAATGTGGGTAATTCTCCCTTCTGGCCTTGTCCTCTCCATTGGATACCGGGTGATCTCTGCCACGACCATCTGAGTGGGTCTGGCCCTCTTTGTCTCCCCCTCCGGAATGAAAACCTCTTGAAGGATACGCTCATCTTCCGGAAGGACGTAGGAATAATTGGGGGCCCTCATAAATTTACCGACGACTTTGTGTGTCTTTCTTTCCAGAATCCGGATGATGCTGCCCTCTTTTCCCTTCTTTCGAACGGATTCTATTCTTGCGACGACACGATCCCCATGCATGGCCTCTTTAAGATGTCGAGGACCGATAAAAATATCTTCTTCTCCCTCACTCTCAGGGATGACGAAACCATACCGATCCGGATGCATCTTGAGCCTTCCGACAATCAGGTTCATCTTTGAGGAAAGGCCATAACGGTTCCCCCGAATCCATACGATCTTCCCCTGATCCACCAAACCTCTCAAATATTCTCTCGCCTTCTGTCTCTGGTCTTTTTGAAGACCTAAAAAACGGAGAATCTCTCTCAAGAGAAGAGGCCGTTCCTCTTCCTTCATCAAGCCAAAGATCTGTTCCGCCGAGAAGTCCAAATCCCGTTCCTTGCGATGCCTTCCTTTCTTTGAATTCCTGCCCCGTTTCTTACTCATCGCTTTCCGAGATAAATGACCTATGTCCCTTTAGAAATAGAAAAAAGTTAGGTTCAATGATCATTTTAAAAAAAAAGGGCATGGACGCCCTTTCAATAAATGGAAAATATTTTAAGGCAAGCTTACGTTCGAACACCACCCAAAAACCCCATCGATCCCACGAACATCATCGCAACAAGAATTGCAATAAAAATGAGTCCAAAGATTACAATGGCAGGAAGGAGGACGGCTAAAACAGCTTTCCCGGTTGAGATCTCATGCCCTTCTCTTACTCCAATGATGGTCAGGATAAAAGTATAAATACCTCCGATGATCAGTCCTATGAACGGAATAATCCCAAATAGATATCCACTATAAGAATAGGAAATGGCACGGAAGGTCGTCTTATACCCATGGGTATTGCCCCTGACAATCATTAGACATAGATGGATGATGGCACTCCCAATGAATATGGCAATGGCTTGTTGGAATGGCAAAGGAATAATCATTTGGAGAATGGAAAGGCTGTACTGGAAAGGAAGCCTATCCATTGGAAGGAATTGTGCCATGAAAAGCCAGATCCAGAGGATAGCACAACCATTTCCAATAATTCCAACAATTAATGCATAAATCAGAGGAGCCCAGTATCCCTCACCGAAAGAAATTTTCTTAAAGAATTTGGTGGGAGAAAAGAGTGAATCCCGTACGGTTTTGAAAAAGGCCCCAACAAACCCCTCCCCGCTCTCCCACGGGACATACTCATCTTTTGAAACCTCTCGAACCTGCCCCTCAACCGAACGGGCCATTTCCTGAAATTGGACATATTTGGAGATAATAATCCCACATTTGATACACTCATCCGTCTCAGGCTGTTCAAATCCACACTGGGGACAAGTGACCATTCCTCCTGAATAGGGCTTTCTATCAGGCTCGGGCTTGGGGCTCGGCTTAGGTTCAGGTCTCGGCTCATGCTCCTGAGTCGTCTCCAGATTGAGGAGCGGTTCCTCCTCGACCTTTACTCTTCCCCCGATTTCTTCAAAGGCTTTCACATATCTCTCCGCCTCTTCTTTCGAAACGCCTTTTTTCACCACAATGGGAACTCGCTGAAGCAGGCTTTCAGCCTTACCGGGTGGGAGATTAAATTTTTTCTGAAGGCCACTGCGCAAACGACTTTCCTCCTCGGTTCCGATCACGGATAGACCTAAAAATATCACTTTATAGGACGCCACGTTCCGACCTCCTTTTTGAAACTTACAAGGGTTTCGAAATAGTTACCATATTCAACATCAAACTACAAGAATTATTTAAGAGAATAAACCAAAAAATGGGTCATCTATCCCCCGATCAAGGGGAAAAAGAAAAAATTTTACCTCTTCAAAAATATTCTGGTATCTGACTCTCATTTAATATATGATAGGACAACCTGAATCAAACACTAGAGGAGAAACCAATGAAAACAAGAATGACTGAATTGTTAGGAATCAAACATCCCGTCATGCTCGCCGGAATGGCCTTCATCAGTCTACCCAAACTGGTGGCTGCAGTATCCAATGCCGGAGGAATTGGTATGTTGAACTCGGTCGCCTATACGCCCGATCAAACAAAGGATGTGATCAGACAGGTGAAATCTCTCACGGATAAGCCTTTCGGGGTCAATGCCACATTGATCTTCCCCAATGCGAGAGAAAATTTGGAGGTCGCTCTTGAAGAAAAGGTTCCCATTATCAATTTTGCCTTGGGGAAAGGGGATTGGATCATTAAGGCAGTCCATGAATATGGGGGCAAGGTCCTGGCAACGGTGGCCATAGAGAAACATGCACGTCGAGCAGAAATGGACGGTGCGGATGGCCTGGTGGTGACAGGCCATGAGGCAGCCGCCCATGGAGCGGATGTCGGGACTTTGGTCTTGGTCCCTTTGATTGCACGGCAAACAAAAATTCCTATTATCGCGGCGGGGGGTTTCTGTGACGGGAGGGGATTGGCGGCTGCTTTGGCCTTGGGGGCTGACGGAATCTCCATGGGCACCCGGCTCATGTTGACCCAGGAATGTGACATGCACCAGAAGGCAAAAGAACTTTCTCTTAAGGCCACCGCCGAGGATACGATTTGTTCTGAGAAGATCGATGGGTTGCCTGGAAGATGGCTTAAAAATCCGGCAGCCATCAAGATGGCAGAACGCAGACCATCCTTCTTTCAGGCCTTCTCCAGCGCACTCCAAATAAAACGCATGATCGACGTTCCCTTTTTTAAACTTTTCCTCGGTGGGTTGAAACAGCGGGGCGTTCAGGACCTTGCTCGCCAGGCACTGAGCCTCAAAGGCCTGAGGGCGGCTATCGACAATGGCGATTTGGAAAATGGGGTGTTGCCTATGAGTCAGGCCATCGGTCTGATCAAAGATCTACCAACTTGCAAAGAAGTCATTGAGCGAACGGTTGCAGAAGCGGAGGAAAGGTTGGAGGCTGTGTCGAAAAAAATTACTTCCTGAACATCGCAACCCACTGCGGTCTATCATTTCAAATAAGGTTCCCATTGCCTTGCTGTTTTCAAAATATAACCCTTTGGAAGGTTTTTGACGATCTGGTTGTGACCGGGTAAAAGGATATCCACCTCTAATTCAGCCAATCGCATTAGAGATCTTTTAAGCTCAGGACCATTGGCACCGTAGAGGTCAAAACGGCCAATGGCATAATCGGCATAAACCACATCACCCGGAATAAGGATTTTCATGGAACGATGATAAAGGCCGATACTCCCTAAGGAATGGCCTGGGATATGGATCACCTCCCAGGTCGTGCCGCCAAGGTCCAACGTCTCGCCTCCCTGTAGTTTTTGGTTGACCTTGAATTTAAACGCGCCTGGTTTCAGGCCAAACTGTTCCTCGCAAAACCCTCGAAACATATCCATTCCATAAACGGTCCTCTCATCTCCCTGTTCCAGGAGCTCCGCTTCCAAACGATGCATCCATAGCTCAGCCCAGGGAATCTTCTTTTGAATCTCAGCGAGGCACCCAATGTGATCCAGGTGGGTATGGGTCATGATCACCCGTTTAATCCACGATAATTCGATCCCTGCTTTCTGGATCGACTGAATCTTATAGCTCCCCTTTCCGACTAAACCTGCTTCAACGAGGGTAAGATTTTGGGTGGACGGCTTACCCAGTATATAAGCATGAGCATCCGGCATAAATTCATCTTGTCCTGGAATGTAATACACTTCTTCGGTTATCTTCGGCATTGGTCACTCCTTAAAAATATTTTTCTTGTTTAAATAACCTAATGGCCTTATTTGTTCAAGCATCCTACCTATTTCCTTTTCAGAATGATTCATTTTATTTTGATTTCTCCCTTCATTGTCAATTAGAATAGAATGTAAGATGATCTGGAGAGGAAGGACACCTCAATGATACGGCGCAATTTGAAACACCCTGAAGTGAAAGCGACTCGCTATCGGGCCCATGGAGGGGGCATCGCTCACATGATTCTCGATACGCGACATCTTCGAACCCTGATGTTTCTTGCCCATGCCTCAGTGGGCCCCGGAAAAAAACTGATCGGTCATGAAGACCCCATGGAGGAGATCTACATCATCCAAAGTGGCAAGGGTCTCATGCAGGTGGGGGAAGAGGTGGTTGAGGTCATGCCTGGGGACGCCATACATATCCCCATTGGCTATTTTCACGAGTTGACCAATACCGGAGAAGAGGAACTCACCATTCTGGTTGTGGCTGGCCTGATTCCCACCCAATCATGGGGAGACGATGAACGTTAAACAATGAACAATGAACCAAACACATTGGAAGGCTGAAATGATGGGGAAAAATTCTTTTTGGTTTTATCCATTATTCCACTATTCCAATCTTGATGGATTCGTAAAAAGTCCTGATTTGTCACCCTGAACTTGTTTCAGGGTCTCATAACCCATTGATTTTGTTAGATGCTGAATCAAGTTCAGCATGACGTTTTCCCTCTTTNNACTTTTTACGAGATCATCAATCTTCCATTATTCCAGAATTCCTTTATTCATAGTTCATAGTCCATTGTTCGTCGTTCTCTCAGTCTTTCTTATATCTCAAGAGCCAGAGGAGTCCGATCACGATCAGAAGGATTGGCAGAAAATAGGTCCGGATGACTCCAGGAATTGAAATATGGATAGAGTAATATTTCGCTCCCAGAATGAAGATCCCGATGATCGCGGTGACCCAACCAGCCAGGCTTTTTCTGTTACGAAAAATCCCTCCAACTCCAAGTGCAATGACCACCCAGGGCCATCCTTCTCTTAACCCATATCCTACTCCCATTCGTTCTAAGAGGATCAGCGCGCCCAATGCAACCAGAGCCAATCCTAAACCCATTGCCTTCCTCCTTTCTTTTCTTTCTATTCTATCACAAACTTATCTTGAATCTGACTTTCCAAATGAACCCCTTCCCCTTCTCTCCTTTCCCCATGGGCAGAGATCCAAATATAATGGAAATATCCCCCTCTTCCTTTTTTGCCCATTTTTCTTTCTTGAAATATTTCAAAAAATTTTTCATAATGGCTGTTGGAGATAATTAATATTTTCAATACACTATTTTAGGAAAAAAGACAATTCGTCCAATTCTTAAATTGAGTGCTGGGCACCAATTCTCCTACCCGCTGTGAGAGGGTAAGAGAAGGCTATGACTCCATTGACTCCAACGCAACAGGTTGGAATCTTCGGCCTTTAGAAAAAGGAGGGTTCATGGATCCCAAATTAGTCAAACAATTTATCACCTTTTTGGTTATCCTCTTTGGATGGACCGTCGTCATCCTGCTTATTGGATGCAAATAGTTTTTCTTTCTTTCACCCCATCGTTGCATCGATAAATGATATTGAGATCAAATAGGGGAATACTCTCCCTGTTTAGAAGGAGGAATTCCTATGTTTAAAAAGATATCTTTTATATTAATTATTTGCATTTTTTCTCTTATCTTCTATCTCTCCTATGCCCGATCTGCAAAGGAGAGCATCCCGAAAGAAGACCCTGCCTGCTACCCGTGTCATGAGGAAATCAAATCCTTAAAGGCAGGAAGCAAACATGCTTTTCTCCCCTGCTCAAGGTGTCACAGCAAACTTAAAGAGCACTTGAAAAACCCTGAAAAACTCCCTGGAACGAATCTGGAGTTAAGCCTCTGTGGCCAATGCCATTCCTCCCAATATCAAACCTATGTATCGGTTAATTTAAAATCAAAGGCCAAGGTCGAGAAGGCCACCACCACCAGTCGATCCCCCACCTTTGACAAGCTAATGACACCTCATGGTTTTACCAAAGAACACACCGAGCCCCGATCTCATGCCTTCATGGTTACTGACCATCTCTTGGTGGATCGGGCCTATGGGGGGAGATTCCAGTTAAAAACTTGGAAGGACATAACCAAGACAGGGAAAGTTTGGGAGTCAGTGGTTGATACGGGAAGAGAGTTACCTCAGACAGCCAAGGCTGGTAATACGGTCTGCTTCACCTGCAAAACAACTGACATCATCTTGAAATGGCCTTATATGGGTGATGCCCATCCGGCGACGGACTTGAAGAGAGCTGGCAATCCAGCCGCCATTGAGATGGCTAAGAAGTATGTCCAGAATCCGATGGGCTGTATTCAATGCCATGACCCCCATGCAGCAAAGCCAAGAGTGGTTCGGGACGCATTAATTCAGGCGGTAGTCGATCGGAAAGAGGGAACCTATCCCTACAATAAAGATAAGAGCAGAGAGATCACGCTGACCAAAGTAGAATTTCAGCGAGACGGGAAGCCCTTCAGGGCAATTGGAATCCTCAGCAGATCAGATTCCAACCTTCTTTGTGCCCAGTGTCATGTTGAATACAGCTGCAATCCCGGGTTTGACCCGAAAACTGGAGCAATGATCACAATGGATGACCAAAGGGCCAATTATATGCCCTGGGTGAATGTGTTCGATGTTCAAAAGCGTTATGCTGAGATAGGTTTCAAGGATTTTAAACATGGGGTCACTGAAACACCTTTAACCAAACTTCAGCATCCTGAAGCTGAGACCTTCTGGGGAAGCCAACATGAACGGGCAGGTGTCGAGTGCAAGGATTGTCATATGCCTAAGGTCAAAGACAAAAAAGGAAAGGCTTTCACTTATCATGGTCAGAGAAGTGCCAGGTATATGCTGAAAGATACCTGCACGAAATGTCATGCCTATTGGTCACAGGAGGAAGCAGAATACCAGGTGGAAACCATTCAGAATTATATCCGTGGCAAGATGAGAAAAGCTGAATACTGGTTGGGGGAATTGATCGAAACCTATATCCGGGCCAAAGATCTTGGGGTAAGAGAGGAAACCCTGAGGGAGGTCTGGCCTCTGCACGACAAGGCGCACATCCTCTGGGAATGGTGGACAGCCGAGAACAGCGACGGTTTTCACAACCCTCAACAGGCCAGGGAATCCCTAGCAGAGTCTATGAATGCCTCCCAGGAGGGCATAAAGATTTTAGAGAAGGCTATCCAAGAAAAGAAGAACTGAATTAGAAGGCAGTAAGCAGTGAGGAGAAGACAGAATTCATGGTTCATTGTTCATTGTCCATCGTCTATCTTTTATCGTTAAGGATTTGAGAATCTTTAGCAAATATGGTAAAAAAAGATAAAATAAGTTCCGGACAGGCTAAACGGACACGCGTCACGTTTCCGATAAAATGGCCCACGTAGCTCAATGGTAGAGCTGCTGATTTGTAATCAGCGGGTTGGCGGT
>DCVM01000045.1 GCA_002327985.1 Syntrophaceae bacterium UBA2188 | reverse complement strand
GCAGGAAAAACGGATCCTTTCAAACCCTTTATTCAATTGACTCCTGTTAAAGAAGCAGCAAGGACCGTCCCTCTTACCCCTTTACAAAAATACGATATCAGCCAGTTGAAACTCGTGGCCATCCTGTCCACCCCCGAGGGGAATATCGCCCTGGTCGAAGATGCAACAGGGAAGGGATATTTTGTAAAAAAAGGGACGTGGGTTGGAAAAAATGATGGGAAGGTAACCAAAATCCTCAAGGATCGAGTAATTGTTGAGGAAGTCTACCAGGATATTTTGGGGAAGTTAAAAGCGAATGAGATTTCAATATTTCTTCATAAAGTTGAAGAAGGAGGAGAATCATGAAACGTTCTCAGATCCTTAACATGATGTTCGGATTTTTGTTTTTACTCTGGGTCATCGGGTGTGCCACTGAGAATGCCGTCGTGCAACCCACCCCACCGGCCCCTGCGGCGCCGGTGGCAAAGGTGTCTACGATCCAAAAGGTATCCTTTACCGAGGAAGAAAAGGTTACGCGAATTCAAATTGAAGGATCTGAAACGATCGCTGCGCCATTTTATAAATTACTATCCGACCCTCTCCGGATTGTCATTGACGTGCCCAATATTGATTTGAGGCAGGTCAAGAGTCCCCTTAAAATCGAAAACGGGACCGTTGGAGAAGTGCTGACCACCCAATATGATGACAAAGGAAAAATTGAAATTAGTCTGCTTCAAATGACCAATTACAATATTGTCAAAGAGGAGAAGCACCTCATCATTGATATTGAAAAAGTGAAAAAGGTGTCAGAAGTAAAAGTGCAAGAAGTAACCGTGGCGGAAGTGAAAGAGGTCAAAAAAGAGGAGGAGCCCATCAAAGAGACAAAGGCAGGAAATCCCTCCCCTGAACTTAAAAAAGAAGAACCTCCCCCTCCACCGCCCCCGCCCTTAATGAATAAAGCCAAGGATGTGGTTGATGTTTTAGTGGAAGAGAAAAACGAATGGGTCACCTTTAATATCATCGCCGATGGAAGATTTGAAAATTATAACTCCTTTAAATTGGATTCTCCTTCTCGGCTGGTTCTGGATATTTGGGGGGTAGGAACTCGTTATCCCAAAAAGTCGATCAAAATGGATAACCCTTTTGTTAAGGGAGTCCGCTTAGGACAGCATCCAGATAAATTGAGAATCGTTTTCGATTCTTCGAAACCCAAGCTCCCTTCCTATCAAATCAATCGAATGGAAGACAAACTCGTGGTTTCTATTGGGGCGGTTCCACAACCTTCGGAACCCCAAATTGTATTAGAGGGAAAACCCCCCGCAGCCCAAAAACCCATGCCGTCAGAACCGATCGCTAAAAAAGCAAAGGCCAGCACGTTGACCGAAATTAATTTTAAACAGATGGATTATAAATCAAGGGTCATGGTTGGGCTGACCGAAGAACCTCAATTTGAATCTTATCTCCTTTCAAAAAATGTAATTGCTGTTGACATAAAAAATGCTTACGCTCCGAAGCACCTCCAGCGGCCACTGGATACGAGTGAGTTTGAAAGTGGGGTCAACTACATTTCGATCCAAAACATCAAAACCGGAAAAATAAATGACATCCGGATTTCAATCAAACTTCGGGAAGAGGTTCCTTTTGAAACAGGGATAGAGGGAAAGGGCCTCTATATCGACATCGATAAGCCTAAAAAGATTGAGGCAAAAGCAGAAATACCGGCGGAACCTAAGAAAGAAGAGACGGTAGAAACTAAAAAAGAAGAGGTTAAGAAAGAGGAGGGAAAGAAAGAAGAAGTCAAAAAAGAAGAAAAACCTGTTGCGGAACCCATCCCTCCAGCCCCAGTCGCTAAGAAGGAGGAAGAAGAGAAAAAGGGTGTTGAGGAAAAGGCCTTAGAAAAGGTTTATAGCGGAAGAAAATTATCTTTGGATTTTAAGGATGCGGATATCAAGAATATTCTCCGTCTGATTGCCGAGGTGAGTAATCTAAATATTATCGCCGGGGACGATGTGTCCGGGAAAATTACCATGCGACTGGTGGATGTGCCCTGGGACCAAGCTCTTGAGATTATTTTGCAATCCAGAAACCTCGGAATGACTCGAATAGGAAATGTAGTGCGGGTGGCGCCCCTTGAGACACTCAAGAGGGAAGTTCAGGCCGAGTTACAAGCTAAAAAGGCAAAAGAAAGTTTAGTGGATTTAGTGCTGGAACTCATTCCTCTCAACTATGCGACGGGAAAAGAAATCATGCCCCAGGTGAAGAGTGTTCTGAGCGAGCGAGGGGACGTCAAGGTCGATGAGAGGACGAATACGTTGATTATCAAAGATATCCCGAGAAGCATCCCTGCCGTTAAAAACTTAGTTAAATTCTTGGATACCAAAACACCTGTGGTGATGATTGAAGCAAGAATTATCGAGGCCAGCACAGGGTTTCAGAGGGAATTGGGAACCCGATGGGGATTTGTGGCCCACGCAGGCAAGGCGGATGATACACAGGCAAGATTTGGAGGGGGTACGGCAAGTACGACTTTGGGAACAGCGACACGTGATGTAGTAAGTTTGCCTGCAGTGGCTCGTTCGGGTCTGGGTTCACTTGGGGCAGGGGCCCCAGGCATTTTTGAGTTTCTCTTAACTTCGGTGCATGGATTAGAATCCTTGGATGTGGCGATCTCCGCCCATGAAAATAAGGGAGAGGTTAAAATTATCTCCAGCCCAAAGATCGCCACCCTCGATAATAAAGAGGCCTCGATCGAGCAAGGGTTAAGGATTCCCTACTTGAAATTAACGACAGAGGGAACGGTCACCACCGATTTTATTGATGCCAACCTCAAATTAACGGTGACTCCCCATGTGACTAACGATGGGCATATTAAATTGGTTGTCAAAGCCAAAAAGGACGCTCCAGATTGGACCCGCACTGTCGAAGGGGTGCCCAGCATCGATAAAAAAGAGGCCATTTCCGAAGTTTTGATCAAGGACAATGCCGTGGTCGCCATCGGTGGGGTTTATTCCATTGAAAAGAGCGACCAGGCCGAAGGCATCCCTCTCTTTAGTAAGATCCCTTTGTTAGGCTGGTTGTTTAAAAGAGAAAATAAGGAGGACAGTAGAAGGGATTTGTTGATTTTTATCTCACCTAAGATCATCAAAGATCAGGGGTGATAAGAGTCCATCGCTAAACCTTAGGATAAAAGAGAATGCCCCCTGATTATGCTTTTTATAGTTCAATCAGGGGGCTTTTTTATAAAAATATGCCAGAATACCCCTCAGCTCTGCTGGGGGGATGAATGGCCTCCCTCTCCCCTGGGGGGAGAGGGTTAGGGTGAGGGGGAAATGATCTTATCATCACCCCCACCTTAATCCTCCCCCATCAAGGGGGAGGAAAGTTTTTTAGAGAATTTGATGCCCCGCAGCTTGCTGCGGGGTAGTTCACTTTGATTAATTTTCATATGACCGGAAAAAAGTCTTGACTTTTTTACATATTTATGTAAAAAAGTGGGCATGGAGAGGTTAGTCGAAAAATATATCTTTGATCCTGAAATCAGCGCCGGGAAGATGATTTTCCTCACAGGTCCCCGCCAGGTTGGCAAAACCACTTTTGCAAAAAACTGGCTTTCTTCCGCAGGGATTGAGGAT
>DCVM01000142.1:1505-3375 GCA_002327985.1 Syntrophaceae bacterium UBA2188 | reverse complement strand
CCAAATTGAGTTCGAGGGAGCATCTGCCCGTTCTGATCGCGCGTGCCCTTCCTGGGGTCGGCATGGAGCACCTTCCTGTTCCTCCCCAGGAACTTCCCCGGAGAGCCCGTTCGATCTATTTTTCAGTTAACCACCACAGCGACCAATGGGCTATGGTTCAGAAAAATAATAACCTGGCTCTCTACTGGGACAATGCTCCGGAAGATCTCGAAGTGGAATTAATGGTAGTGGGAAGATAACTCTTTACTCTCAATGCTCAATTGGAGTTTATCATGCATTTGACGGATTGCTTTATGGAATTGGTAGCCTATGTGGTCTATTTCGTCAAAACAGTAGAAACCAAACAGCCTCCCTATGAGCAGGTGAAAACCGATATCCTGCGCCTCCTCACCCAGAGCGAAAATTATGTCAAAAGGGATCTTTTCTCCCAGGAGGATTATGATTTAGCTCGGTTTATGATCTGCGCCTGGGTCGATGAGGCCATTCTCAATTCTTCTTGGACCCAAAGAGGTCAGTGGCAAAGGGAGCAGCTCCAAAGGCTCTATTACCATACTTTAGACGCAGGAGAAGAAGCCTTTGAGCGGTTAAACGCGCTGGGTCTCCATCAAAGAGAGGTGAGGGAAGTCTATTACCTCTGTTTGGCTCTGGGGTTTAGGGGTCGTTACCACCATAAGGGGGATGAATATCTTCTGGACCAGCTTAAGACCTCCAATCTCAAACTCCTCATGGGGAGTTCCGTAGGGATTCCTTCACTGGAGAGGGCCGAGCTTTTTCCCGAAGCTCTCCCGATCGAATCTGCAGAGATTGGTCCTCAAAAAAGAAGATTCCAATTTTCTGCATTCACGCTGGTCTGCTTGGGGGGACCCGTTGTCCTCTTCGGCCTTTTATTCCTTGGCTATTGGTTATTTTTGGGCGGCATTGGGAAAGATTTTTTAAGGATGGTGCAATAGATGAAAAACTTCTTTTTCAGATTTATCAAGATTGCCCTCATCGTGGTCGCAGTGATTCTGGCTATCCTCTTGGTCTTTGCCTTGGCGCTTCTTCTCCGTTGGCCATGGTGGATGGGATTCTTCCTTCTGCTGGGTTTGATCGGACTTGGGATCGGCTTTTTCTTTCTCCGAAAGATATGGCTCAGACGCCGGGAGCAACAGTTTGTTCAACAGGTGATTGAACAGGATGAAGCCCATCTGAAGACACTCACCAGCAAGGAAAGAGAGAACCTGAAAGAGATTCAGGATCGCTGGAAAGAGGCGGTTGAGACCTTGAGGCGGTCTCAGTTGAGGAAGTACGGGAATCCCCTCTATGTGCTCCCCTGGTATCTTGTGATCGGGGAGAGTGGCGCTGGCAAGACCACTGCCATCAGGAGCGCTCGTCTCTCCTCCCCCTTTGTCGAGATGAGCTCGACATCCGGAATCTCGGGGACAAGGAACTGTGACTGGTGGTTTTTTGAACAGGCCGTCATCCTGGATACGGCGGGGAGGTGGGCAATCCCAGTCGATGAAGGCCGGGATAAGGAGGAGTGGCAAAGGTTTTTATCCCTCCTCATCAAATACAGGAAGAGGGAACCGATTCATGGTCTGATCGTCAGCATGGCGGCTGACAAATTGCTCGAAGGTTTTCCGGAAACGCTGGAAGAAGAAGGGCGAAACATTCGTCGCCGGATCGATGAGCTGATGCGAGTCTTAGGAACCAAGTTCCCTATCTATGTATTGGTCACCAAATGTGACCGGGTTCAAGGAATGACACAGTTTTGCAACCAATTGCCAGAAAAGAGCCTGGATCAACCCATGGGGGTGATCAATCAAAATCTCTCAAAAGATGTTCCCGCTTTTCTTGAACAGGCCTTCAACATCTTGGGCGAGCGTTTACG
>DCVM01000142.1:0-1479 GCA_002327985.1 Syntrophaceae bacterium UBA2188 | reverse complement strand
AGTCATTATCAGCAGGCGGACACCCCCATTTTAAGAGGCCTCTTTCTCAGCAGCGGACGGCAGGAGGGGAGTCCTTATTCTCACTTCCTGAACGCCTTGGGGCTCATCGGAGAGAAAGAAACCCTTCCCGATACAAACAAGGGACTGTTCCTTCACGATTTTTTTGCAAAGATTTTACCCAAGGATCGAGGATTGCTGGCCCCCACCAAGCGGGCGCTCCAGTGGCAAATGCTCACTCGTAACCTCGGCCTGACCTCATGGGTCATCCTGGGAATAGCGATCGCGGGCTTGCTGACCTTCTCGTTTGTCAAAAATCTCAACACCATCAACGAGGCTCGTGATGCGTTCTCAAAACCCTTTGTGCTCAAAGGGGAGTCCAAAGCGGATATGGAAACGATGGATCGCTTCTGCCAAGGCATCCTCAGGGTAGAACGGCAGAATCGCAATTGGTGGGTTCCCAGGTTTGGTTTAAATGAAAGCATCCATGTCGAGAACGGACTCAAAATGAAATACTGCAAACAGTTTCAGGAAGGGTTTTTAACCTTCTTTGATAAACAGATGGTTTCCTCTATGTCTCAACTTCATCCCGCCACACCGGATGAGGTGTTTGTCCAATATGTCCTCCATCTGGTGAGACGGATTCATCTTTTAAAGGCCCGCCTCGAAGGACAAAGTTTTGAATCGCTCCGGAAGAAACCGCAACCTTCCTATGGCCCCTTTGCAGGAATCCCTGGTCCAGGATCTGCTGCAGGCACGAAGGATACATTTGGAAATCTCTACCTTTACTATCTGATTTGGCGTTTTGACACCGGTGAAATCAATAAAGAGATCGATGTGCTTCAAGCATGGCTGAAGGATCTCCTGATTCAAAAAAGAACCAACCTTTACTGGCTGGTCACGTGGGCAAACCAGGAGGGAACCATCCCCCCTATTACTCTCAGAGATTTTTGGAAGGGAAGTTTGGCGGTATCCGGAGAGAATGTCGTNNCCGAAAGTCTTCACCCATCGACAAGTTGATTTTGAGAAATGGTATCAAAAGGTCTGCCTGGATACATGGGAGAGGTTTGGGGCAACCTTCTCGATGGGGGAAGAAGGTTTGAAGGGTCGAGAAGAGTGGCAGCGGATTGCAGCCCAGATGCCTACAGATCAGGGGCCCTATTTTGGGCTTTTGAATCGGATGGCCATTGAACTCGAAATGGTCGTGAAGGGAGAAAACCTCCCATCCTGGGTCAAGAAAGTTTATCAATTCCAATTGGCGAGGGTTCAAGGTCCAACCACCGGAATCGTCTCTAAGGTTTTAGAGAGCGCCAAAAAAGTGATTGGAGTCGAAGCAGCAGAAGACCAATTAAAAGCCGCAAAGGCTTATCAAGATTATGCCAATGCATTGTCTTCCATCACCCCTGCGTTGGCTTCTCGGGCTCAGGCCTATCAAATGGCCTCCCAGACATTTACGGATGACCCTGTCACCAGTAAGTCTCC
>DCVM01000103.1:2483-2637 GCA_002327985.1 Syntrophaceae bacterium UBA2188 | reverse complement strand
CAAATTCGATAGACGATTGATGTAAAAAAAAAGAGATGGTCTATTTGGGGATAGTATCTCATCCCGAAAAGCAACTCGGTTACTCATAAAAAGAAGAATATTCACTAAGGAGGAGGGTCCCCATATAGAGGTAGAAAATGGTTGAGGAAAAAGA
>DCVM01000103.1:0-2384 GCA_002327985.1 Syntrophaceae bacterium UBA2188 | reverse complement strand
TTGCTGCGGGGTAGTTCACTAACACTTCTTTGCATCCATTCTTCCTCATTAGGTAATCGTTTGTCTTTTTTGCCCCCTCAACTCATGGGGGTTAAACAGATAAAGGTAGAGCTTGGAATGGTTGACTCTGGGATTGGGTTTAGACAAGGGGACTTATTAGAACTCACAAAAGAAATAGTAAAAACCAAACTACCTTTTAGGCGGTCTGAAAACAGAGGATATATATGAGAAACAGGCGCTTTATCAAATCGTACAGGGAGGTCGCTGCGATTTTCTGGTTTAACGGTACACATCCTTTTGAGAATATTTTTCTTTTCACACGTTTACCGATGAGAAGTCTTAATTGCCTCGGCAATGTTACGACTTAAAGCTCTGAAGACCCTGCTCTTTAATGAAACCAGCGCTTGGAAATCCTGCCATCCAGTTCCGTAAAGCTCCTTTTCTTGGTAGTCAGCAATTGTTTTGACCTCTTGAGGCTGAAGGCGATCCAAATGGAACATCCTTTCCCCATCTTCGCTCGCTGAAATGTCATGATTGTCCAAGCCTTCCTTTTTTGATCCGTTCGATCTGGTCATGATAAGTTCGGATAATGTCTTTTCGACTCAGCATAGAAATGATTTTTTGAGGATCCTCCTTACTCACCACAGGCAATTCCCGAATTTCAGCTTCTGTCATCTTTTTCAGGGCGGTATTGAGGTTATCCTCCAGCCTTACGGTCAGGACCTCCTCTACGGCAATATCTTTGGCAATGACCAGCTTATGAAGTTCTCTCTCGAACATGACCCTCCGAATATCGGTCAATGAAAGGATCCCTTTCAAACGACCATTCTGGTCCACTACAGGAAAATTGTTTTGATTCGAGTGAACGATCAATTGGAGGATCTCCTCAAATTGCATACCCTCTGGAACAGCCTCTACTTTCCTGTCTGGAGGGAGGGCCTCTTTGACAGAGATATGGTCCAGAAGATCAACAGAGAAATCACCAACATGTGCTGGGGAATCGATTCGGGTGGAAACCTGTTTCTCATAGAGTGAAGTCTCTCCCAATAAAAGATAGGAAATGATGGAAACGATCATCATCGGAACAATCAGGCTATAGCCCCCCGTCATCTCAGCGACCATAATCAATGAGGCAATAGGAACTTTAGCCACCCCGGCGAAGAAACCTCCCATGCCAACCAAAACGAAACCGCTCGGATTCAATAATAGCTCAGGGAATAAGGTAGAGCAGACTCGTCCATAGAAACCACCCAACATGGAACCGATAAAAAGGGAAGGAGCAAAGATGCCCCCGCTTCCTCCAGAACTGATGGTAAAAGAAGTGGCAAAGATTTTGGCGAAAACAAGGACCAACATCATCCATAAGGTTAGGTTCCCATCAATGGCTGATTGAATCGAATCGTAGCCCACTCCCAATACCTGCGGCAAAAAAAAGGCTAGGATCCCCAGCATGAACCCTCCTAATGCGGGCTTGAATAACTTTGAAAAGGGGAGTCTGTTAAAGAAGCGATCCCTTATGCCGTAAAAGAAATGGATGTATAAGAAACCGATGGCCGCACAGAAAATTCCAAAAACACCATAAATGAGAAGTTCACTGGGAGCAAGGATAGGAGATAATCTTGGAATATGGAGGATGGTCTCCCATCCATAGTAAAGGGTAAAAACGGTATAGGCTACAATCGAGGAGAGGATGGAAGGAATAATCCCCTCAAACTCGAACTCCGTTCTCCGGTAGAGGACTTCTGTAGCAAAAAGGGCTGCACCCAAAGGGGCTTTAAAGATGGCCCCAATTCCCCCGGCCGCACCTGCCAATAACATGATCCGACGGTCCCGGTCATCCATCTTCAAAAGGGAGGATAGAAAGGAAGCTAATCCGGAGCAGATCTGAGCGATAGGTCCCTGTTTCCCAGCAGAACCTCCTGATCCAATGGTGATGGCGGAAGCGATCATTTTAATCACAGGAACCCTCTTTCGAACCACTCCTTTTCCACGATGAAAATCTTCAATCATAGCGTTCACCCCGGCTCCTCCTGCTTCAGGGGCAAAACGAAATATGAGGAGGCCTGAGAAGAGCCCTCCTAAGGCAGGGACCCATAGGATCATCCATCGACTGAGAGGAAACCCCCATAGAGAAAATTCCTGGAGTTTTTCTGGAAGGAAAAGAGTGAGAAGGTCTTTCGTAAAGAATTGGGTTCCCCGTTGAAGGAGAAAGTTAAAAAGAATGGCTCCAAAGCCTGAGATCACCCCGATAAGAACTCCGAGAAAGATCCAACGCCAAACCCACTTCATTCGGATAGGTGAAAGGGTTTGAAGAAATTTTAATCTCACTATTTAATTGATGACATTTCAAGCAATTTTATTAACCTCAATAATGCGTGAAAATG
>DCVM01000020.1 GCA_002327985.1 Syntrophaceae bacterium UBA2188 | reverse complement strand
ATCCTTAATTCTTTCAATTTTCCGAGGAGATTCTTGGGGATGATGGCAAATTTCTCTTTTCCATCAATATCATTGAAGGCATGGAGCATCCCATCATTGGCTCCAATGTAGATCACTGCATCTCTAAAGGTTGTTTTGAAGTCCGAATATTTTGTGGTAAAAGCAGGAATATCCGGAAAATTCAAAGGAGGGTCCGCCACGATCAACGGTGAAGAATGATAGATATCTCCCAGGAACCAGTCGGTTGACCTCTTTCCTTTGTGATGGCCAGCACCGTGCGTTCCTCCATCTGTGCTATCATCGTAATTGGCGTCTAAAATGAATTTGATAATGGTTTTAGCGTCTTTCCAATCAACTTTCCCGTTTCCGTCTATATCTTCCGCCAAAGGATTTAGATAACTGTCCAATGTTTTGGCATTCTTATCATCAAACTCCAACAGAGACGGGTTTATGCTATTTTGGATCCACGTGTAGACTTTGCCCCTTCCCTTGTTTTTCATGACCCAGCCCGCATCCCCACCATTCCCTGATGAGGCTCCGCCTTCCCATGACACTTCTCCTTTAACTGTCCCGTCTGCTGATATCTCATAAGCCACAAGATGTCCCATCCGGCCCTTAAAATTGAAATAACCTCTGTAAAGTCTGTCCCGACTCCTTGTCACAACAGGAGTTGATCTGGCAACCTTATCCGCTTTGATGATTTCAAAAATTTGTTGGAGTGCTTTCTGCAATTCTTCTTTGGTTGCAGCGAAATAGGCCTGATCGGTTCCCCCTTTTTTCGCAATGTCGTCCAAAGAGCTTTTATTGGTTCCGGCATCTTTGCCAAAGCCAATCACGAATGTTTTAACATTAAGGTTGGCCTTCATCTGGTCGGCGACCGTTGAGGCAGCGCCAAAGTTTGGGTGGAGTGGATCGATAAACTCACAACTCTCCAAACCATCCGTGATCAAGATAACGGCATTTCCTCTGCAATTGACCTGACTAAGCGCATCCTGCTTGATATAGCTATCAAGATAATCCTGGGCGTTTTTAAGCGTTGCATAAAGGGGTGTTTGCTTTACTGGACTATCCTCACTTGAGGTGATGCTATTTCGCTTTTTTGGATCGGGATCAAGGGTCTTTAAAGGCAGTTTTGAATGGAATTTTCCCGTCTCAGGACTCTGTATAGGAGCCAGATCCAGTAAGTCGACAATGGCCTTTCTGTTGGCATAATCATTATTGGCATCATCGATTTGAGGGATATTGATGAAGAAGTGGTGATTATCAAGCATTCCCGGATTGTTATTTAAGTTTCCAGCGCCATCTCTTGAGGGAAAGTATGGGTCTGGTTTGACAGACCAGTTTCCCGAAACCTCTTTATAATAACTCCATGTATGAGGCTTACTGGCCGAACCATCCGCCGGGTATGAATAGGTAGAGGCATCGTAGCAATTAATCCCGGTAATCTTCAAATACTGGCCTGAGGCAGGGATTTTTGGATCACTCGAATTGACAAGAGTCCATTTGGTCCAGGCATTGGCTTGAGTTGGAGGATCACCAACAGGATTCCAATTGTTATCCAAACCATAGTTTGCAGGGCATGTGGGGTATCCAGGAATGGTATTGTCTAAAGTATTCCACGAATATTCATCATATTTGGAACCAAAAAAGCCAGGAGCGCCTGCGGAACCTGGTATCTTGGTTGGACCTATGCATCTCCAGGCATGGGATGGTGCGTTTGCCTCGTCATAGGTGTTCCAAACAGGGGGACCTCCCCAAGGTTTTGTAAATAAGGTATTGCAATCAATGGAATTACTATTACCGAAGGTGAGCGTTCGAGTGGTTTCCTCATAATGGTCGTGAGGATCAGAGGTATAAGTGTAAGTATATACATTGGTCTCGGCATTGAGTGAAATATTGGTTATTCTATGGGTGAGGTCAGCTTTATACGTCCCCCCATGCGGAGGGGGAACGGATTTGCCATTATTAAATGGAGAATCGTCAAAGGTATGATTTTTTTCAATATAAATATCCCCAATGCTTTTATCCAATGTATTGGAAGTGCTGGTGAAGGTGTGGCTATAATTCCTGAACCTCCAGTATTTTTTTGTCCATCTCCATTGATCAGATGTGGGCGGGATAGCTGGAGTCCAGTTCTGCAAGCTCCTCACATAATATCCTCGCCTCAAATCTTTTTTCGCCTGGCCATAAGTCGAAAAGCCAAGGTTGATATCTTCAAGGTCTTTGATAACTTCTTTTATCTTTTGTTTGGCCTGATACAGCTTGCTGTTAGGATGATTACCTCCGGCTTGATAGTCTCTGACGACACCATCTTCCCCTTTGGCATTTCCTGAATTGACCACATTTCCCTTTTCATCCTGATTCATTGAGCTTGAGGAATCGAAAATGATCATAGCGTTTGGCGGGGCTACTTCAATGAGGTCAGATTGAGCATAGGTGAGACCTGGGAGGTATAAGGAAAGGGAAACAAGAAAAACGAACCCTTTGTAACATATCAAGTTTTTCATCTGTTTTCTCCTGAATAGTCTTAAGGCTAACCTACCCCAACCCTATCCATTATAATGCTTATGGTTCTCCTGCATATTTAGGGGGCGGGCCGGTATCGACTACATCCATAACAGCCTCTATAGTGACCCTCCCTGCCGAGGGAAAACTCGGAGAAATCCCCCGTGAGGTGATCTTAAATTCATATCTGAGGGGAGGACCGAGATCAGAAATTCTTCTATCCCAATTCATAAGAAAATAATCTTCCCCCAGCGGTAAGCCTTGGGCACGACTGTCAACCGTCCCTGCCGAATTTGGAACAGAAATATAAAAGTCCCCCCGGCTGAAGAAATAGTCCACGCCTGCATCAGAGGTATAAAAAGCCCTGTTATAAAGCCTCTCATTTCCAGCAATATTGGTTTCAAAGGTGGTCGTGCTGATGGCGCTGATTCCAAGAATCGTCAGAACAAGGAGGATCAAAAGGGCAATCACCAGAGAAACCCCCCTTTGATTTTTTATGGCTTTTCGCATAAATGAGTGGGTCAATTCTGAATATTTTCTCTCCCTCTTTGGCAAAGAGGGGTCAGGGGAGATTTTATAAATCATAGACAACTCCATACCCTTTCCATATCTCTGCCCATATTCTCAAAGACATCCTTGTCCAAAAATCTCAGAACCTATTAATTCTAACTACAACATGTTTTCAGGTTCAATCATATTTTTTCTGAGATGGTAATGCCTCACCTAAACAGGGTAGGGGCGACTTCAGTCGCCCTTTAGAATGGGAGGCTAAAGCCTCCCCTACCCATGGCCCCCCGCTTCAGTGACGCATTACCTGAGATGCTGCAATAATGATTTCAAATCTGA
>DCVM01000117.1:17385-35511 GCA_002327985.1 Syntrophaceae bacterium UBA2188 | reverse complement strand
AAAGGGTAAGGGCAACGAAGCCCGTTTCGAAGCCAGTGACATACGATGGACTATGTACAACGAACAGTGAACTACCCCGCAGCAAGCTGCGGGGCATCAAATTCTCTAAAAAACTTTCCTCCCCCCTGATGGGGGAGGATTAAGGTGGGGGTGATGATAAGATCATTTCCCCCTCACCCTAACCCTCTCCCCCACAGGGGAGAGGGAGGCCATTCATCCCCCCAGCAGAGCTGAGGGGTATTCTGGCATATTTTTATAAAGTTGATAGGTTAGGGCTACGAAGCCCGTTTCGTATATCGTCAAAAGGGTAGGGTTAAAGAATTTGAAGACGAACAACGTTACCGTGCGACGATACGGGCATCCTTACCGTTGTCTTTAGACGAAACCATTATTTTCTACATAATTTTTGGAGGAATCTAAAAAGAATCGACAGGCATCTCCTGATTACCCCGATTTTCAAAACGATGACGAAGATTTTTGTCCATCTCTTTATGGGTTGAATCGGTGTAATCTTAATTTTAATCTGTGTAATCAAGGAGTTCTAAACTTTTTCAGAAATCTTAAAAAAATGAATTGACATCAAAAATAGATTATATTAACTTATGTGAAAAATTTAACAGCGCCTGATGAATTGAGATCCATGAAAACACTATACCGCATAGTTGGGGGATTGCCCTCGAACCATGAAAATGTTCTTTTTGGTATTTCACGCTATGCGCCATGCGCTTTGTGCTATACTATCTTCTATACAAGGGAGGAGGTACTGTTATGAGTCGACTGAGCAAGGTATTTATTCCGTTTAAAGGTTATTACTCTTCACCATTTTGTCGCTGGCAGGGAAGTCTTGCAAATGAAAATGCTATCGCGCTCGGAGCCAAGACAGCCAATCGATGGTTTAAAAAGAGAAAAATGGATCCCACTGTGATTGACTACCTTTACTATGGAGTGACCATAGCCCAGCATCATCTTTTCTATAGCCATACGTGGGCAGCAGCCATGTTAGTGGAAGGAGCCAAAGACATACCGGCCCTGATGGTCAATCAAGCCTGTACCACCTCCACCACGTGCATCTATCTGGCCGCCACAAATATTGAAATTGGAGCTTACCAGATAGGCTATGCTTTGATGTCAGATCGTTGTTCAAATGGGCCCCATACGGTCTGGCCCAATCCTCTTGGCCCTGGAGGAGAAGTAGAATCCGAAAATTGGATGATGGACAATTTTAACAGGGATCCCTGGGCAGGTTTTAAAATGATTCAGACAGCTGAAAATGTGGCCAAGAACATAGGAACTTCAAAGGAAGAATGCGATGCAGTCACCCTCAAAAGGTATCAACAGTATTTAGATTCTTTGGCTAACGACCGGGCTTTTCAAAAAAGATATATGTTTCCTGCTGAAGTCAGAGTAGGCAGAAATGAGACAAAACTCATTGAGGTGGATGAGGGAATTATACCCACCACCGCAGAAGGTCTTGCCAAACTTGCTCCTGTTGAGCCCGGGGGCGTACACAGTTATGGTTCACAGACCCATCCTGCAGATGGGAACGCTGGGTTTCTCGTCACCACCCGGGAAAAAGCAAAAGAGCTTAGTGCCGATCCAAAAGTGGAGATTCAAATTATTTCCTACGGATTTGCAAGAGCCAAGAAGGGTTATATGGCAGAAGCCCCTGTTCCCGCATCGGAAATGGCTCTTCGCGATGCAGGAATCAAGATCAAGGATCTCAAGGTAGTAAAAACCCACAGCCCCTTCGTAGTCAATGATATTTACATGAGCAAAATGATGGGGATGGATGCGTATTGGATGAACAATTACGGGAATTCAATGATCTACGGGCATCCCCAAGGGCCCACCGCAGGAAGACTCATTGCTGAGCTGATCGAGGAGATTGTCATCCTCGGCGGGGGTTATGGCCTATGGGCTGGTTGTGCTGCTGGTGATACAGGAGCAGCCATGGTATTTAAAATCGGCTGATCCAAAAAAGACCTTTGCAAAATGATCAAATCCCCCCTCACCTCCCCTTTGAGGCTGTGCCGTAATATGAAAAGACCGACTATATAAAAAAGGGGAGAGGCGGTCGGGTAGAAAAGATTTAGAGCGGTCACCTTTAACTGCTCGGACTGAGGTGTCCCAAGTGTATGAAAAAATTCGATTTTATACAAGCAACGATTTTCCATAACCTAAAAGACCCGCATTCTAAATCTTTGGAACCTGACTGCCTCTCCCCCTTTCCTTGTGATTATGACACAATCTCTTTGCCAAAGGGGACCGAGGGGGGATTTGACAAATCTCCACAAATAAATCATTATATTCGTGTCCACTCCTGAGGACAAAAAAACCACACCCCACGAAAGGAATTCCGATGAAATTTAAAGGGTTATTATTATGCCTATTTCTTATCTCGATTTTAATCGTCCCTTCACCCTCGGGGACCCAAGCCACCAGCGATCCTGCTAAGATTTATAAAGTAGCCATCCTCCCTTTTTTGATTCACAGCCAGGAGAACTTAGACTATCTTCGCGAGGGGATCTACGACATCCTCACCTCCCGAATCACGGTGGAAGGAAAAATTATTGTAATCGAACGCTCAGTCGTGGAACGGGCCCTTTATGAAGAAAGGCCAATGCGTCTCGATGAAGCGGTCGCTGCAAAGATCGGGATGAGGGTGGGAGCAGACTTTATTGTCCTCGGAAGCCTCACCAAGATCGGCAACTACATCAGCTTGGATGCCCGATTGATTAGCATCACCGAAGAGAAGCCCCCTCTTGGTGTCTATACCCAGCACAAAGGGATCGATGACGTCATGGCGAAAATCGGAGATTTTGCCCAGGAGATCGGATATAAAATCCTTGGCCATCGCCCCATGGCAGTCCGGCCCGGTGAACCAAGGCGCTCGCCGATCCTTCGGGAGAGAGAGGAGGAAATGGGTTTCAAAAAGAGCCAGACGTTTGGCATAGAAATCAAAGGGATCGACGTGGGCGATGTGGATGGGGACAAAAAGAATGAAGTGGTCATCATGGATGAAAATAACCTCTACGTTTTTAAATATGATGGAGAAAAACTGCGCCTGTTTCAGAAGATTGAAACCGGGTCCCAGCACAATTTCCTGACCCTCGATGTGGCGGACATCAATCGAAATGGATTCGCTGAAATGATCGTGACCGCGGTGGCTGGAGATGACCTCCGATCATTCATCCTTGAGTTTGAAGAAGGAAAATTTAGAAAGATCGCCGAAAAATCAGGCTGGTATTTTCGGGTGCTGGACCATCCCAGAGAGGGATCGACGTTGTTGGGACAAAAGATGGGCTCTGATGGCTTGTATTCCGGCCCCATCTATAAGTTTATATGGAAGAAAAAATCCTTTGAAAGGGGACCCAAGATGCCTTTCCCGAAAGGGACTGAAATTTATAGTATTGCACTCGGGAATATTCGAAGCAAAGAGGCATTAGACCTTCTTGCGATTGATGATTCGGAGCGATTAAGAATAGTTGGCCAGGATGGAAGGGACATCTGGAGCAGCAGGCAAAAATATGGAGGAACCGCCAACTTCTACGACACCAGAAAGAAGTTCGATTGGAGTTACAGATTCGGACCATCGGGAGCGCCGGCCTGGAGAGTCTACATTCCTGGAAGAATTCTCACAAAAGATATGGATGGGGACGGATTTCACGAGGTGATCATCAACAAAAATGTCTCCTCGACAATGAGAATTCTTGATAGAATTAGAACTTTTGACAGCGGGGAAATATATAATCTGGTCTGGGACGAAGGGACTTTGTCAACAAATTGGAAGAGCAAAGAGATCGAGGGTTACATCTCTGACTTTCAGGTCAAAGACGCTGACAACGACGGCGAGGAAGATTTGGTCGTTGCCGTGATAGACCTTGGCGGGATCATGGCGAGAAAAGGCACAAGCAAAATCCTTTTTTACAAGCTGTTTAAGTAATAACAATGCGAGTGAACTACCCCGCAGCAAGCTGCGGGGCATCAAATTCTCTAAAAAACTTTCCTCCCCCTTGATGGGGGAGGATTAAGGTGGGGGTGATGATAAGATCATTTCCCCCTCACCCTAACCCTCTNNGGGGAGAGGGAGGCCATTCATCCCCCCAGCAGAGCTGAGGGGTATTCTGGCATATTTTTATAATGGGGGGAAACAAAAAATACAAAAAAAAACTTGACAACTTTCTTTAAGGGTGGTATAGGATTAAAAAATTTTAATCTTATTGTATTTGTTCTTCACAAATTCAAGAAAGAAAGGAGGTGAAATGGTTAAGTGAGGTTAGTGGTAGTGAATTTTGCGAGTGGATTTAAGCATCACACCTGCGTGCCGAAACACGGTACTTCGGCGTGCAGGCACAAAACACGATTCACAAGACACTAAAAATTGAAGGAGGAGGAAAAGAGATGAAAAAGTTTATTGTGTTAGGGTTAATTGGGTTGATGGTCATGGTTTTTAGCGCCACGGTCTATGCGCAGCCCAAACTTGAATTCAGGGCATCAGGTGCATTTCAGGCAGAATCATTCTGGTACAGAAACATTACAAGCGGCGCAACAGGTGACATGATCACCACGAGATGGGGTGGTGGTGGTATTGCATATGCCCCCGGTGTTCCGGCAGCAGGATTTAGGCCTGAAAGTCCCTGGACCAATCCCGTAGACAGCGGGGCCTGGGACCGTACCAATTCTTACATGGAGTATCGTGGCACTCTCAGATTCGATGCTATCATGGGCAAAGAATTGAGCGGGACGATTATTTTTGAATTGGATTCAAGCCGGTGGGGTAGTCCGGCTGGTGATAGAGGTAATTTAGGCTTCTGGACGGCTGACCGGGCCGGAGTCGAAGTCAAAAACCTCTATATGGATTTCGCGCTTCCCTATTTCGGAATCCCTGTACCAATGCAAGTCAGGGTAGGTATTCAACCTCTCGGACACCGACCCCATATGTTTATGATTACTGACGGTACAGGCATTACAGGGTCCATGAAGATCGACCCGGTAACCATCGGCCTGCAGTGGGCCAAAGCAGTTGAGGGCAGGGATGCGAGCGCAGACGATGTGGATGTCTACGGAATGTTCGTCAATGCGAAGATCGGGACGATTACCCCTGGTTTCTTCGCCTTTAACTGGAACATGAATCAGTATCCCCTCCAGACTTCTGGAGCAAATTATGTTATAAATCAGTCGCCCAATCAGGCAAATTTCTGGTGGCTTGGAGCCTACCTGGATGGAAAACTGGGCCCTGTGAATCTCCAATTTGACTTCGTCTACGATTATGGCAAAGTTGAGGCGAGTGGAAATACCGCTATTCCTGTGGGTGCCGATCGTAAGGTCAAATACAGGGGCTTTGCAACACAGCTCACAGTCGACTTCCCCTGGGAAAAATTCAACTTCGGACTTGTCGGAATGTATGCCTCAGGTGCTGACCTTCGAAAGACAAGCAGGGGTGGTTTACCCGGGCAGGCCGTTGCTGACGCTTGGCCCGCCGCTACCAGTAAAGTTGGCTCCTATGTCATTCCCCCTGGTTCTGAAGAATGGGCAGCCTGGGGACAGAGCATGATTCTTTCGAACAACTATATCACGGCGACTGCGTTGCCTCTTGGAATGTGGCCGTCTCTCGCAAGCTATCCATTACAGGCGAACAGAGGCGCAATCGGCGGAACCTGGATGGCCAAGCTCTATGCCAAGGCCAAGATAACACCCTGGTATATGGTCACTCTTCAGGGACTTTACATCGGTGATACAACCAAGAACGGAAACACCCTCGGAGATGCAATCAGTGCATCGGGTCTAAGAGATGACTCGACCATCGGTTGGGAACTTGATCTCATCCAGGATATCCAGATTTACAAAAACCTGAAGTGGAGCATTGGGGCAGGCATTCTCTTTGCAGGAGATGCGCTGGATCAGAGAGTCACTGCTGCACCTTTCAATGAATCCCCCAAGAATCCATGGATTATCGCTACAAAGCTGAGATACGACTTCTAATCGAAGCGTAACCAAAAAGGCGGTCCTGAGCATAGTCGAGGGGCCGCCTTTTTTTTACCCTCGATCATTCTCTGCTATTTGACATCTTTTGAAAATTAATACTATAATAACGGGACTGTCCCCGAAACCAAAAATAAGGAGTGCTCATGTTTCGACACAGAAAAAATCTTTATATTCTTTTTGTTCTTTTAACAACTCTCCTCTTCCTTCTTGCTTCTTGTTCTAACCTCCCTCTTATTGGAAAAAAGAAAGACGAAAAGATTGAAAAAATCCCGGAAGGCAAAACCGTGACGGTGGAAGGAATGGAAACGGTAAAGGGGGTTCATCAACCCAAAACAGAAACTTCTACTGCCAAAAAAACTTCTGCCCCGCCGCCCGCCTCCTCGAAGAAAGAAACCGAAACCCAGATCACCTCAGCTCCTCAGAGGCCTTTTTATAGCCCTTCCCTTCCCTTCTTCCAGATGGGGTTCAAGAGAAAGGTGGCTATCTTAGACTTCGAGAATAATACGAATTACAAAGATGAGAAGATTGGAGAGGCCGTTGCTAAAAAGCTTTCTGATAAATTGGAGGCTACCCAGCGGGTGATCACGTTAGATAAGACCGTTGTCTCCGAGATGTTAAAACGAGAGGGCTTTAAATTCGAAAGCGTTCCAGAGCCTTCGGCCTTGAAGCGCGCACACCAATCCCTCGGAATCCAGGCCTTTGCCCTGGGAACCGTAACAGACGTCAGTCTTCTCTCTTCTAAAGCTTCAGAATCCTCTGACGAAGAAGTCTCCTTTGCCACTTCAAAGATCGAAATTCGCCTGATCGATGCCTCGACCGGAAATTTGCTGAAAACCTTTATTGGCAGAAGTCCCATCTTCGGCACCAGAGAGACAGGAGAAAACAGCCGGGGGAAGGCTGTCCTCAAAGCGATTGACTTCAGTCTCGATGACGTCCTGGAGGGATTTCTTCGACAGCTTGATCTTCTGGATTGGACCACCACAATCGCCAAAGTGGAAGGGGAGAATATCTACCTCAATGCAGGGAAACTTTCCGGCATCCGGATCGGAGATATGTTAGAAGTTTTTGAACCTGGGAAAGAGATCTTCCATCCAACGACCAACCTTTCACTCGGATGGACCACTGGCAAGCTCAAGGGGGCGATAAAAGTCACAGACCTATTTGGGGTGGATGCTGCCATTGGAAAGACATTTCAAGGTACGGGGTTCAGTTCCAATGATGTGGTGAAATCAACGGTCAGGTAAGCATGACTCTGTCAATGGTAGGCAGGCACTGAGGAGCTTCCCTACTTTTTATGAATCATTTCGCGACGCTTTAACCTATAAATCAGCCCACCCCCTTTTAACCGAAGGAGTGACACATGCGACTTCCTAATTTTGAATATATAGCACCAAAGACTCTCAAAGAGGCAAGCAAAGCCTTCGCCTTAGATGCCAAAGGGTCTGCCCTCATCGCAGGAGGAACAGACCTGATCGTCAATATGAAGCATAGAGTCATCCAGCCTAAGCAGGTCATCAATCTTAAGACGATCCCAAAGTTAGCCTCTATCTCCTGGGGGAAGGATGGATTGAGGATAGGAGCCTTGGCCACTCTCCATGACATCGCCTCTTCTTCGATCATTCAAGAGAAATTTCCTGTTCTTTGCCAGGCTGCAAGAGAAGTTGGGGCTTATGCCCATCAGGCCATGGGCACCCTGGGCGGAAATCTCTGCCAGGGGAATCGATGCCGATTTTATAATCAATCCGCTTTCTGGAGGGGCGTGAAACCGCTCTGCTACAAGGCAGGGGGTGAAGTTTGTCATGTTGTTCGGAAGCCCAAGGAATGCCACTCCACCTATTGCGGTGACATGACTCCTGTGCTCATTGCCCTGGAGGCTCAGGTCAAGGTGGTAGGGCCTGAAAAAGAACGCATTTTCCCACTGATCAAACTCTATACCCAGGATGGAAAAAAACCCCTCTCCCTGAGAAAGGGTGAGATTTTAAAAGAGATACTTCTTCCTCCCTCTTCCGGGAAGACCCTCTATCTCAAATGGAGGCGGAGGGATTCCATTGAATTCCCCATTGTCTCTTTGGCTCTCAATCTTGAGAAAGATGAAAATGAACGAATCCAGAAAGCAAGGATAATCTTCAGTGCAGTGGGTTCTGGACCGGTGGAAGCCTCGGAAGCGGAAAAAATGCTTAAAAATAGCTTTCTTGATGATCAAACGATTGAGAAAATATCAACTCAGGCCGTGAAGGAGATCTCACCCATGAGAACTTCTATCCATTCGCCTGCCCATAAAAGAGAGATCGCAGGAATTCTCTTGAAAGAAGGGTTGAAGAAGTTAACGGAGTCGCATTGAATGAGTTCGATAATAACCAATTTCCAAACACCAATAACCAAGTGAACTACCCCGCAGCAAGCTGCGGGGCATCAAATTCTCTAAAAAACTTTCCTCCCCCTTGATGGGGGAGGATTAAGGTGGGGGTGATGATAAGATCATTTCCCCCTCACCCTAACCCTCTCCCCCCAGGGGAGAGGGAGGCCATTCATCCCCCCAGCAGAGCTGAGGGGTATTCTGGCATATTTTTATAATGACCAATACTCAAATCCCAAACACCAAAAATGTTTGGTTATTGGGTGATTGGAGCTTATTTGGAATTTGGAATTTGGTGATTGGAATTTACCTTTGAGAAGAATCTCATGAAAAAAATTCTTAAACTTCAAGTGAATGGTGAGGAGTTCGAGGTTCTCACAGAAACCCACAAGACCCTTCTTGAGGTGCTGAGAGAGGACCTTGGTTTGACAGGAACAAAACGAGGTTGCGATTTAGGCACCTGCGGAGCCTGCACAGTCCTCATCGAGGGGAAACCTTATCTCTCCTGTCTGACATTGGCCATTGACGTTCAAAGAAAAAAAATCATCACCATTGAGGGTCTCTCGGAGCAAGGAAAACCCCACCCACTCCAGAAGGCCTTTGTCGAAAAAGGGGCGATTCAATGCGGCTTTTGCACTCCCGGGATGATCCTGACGGCCAAGGCCTTTCTCGATCAACATCCCCATCCCCAAGAGGGAGAAGTGAAAAGAGCCATTTCCGGAAACCTCTGCCGTTGCACCGGCTATGTGAAGATTGTGGAGGCGATTCTGTCCACAATTGAATAACGCGAAGCGCTTAGCGCTATGCGCATAGCGGTATAAGGAGACTCAAATGAATAGGCTGGATGTGGTTGGAAAAAGAGAACCGATGCTTGATGCATGGGATAAGGCAATGGGCCGAGCTCGATTCACAGACGACCTCACCCTACCGGGAATGCTCTATGGAAAGATATTGAGAAGCCCTCTTGCCCATGCGAAGATTCTTCACGTCGACCTTTCCAAGGCGAAGAAAGTCGCTGGAGTCAAAGGTGCGATCAGCGGAAAAGATATCCCCAAGAAAAAATATGGCATTGTTCCCATGGCCAAGGACGAATATGCCCTCGCCATAGAGAAAGTGCGCTATATCGGGGATGAGGTCGCCGCGGTGGTTGCCACCACGTGGGAGGCCGCAGAGGAGGCCATTTCAAAAATCCGGGTGGATTTTGAAGAACTTCCTGCTGTCTTCGATCCCATCGAGGCCATGAAACCAGGGGCACCTATCATCCATGAAGAAGTGCCCAACAATGTGAGCGCCAAAATTCATAAGGAATTTGGAAATGTGGAAAAGGCCTTTGGTGAATCGGACTTTCTCTTTGAAGATACCTTTGAGACCCAGGCAGTCAATCATGCTCCTCTTGAGCCCCATGCAGCTTTAGCCATAGTGGATCCTTACGGAAAAGTGACTCTCTGGGCTTCCACCCAGATTCCTTTCTTTCTCAGGCGGAATCTCGCAACCGCCCTCGACATCCCTGAAAGCAAAGTCCGTGTGATCAAACCCAAAGTGGGGGGCGGATTCGGTCAGAAGATCGACCAGTACGCCAAAGATTTTTGCGCTGCATTTTTTGCCGCCAAAACAGGTAAACCCGTTAAGTTTGTTTATGAACGGGAAGAGGTCTTCACCTGCACACGACAACGACATCCCATGCATATTCAACTCAAGACGGGAATGAAAAAAGATGGAACCATCTGGTCTCAACAGTTCAAGGTCATTGCGGATGGAGGCGCTTATAACAGTACGGCTCCTCTGATGATCACCCTGGCCTGCTTTTTCATCATGCTTCCCTACCGTCTCGAAAATCTCCTCTTCGAGGGATACCATGTCTATACTAACAAACCTGTGGGAGGGGCCATGAGGGGCCACGGCATTCCTCAAGTCCGTTTTGCCGTGGAGACACAGCTTGATCGTATCTCGGAGAAGATGGAAATCGACCCACTCGACCTTCGATTAAAAAATGCCTTTCAGGCTGGGGAGCCTCATCCGGCAAAGCTTTTAGTCCAGAGTTGCGGATTCAGCGATACTCTGCGAAAAGCTGCAGAGGAGATCGGCTGGAAAGAAAAAAGAGGAAAACTCCCCTTCGGGAGAGGAGTCGGTCTTGCCGGTGCCAGTTTTCCAAGCGGGGTGAGCAATATGAGCCATATCTCCTCAGGGGCCATCGTGAAGATCGAACGGGATGGTTCCATTACCCTTCTGACCGGCGCTGCGGATATCGGGCAGGGCGCGGAGACAGTGATCTCTCAGATCGCTGCAGAGGAATTGGGCGTTCCTCTTGAGGACATCCGGATCACGGCTGCGGATACGGAAATTACTCCCCTTGATCCGGGTACATTTGGAAGCGGCGTCACCCTCAGGGCAGGCAATGCGGCAAAAATGGCTGCTTGCTCAGCGAAAGAAAAACTCTTAGAGGCAGTGGCTGAAAAGATGGAGGCAAGGTCCGAGGATCTTGAAGCGAAGAATCGTCGGATCTATGTGAAGGGAAGTCCTGAAAGAGGAATGTCTTTCCAAGAAGCGATTAAATACTATCAATATTCGGATCGTCCCATGCCCATCATTGGCAGGGGTTCATACTCTCCGCCTGCCAAGGAACCGACCACTCTTCTCAAGGAAAATGGGAATTTTTCTCCTGCCTACTCTTTTATGACTCAAGCCGCTGAAGTGGAAGTGGATACCCGAACAGGAAAAGTGAAAGTCTTAAAGATGGTGGCCAGCCACGACTGCGGGAGGGCCATCAACCCCATGCTGGTGGAAGGACAATTGGAAGGATCCGTGGTCGGAGGAATGGGCCAGGCCCTTTACGAAGATGTGATGACAGAAAAGGGTCAGGTTCTAAATCCATCGTTCTTAGATTATGGCCTTCCAACAGCCATGGAAATTCCTTCGATTATTTCGGTGGAGGTTGAGACAGACGACCCTGAAGGTCCTTTTGGCGCTAAAGAATCTGGTGAAGGAACACAGTTAGCCCCTGCGCCCGCCATCATCAATGCGATTTATGATGCCATTGGAGTGAGATTTCATAGCCTTCCGGTCACACCAGAAAAAGTATTGAAGGCCCTTCACGAAAAGAAGAAGTAGACACTAATTCACTCAATCATGTCAGAAACATTCTTTTTGAGGAGATAGACAAAGGTTAGAATCGCCTCAGCATTCTTTTCAACCGCCTCAAACCCTTGGCCCAATTCCTTCAACCGTTTTGCTCTCTCTTCAATCGTCTTGATCTCTGAATCCATCGCCTTCAGATCGTATTCCATTTGAATCCTCTCCCTCCCTGTTTCAGGGGTTAAGGTTACGGTTACGAAGCCCGTTTGGTCTGTCGTCAGAGGGCTACGTCAAGTTCTTAAACCGAACGACCTAACCGAGTGACGATGCGGGCGTCCTTACCCTTACCCTCAGACGAAACCTCTTGGTAATTCCTATTGCTTAGTTAAGTCCTTGAACCTTGAAGATTTCAACGTATAACGGGGCAAGCCTCCGGGTTTAATGATTTCAATGTCAAAAGTCAGGTTTGACCTGATCTTGAGTTTTTCCTTGATGCGGGATCTAAGCTCCTTATATTGGCTTTCGCCAATCGAAGGGTCAAACTCAACCCTGAGTGTGAGAACAGGCATCACCTCTTCCTGGGTCAATACAGTTTCGAATTCCACCACTTCTGGAAATTGTCCCCGGATCACCTCTTCCACAACACTTGGGCTAAAAAAGACTCCCCGAATCTTCCTGAGATCATCGACTCTTCCTCCAATCTGATCGACCCGGATGGAGGTTCTCCCGCAAGCGCAAGAGTCCTTCCTTACCGTCATGACGTCTTTCAAATTAAATCGGATGAGAGGAATGCATCGGCGGCACAATGGAGTGATCACCGCAACACCTCTCACTCCTGGGGGAACGGGTTTGGACATCGTCTCAAGATCCACCATTTCATGCAAATAATAGGGTTCGATCACATGCATTCCCTGTTTTTGGAAACACATTCCTGCCCATCCGCCTGGCTCTGTTCCTCCGATGTGGTCATACACATCAGCCCCCCACTCCTCTTCGAGGCGAAGTCGGGTCGATTCTGGCATGGGTTCACCCGCGCAGATCATCTTTTTGATATGAAGATCTTTTTTGGGATCGATGCCCATCTCCTTTGCAACCTCCACCATGTGCAGCCCATACGTCGGTGTGTTCATCAATGCTGTTGCTCGAACATCCCTTATTTTCTGGATTCGAGCTTTTGTCTCCAGCCCACCTCCAGGGACCACTTCACATCCCAACTTTTCTGCGGCATAGTGGCCTTGCCAGAAGGCGATATAAACATTATAGACAAAAGGTAAAAAGACTCTGTCCGTTGAACGAAATCCCGCCGCATAAAGGATGGCGCACCAGATTTCTACACATAATTGCCAGCTCTCATAGGTGTCTGGAAAGAAAACCGGTTTTCCAGTTGTCCCCGAAGTTTGATGATAAACGGACAATCTTTCAGAGGGCACGGCCAAAAGGTCGCCGTAGAGGTACGGTTCTTTTCCTTCCTGGGCGGCACGGAGTTCATCCTTCTCAGTCATAGGAACTTTTGAAATATCTTCCATCGTACGGATATCCTCGGGTTCAATTCCGTGGAGTTTTTGTTTATAAAAAGGAGAGCTCTCTTTTGCCCAGCGAAGCGCCTCTCTGAAGCGTTTCAGTTCAATATCCAGCAGCCTCTCCCGAGGCAGTGTCTCCATGATTGGGTTCCAGTATTTATTCTCTTCTGGTTTCATCGTTAAGTCCTCGCCGAATGTATTTGAAATATTCCCCTCACCCCCTCTTAACCCCCCTCTGTCCCCCCTTAATCTAAGGGGGGAATGAAGGGGGGTTATACTGACTGCACCAATAGTTCCACACCTTCATGGAATAGAGGGCAGATTAGGCTTTCCGAATCGAACAGAGCTGTGATTTCATCTGGGGGTAGCCCATGATGGGTTCCCGGCAATGGACATCCGTCAAGAGGTTAACATTTCCCTCTCCCGACCAGCCATGGGGAATGCTTACCACTCCTTCCAGCATCTCTTCAGTAACTCTGGCTTTGACTTTAATCTTTCCCCGATTCGATTCAACGATCATCAAATCTTCATTGTGAATTCCAAATTTTTCTGCTGTGTTCTTATGAATCTCTGCATAGGGTTCTGGGATCCTTTCATTAAGACCCTGAATATTTCGATGCTGGGTATGAGTGTAATAAAGGATCCGAGCGCCTGTAGTAAGAATGAGGGGATACTTATGAAACAACTCAGGGTCTCCCATAGGGCTCTGGTCAGGCTCCCGATAGGTGGGAAGGGGATCAAAACCTGCCTTCTCAAAAGTTTCGGAATAGATCTCGATCTTTTTGGAGGGAGTGGAAAAACCCTTTACCTCGAATCCCTCCATCCCATACTTCTTCGGCATATAATAAGCCCCAGCGACCTTTTCTTCCTTTAACTCTTTGTATCCCAACCCACTCGGTTTTAATTCAAGTTCTACGACTTCCTCATCGTTTTCCCAAGGAAAAAATTCCCCCAAACCGATCTTCTTGGCCAATTCCTTCCAGAGCATGAATTCCGATCTGCCTTCATAGAGGGGCTCAATCGCTTTCTTTCTCAACATAAGATATGGGAGCCCATGACATACATTGTAACTATAAGCCAGTCCATTCTTTTCGAGATGGGAACATCCTGGCAAAACATAATGAGCGAGTTTAGCCGTTTCCGTCATGAATAAATCGAGGACAACCAAAAGTTCGAGCTTTTTGAGCGCCTCTCTGAAGGCATTCGAATCCGGTAAACTCACAACAGGATTCCCTCCGGTCACGATCAGGGCTTTGATCACGTTGGGAACACTATCCGGAAAACAGACCACCTGTCCGAAAGGGCTTTTCCTTCCCCAAAGGTCATAGAAGAGGGTGTAGTCATCAGCGCCAATGGGTGTCCTCTCCGTAGGAATCCCAAGGCTGGTTAATGAAAGCCTGGGACCGATCACCCATCCTCCGGGGTTATTGATGTTACCTGTGATTGTTTGAAGAATGGCAAAGGCACGACTATTTTGTGTCCCATTTGCCGTTTGATCCTGGGTATTGGTTCCCTGAAAAATGCTTGCACTTTCAGCCGTAGCATACAGGTGAGCAAGTCTCCGGATGTCTTCAGCTGGGACCCATGTAATCTTCTCTGCCCACTGCGGCGTGTAGGGCTCAATGTGGGATACTAATTTGTCAAATCCATGGGTCCACTTTTCCACAAAATCCCTGTTATAGAGATTCTCTTTGATAATGACATGCATCAGGGCAAGGGCAAGAGCACCATCCGTTCCAGGACGAATGGCCAAATACATTTCTGCTTTTTTAGCCAAGGAAATCTTCTTAGGATCGATCACCACCAATTTAGATCCCTTTGCGAGATTTTCTCGAAGTATAACGTGTAATGGAAAATCGGATTGCTCGGGATTGTGACCCCACAACACATAAAGTTTCGTATTCATCTCCTCAACAGGGTATTTACCAAAGGTCATCTGCCTCGCCCGGATACGCATGCGGTAACAGATCCCCTCTACGGAGATGAAATTGGGACTGCCGAAAGCTCCCTTAAACCGCTGGGCCAACTCCATCATCTCAAGGTTTTCAACCCCGATGGATCCGGAAAAAATGCTCAGGACCTCCGGCCCGAATTTCTCTTTCAGCTGTTGCAACTTATCAGCAATTTCAGTTAAGGCATCGTCCCAAGAAATTCTCTTCCATTCGCCATGGACTTTCTTTAAAGGATATTTGAGACGGTCAGGATGATAGACCAGTTCGATCGCCCTTGCTCCCTTTGGGCAGAGCCGTCCCTTATTCAAAGGATGATCTTTCAGTCCCCGAACTTTTATGATCCGACCGTCTTGGACCAAAACCTCCATCCCGCAACTGTGGTAGCAAATCGTACAATCCGTGGCAATCCAGTTCTGTACCATCCTTTTCCTCGATTTCCGAAGGAGGTTACCCTCATTTAAAATGACTCTTCGTGGTCAATCATTTCGTGAATGACTTCTGCCCGATGTTAACACAAACGAGATAAATCATTTTCCCCTCCCCCACTCTAAGCCTCTCCCTCAAAGAGGGGAGGGTTAGCCTGCCTGCCGGTAGGCAGGGGTGGAGGTGACGTCATTGTATTTAATGCGTTTGTATTAGTAATAATTCAATGAGTCAAGTATTGCAGCAACCACTATGTGATGTCAATATCCATAGGCAAAAAAAGGGATTATGTTTCTGAAAAAAGAATTTTTTATTGACAAGAGGGGAGAGAAATGGTTAAAATTTCACAACAAAAAGTTGTAATTTGGTTTTCCTCATCCAATATCAACCATACCTTTTCTCGTAATTAAATGAAGGAGTCCAAGATGAAGCGATTTTTAATATATTTCTGTATTCTTCCCACTATTGTCTTCATCTCGATGGAAAGGAGTGAGGCTCAGAAGAATCCTCCACATTGGCCTAAGTCTGTCACCATTGGAGCTGCTCCTTTGGGTGGAACTTACTATATTTGGGCTGGAGGATTTATAAAATTATTACAAGACAAAGTAGGAATCCCTGGCTATATGGTGGTCACTGGCGGTCCTGTCCATAACACCCAATTGGTCGATACCAAGCAATCGGATTTGGGAATGGTGACAGTCACTCCGTTATGGGAAGGATGGCATGGAGAGGGGTGGGCAAAAGGAAAGAAGCATCAGAATACAAGGGTGATCTTTCCTATGTATGCCTCCTTCTTCCAGATGTATGCCCTTAAAAAAACTGGAATTAAAAGCATTCATGACCTCAACGGTAAAAGTGTGGGGGTAGGCCCTGTTGGAGGAACGCCTGCCACTTACTGGCCCAAAATTCTCGAAATAGCAGGTGTTAAGCCAGGGAGAATCATGAATGCAGAATCGGTCAATCTCAATATACAAATCGTGTATGGGGCCCTTGATGCTAATAGCCAGGCAGTGGGGCTTCCATGGATGATCATTAAAGAAATCGAGGCCACCCATGAAATCAATATCTTGTCTATCCCTAAGGCAGATGCGGAAAAGTTTATTCAGAAATATCCTCTCTTTGCTCTTGGGATCATTCCAAAAGGATATTATAAGAGCAATAAGGATTACGATATTGAAACGATCACGGTATGGAATTACATGATCTGTCAAAAAGATGCCCCTGAGGATTTCATTTACGAGGTGGTGAAGAAGTCCTTCGAAAACGTCGATATCATCATTGCTACCCATGCATCAGCGAAAGAGATGAAGCCAGAGGCTATCGTTCATAGCCCCATACCCCTCCACCCAGGGGCAGTAAAGTACTATAAAGAGAAGGGGATCAAAATTCCAGACAAACTGATTCTTCCTTGAAATGATTAACTATCTCGAATAAAAGAAAGGGGGTGGTTTAGTTTTAGGGCTCGAAATTTAAGTGAATTTTTTTATTAACAAAAAAAACAAAGGAGGTATTTAGATGAAGCGATTTTTTATCATTTTCAACATGGTCACCATCTGTATTTTGTTTTCAATGGGAATGAGCGAAGCTCAGGTGAAGCCGGGTTGGCCTAAGTCAGTCACCATTGGCGCAGCCCCCGTGGGCGGAACCTACTATATCTGGGGCGGCGGTTTTGCGAGATTGCTACACGATAAGATGGGAATCCCCGGAAATGTGGAAGTAACAGGAGGTCCTGTCCACAATACTCAATTGGTCGACGCCAAACAACTCGATTTTGGGATGGTGACCGCAGGCCCAGTTTGGGAAGGCTGGACTGGAGAAGGCTGGGCCAAAGGGAAGAAGCACCAGAATCCAAGGGCTATTTTCCCCATGTACGCCACTTATTTCCAGATGTATGCCCTTAAAAAAACAGGAATTAAAAGCATCCATGACCTCAATGGAAAAAGCGTGGGGGTAGGTCCTGTAGGTGGAACGCCTGCAACATATTGGCCTAAAATCCTTGAGGCAGCAGGGGTGAAGCCTGGAAGGATTGCCAATGCTGGATCGGCTGACCTTAATTCTCAACTGAAAGACGGGATGCTTGACGCCAATAGTCAATCAGTGGGTTTGCCTTGGGTCATGATTTCAGAAATCGAGGTCACTCATGATATTAACATCTTGCCTATCTCCAAGGCCGATGCCGAGAAATTTATTGCCAAACACCCTCTCTTTGCAACAGGGGTCATTCCAAAAGGCTTTTACAAGAGCAACAAAGATCAAGATGTGGAAACCATTACCGTCTGGAACTACATGACGGTTCACAAGGATGCGCCGGATGATTTCGTTTATGAGGTCGTTAAAAAGACCTTTGAAAATGTGAATATTCTCATCGCTGCCCATGCATCGGCTAAAGAGACGAAACCGGAGGCTATTGTCACCAGCCCTATTCCTTTACATCCTGGTGCAGTAAAATATTACCAGGAGAAGGGGATCAAGATTCCAGACAAACTCATTCTGAAATGAGAGAGCAGATGCTCATAATCATGAATTGAGAAAAGAGAAATGCGGGTGGACCATTTTACATGGCCATCCGCATTTTTTTAGAATTCCTAAATAATTTTTTATGATGGGTAGGAAACCCCTACCTGCCGAAACCTTAGCGCAGGCGGGCTCGAACCATGAAAATGGTCTAAAGGTTAGGGTTAGGAGGCCCCTGCCTACCGACAGGCAGGCATATCGTTTAGCGTCAAAGGGTAAGGTTTAGAGTTTTAGACGATTAACGTAACCGATTGACGATACAAGCATCGTTACCGTTAGACGAAACCTTTATAAAAATATGCCA
>DCVM01000117.1:0-17349 GCA_002327985.1 Syntrophaceae bacterium UBA2188 | reverse complement strand
GCGGGGTAGTTCACTTTCTAAATAACCCTTAAAAAGGGGGATAAAATGAATGAGGAAAAAGTAGTTGACATCAAAGAGGTTGAAAAAAAACTCGAGGAGATGCATATCAAAGACCTCGAGGTCTCTCCGGGGAGAGAATTAAAAGGCTTTCTCTTTAAGGCTACCTTCATTGTCGGTCTTGCAATGAGTCTCTTCCATATCTATGTCTTGACCATTCGAGCGATTGATCCCTGGTACTTCCGAACCATGCATGTTGTTTTCGCAGGGATTCTCGTCTTTGCCATGGTTCCGGGATGGAAAAAGTCGCCAAAGGATAAAATGCACTGGGTTGATTACCTTTTTGTTCTTCTGATCGTTGTGCCTGCGGTATATATCTTTATTGTATTTGATGAATGGATCTACCGGGTAGGTGTGGTCCCGAATCCATGGGACTTTTTCTTTTCAATCCTCTTTGTCATTGCAGTTTGGGAAATGGCTAGAAGGGCCACCGGATGGCCTTTGGCCATTATCTCCGGCCTCTTCATTCTATATGGATATTTTGGAAATTATATGCCTGGTCTCTTTTACCACAGAGGATATTCCTGGCCGAGGATGATGACCTATCTGTTCAGCCTGGATGGAATTTTGAGCCTTCCCATTCTGGCCTCTGCCCATTACATCTTTCTCTTCGTCTTATTCGGTGCATTCATCGAGGCATCCGGAGCAGGGAAGTTTTTTGTTGACCTTGCCAGGTGTGCCACAGGGCGTCTCAGAGGAGGGCCAGGCAAGGTCTCCATCGTTTCAAGTGCTTTTATCGGAACCGCTTCGGGGTCATCGGTCGCCAATGTCGTGGTGGATGGAGTTTTCAATATCCCGATGATGAAAAATGCTGGATTCAAACCCCATGTCGCTGGCGCCATCGAAGCCATGAACTCTACAGGTGGACAGATTGTTCCTCCGGTCATGGGTGCAGGGGCCTTCCTTATGGCTGAAATTTTGGGGATTCCTTACGCGCAGGTAGCCTTGGCCGCTATTATTCCAGCCGCCCTGTACTACTTCGCCGCTTATTGGATGATTGATTTTTATGCGGCCGCTAATAGTTTATGGGGGATAAAGAAGGAAGACCTCCCAGTCTTTAGAAAGGTCATGCTCGATAAAGGGTATCTTCTTGTTCCACTTGTGGTTCTTGGAATATCCCTGATGGTCCTGATGTATTCCCCCTATCGATCGGCTATGTATGCGATCATCTCTTTGATTATTGTGAGTTGGATAAGAAAGGCAAGCCGGATCGGTTTCAAGAGTCTCTTCCAAACCTTGGCTATTGGGGCGAGGAGTTCGATAGAGATTGCAGCCACCTGTGCTGCCGCCGGTATTATTGTTGGTGTTCTCACCCAAACAGGACTGGGAATGAAATTCGCGATGATCATTATCAACTATTCAGGAGGAAACCTTCTCCTGGCGTTGGCCTTTTCTATGGTCATCGCGGTCATCCTTGGAATGGGTATGCCTACAACGGCCGCCTATGCCATTTCCGCCTCAGTCTTGGCACCTGCTTTAATTCAGTTAAAGGTCCCACCCATGGCAGCCCATCTCTTCATCTTTTACTTTGCCTGCCTCTCCGCTTTGACTCCCCCTGTTGCTTTGGCTTCGTTTGCCGCTGCAGCCATTGCCAAAGCCAGGACCTGGGACGTGGGATGGGAGGGAATGAGATTTGCTATTGCAGGCTATCTTGTTCCCTATATGTTTGTTTATGGACCGGCGATGGTTCTGATAGGGAGTGCTACGGAGATTGCGACTGCCATCGTCACGGGTCTTATCGGAACAATGGCTTTGGCTGCAGCCGTCCAGGGATGGTTTCTAAAGAGGACAAACCTGCTGGAGCGTGGTCTTTTATTAGCTGCTGCTGTCGCTCTGATCAAGCCCGGATGGGTCACAGACCTGATTGGTTTCGGGTTGCTGGTCATCGTCCTAGTTTTCCAATACACAAAAATCAGGAGAAAATAGTTGCCCCCTACCAATGAAAAGAATCCATCGTATTGCTGTTATCCCAGGTGACGGAATTGGAACCGAAGTAATCGCAGAAGGGATCAAGTGTTTGAAAACCCTCTCTGAAATCTTTGAGGACCTCCAATTTCAATTCGAATATTTTACATGGGGCAGCGAATATTATCTTCAGCATGGCAAGATGATGTCTGGGGATGGCTTGAAGATATTGAAAAACTTTGATGCCATTTATCTCGGTGCAGTGGGAGATCCAAGAATTCCTGACGATGTCACCCTCCACGGACTTCTTCTCCCGATCAAAATGGGGTTCGATCTCTATGTAGGACTCCGGCCAGTCTATCTCTTTCGTGGTGTGGAATCTGCTCTTGCAAACATTTCTGAAGATGAGATTGATATGGTTGTCATTCGAGAGAACACGGAAGGGGAGTATTCAAATATCGGGGGGATCATTGGAATTGAAGAAGGGGAATTAGCCCTCCAGAGTGGTCTCTTCACGCGAAAAGGGATCGAAAGAATTGTCACCTTTGCTTTTGAATATGCCAGGGATAAAGGGAGAAAAAAGGTCACTTCGATCACCAAATCAAATGCCCAACGGTATGGAATGGTTTTATGGGATCGTATCGTTAAGGAAGTAGCCTCTCGATTTCCAGACATAAAAACCGAATCGAAACTGATCGATGCGGCCTGCATGGATGTCGTCCGAAATCCAAAAGGGTATGATGTGATTGTCGCCTCTAATCTATTTGCTGACATCCTTTCGGATCTCACCGCTTCTGTGACCGGAGGAATGGGACTGGCACCCGGTGCAAGTTTCAACCCGAAAGATAAAACCTACCCTGGATTCTTCGACCCGGTCCATGGCTCCGCACCAGATATCGCCGGAAAAGGGCTTGCCAATCCCCTTGCAGCCATTCTCACAGCCAAATTGATGTTGGACTATTTAGGGGAGAGCGAAGCCGCTGATCTTTTATCTCATGCAATAAAACAGAACTTATCTGAGAGAAAGGTAAGAACGGTGGATCTGGGCGGGCGCTCAAGAACGGATGAAGTGGGAGATGACGTGGTCAGAATCCTGCGTTCCCTATCATTGACGGTTCCTTTCCAAATCTAAAAGCAGGCCTCACAATAAGGACCAAAATTCCTCCTAACATACAGAAGATCGCAGCAAGATATAGCCCCCACGAAAAAGAGGCGGTGACATCCTTCACCCATCCTGTCATCCAGGGGGCAATCAACGAACCTGTAAAGTGAATAGTATTGGTCAATCCATATGCCGTCCCAAGAATTTCGTAAGGGACGATATCCGGAAGAAGGGCATAGAATGCGGCCCAGTGTCCCCAGATAAAAAACCCAGCCATAAAAAATAAGATGATGAAAAGATAAATATTCATCTTCACCTTCAACCCATATCCCAAGGCCAACATACAGAATGAGATCAAAAAGAATTCAATGGCAATAACACCTTTCCTCCCCCTCCCTTTTCTGGCTAACCGATCGCTCACAAATCCTGTCAGGGAAAGTCCTGGGATGGCAGAAATCCCTAAAAGGCTCGAATAGAAGGAAGATTGAGCAAGGCTCTCTACCCCTATTTCTTTAAACATGGCAGGAGCCCATGTCCCCACTACCCAGAGGGCATAGATAGCTGGAATTCCGCCCAGATACAATAGCCAGAGGTCTCTGTTTTTAAAAATCAAAAAATAAGAAGGTTTTCCACTTTTTTCAACCTCAGCCTCATCCTTTTTCTTTGTCTTGGGTGGCTCATCAATCAAACGATAAATTAAAAAAGAAGCAAGAAAAGAGGGAAAGGCATATAGAATAAAGACAGACCGCCAGCCCCATTGATCGGATATCCAGCCAGCCAATGAGATACCGATAAACATCCCAATTCCCAATCCGACAAATGAAATCCCTTGGCCTAATCCCCTCTTTTTCTCTGGGGTATAGGCAGAGATGATGGGTCGGTCATTGCTAAAGTAAGCTCCTTCTCCAACACCGGTTAAGAAACGAAAGACAAAAAGAGAAGCAAAAGAATGGGCCAAACCGGTGAGTAGGGACATCAGACCCCACCAACTGGTACAGAGGATGAGGACGACTTTTCTGCCCAATCGGTCACCCAGATGACCAGCCGGAAGCTGCATGAAGGTGTAGGCATAAAAGAACGCGGTGGCTAATATCCCGGCTTGTGCGTAGGTGAGTTTAAATTCCTGGAGAATAGGAATGAGGAGGGGAGAAAGACTCGAGCGAACCATGTAATTGGTTACCCACCCGAAGATCATAATCGCCCAGACGGTATGATATTTCTCCCATCTCACCTGACAGGGTCTCCCGCTCCCCAAATCACTCTTTTTTCATAGCGCGACTACGGGGTTCATGGAATCACTTATTTCTTTTATGGTCTTGCGAATTTCTAAAATAACCTTCTCCATCTTTTGGTCGTTGAGGCTTGAAGTAAATCCTACTACCCAAATCGCGGCCGGTGGAGGAGAGGAAGTTTGGATGGGTGCGGCAATGGCCTTGACCCCGAGCATATATTCCTCGTTATCAATCGCATAGCCTTTTTTCTTCGCTTCTTTGACCTCTTTCAAAAACTTCTCCTGATCAACAATTGACTTTGAGGTAAACTTGATCAATCCGCCTTTTTGGATAACCTCTTTTGCCTTTTTCTCTTCAAATTGGGAAAGAAAGACCTTCCCCGTTGCCCCAGCAAGGAGAGGAAGTCTTGTTCCGGGAGGCGATGTGATTTTCATTTCATGATGGGATTCAACCATATCCAAAATAGTGACATGGTCTCCACTTAAGATCCCCAAAAATACTGTCTCCCCTATTCTTTCCATCAATTTTTCCATGGGGACCTTTGCCACATCTCTGAGCTCCATTTTTCCGTAGGCCTTTTTCTTTAGTTCCAAGAGGGTATACCCCAGAAAATATTTTTTATGGAGGGGATCTCTGATTAACACCCCAATTTCTTCTAACGCAGAGGTGATTCCATGGACCGTGCTCTTACCGATCTTGAGCTGCTTGGAGAGATCGCTGATACCCAACCCACTGGAAGCGTCTGAAATGGCGTAAAGAATCTTAAAGGCTTTTTTGACCGAAGGTGCTGAGTAAAGGACTTTTTTCATATGTTCACCAGATTGAACTATTTTAATGAAAATACCAGATTTGATTCACCCTTGTCAATATATTCTACTAAAATTTTGGGGAAATTCTTGACAAAAAAGCCCCATATGCTATGATAAGCCTTAAGTCAACTTGTTCACTATAAAGAACTTTTTCTTTTATCCGAATCTACTCTAACCCTTCCCCTTCAGGGGAAGGGTTGCCTCCCTGCCCTGTACCATGTTGGTTCAGGGCCTGCGGTAGGCAGGGATGGGGCGTGGAGTTTTTGGGATGGGGAAAGAACCTATTCATCCGATAAGAAAGGTCAGGTATCTTAGACCTCAAAGAGAATGGAAAGAAATCATTGCCATCTACCTCTATTTAGCTGGAATGGGAGGCGGTTCTTTTATCATTGGAACCCTGATCGACTGGCTGGGGGTTAAATTAGACCCTCCTTTCCTCCCCTCCGTTGTTCTTTTCGGTTATTCATTGAATCTTTCAAAAGTTCCGATTCTCTGGGGACCAATCATGGTCGCCATCGGCGCCCCCTTTCTGATTTTAGACTTAGGGATCAAATGGAGGTTCATGTACGCCTGCCTGAATCCGAGAACTTCTTGGGTAGCCCGTGGATTTATTATTCTCTCCATTTTCATTGTTTTAGGTCTGATTCTTTTTGTAAAATCTGTCCTCCCCTTCAAATGGCTCTATCCGGAATCTTTCTTTTGGCGGATCCCGGAGATCATTGCTTTTATCTTTGCTTTCGCAACCGCTATTTATACCGGTATTCTCTTAAAGGCGACCAAGTCGATCCCTCTATGGAACACACCCCTCCTTCCTCTTCTCTTCTTGGTATCAGCGCTTTCCACCGGATCAATGGCCATTATCCTATCTTCCTTGGGAACGGGTCTCTTTTCCTATCACTCTGGGGCACTGAAAACCTTAATGGTCGGGGAACAGATCCTGGTGGTTGTCGAGGGGATCGTTCTTTATCTTTTCCTTGCACGAAGGTATAAAACCACGGAACAAGGAAAGGATTCGGTTCGCCTTCTTTTATTTGGTGAGATGAGATTGATCTTCTGGGGAGGAATTGTCTTATTAGGGTTCATCTTTCCCATCGTCCTTGAAAACATCGCCTCATTCTTTCCTGGAAACACAACCTTAATTTTTGTTGCAGGTGGACTCCTTCTCTTGGGTGGTTTTTTCCTCCGTGTGGGAGTCCTCCACGCCGGAATCAAGGAACAGATTCCAATGCATCGGTTGATGGAACTCCAGTATAACGGGATGATCGAAAAATGGAAGACCTTGTCAGAGGGAAGATTGAAAAAAGAAAATGCCCAGAAGATACTGTAAAACAATGAATCACCCCGCAGCAGAGCTGCGGGGCANNGGGGGAGGATTAAGGTGGGGGTGACGATAAGATCTTTACCCCCTCACCCTAACCCTCTTCCTCCAGAGGAGAGGGAAGGCCATTCATCTCACCAGCAGAGCTGGTAGGGATTTTCGCATTGAGGAGGATGGAAATGGAAGAAAAAGTATTGGTCGTTGATCACCAGAAATGTACCGGATGCCGTCTTTGCGAACTGGTATGCTCGGTGTTTCACACCGGGGCAAGCAATCCAGGCCGCTCCCGGATCAAAGTGGTCAAATGGGAAAATGAGGGGTTTTACCTCCCCATGGCCTGCAATCACTGTGAACAGGCCTATTGCGTGGAGGTGTGCCCGACCAAAGCCTGTCACAGGGAACCTGAAAATAATAATCGGGTGACCATCGACCAAAATCTGTGCATCGGATGCAGAACCTGCATCATCGCCTGTCCCTTTGGCCACCCCTTCTTTGATGTCCAGGAAAGGGTTACGGTCAAGTGCGATTACTGTGACGGAGACCCACAGTGTGTCCGTTTCTGTGATGTGAAGGCTATTTCTTTTGCGGATGCGGACAAGACGAACCTAACGAAAAAGCGGGAGTTCGCATTAAAGTTCAAAGAATTAATGAGTTCGGCAAGGTAATCAATATCTGAAATCCCCTTATTCACTTTTTCATGGGTATGATCCATGTTCCTTTCAGTCATGATTGAGCCACTCCCTCAAATGTAAAACATAGTAACCACATAGGATTTCCGAGGATTTAGAAACATGATTATTTTCACCCACCATACAGGTGAACCCCATGGGTTAATGGGGCCTCAGGTAGCTGCAACATTTTTGCAGCGAAGGCTTTCGATTCCCTCTATCGTGGTGGGGATCGAAAGGGATTTTTCAAAGGAACAACTGCTTCGTTTCATTGACCAATACTATAAAGGAGGTGGAAAGATAGTTGCCTTCTCACATCTCTGCGGCAGAAAGGATATCTTTGAACTGGCCCAAGACCTAAAAAAGGAAGGCTTCATCACTATTCTGGGAGGACCTCAGTCTTGGCAAGATTACCATGGTGAGATGGAGGTCGACTCGCACCCAAACCGGTTCAAGGGGCTGAAATCAATGATGGAGGTCGGTTTCCAGGGACCGGTTGATGGCCTTCGACCAGAACTTCTCGAGAGAAGAGGTGTATGTTCCAAATATCCTTGGACAAAAAACCTATTCCTCGAAGTCGACTGGTTGAACATCTACACCTTCTCCGATACCCTCAAAAAGCTTGAGGTCCGGCTAGGACAGGTACTCAATACAATCGGCTGTCCCTACGCGTGCAAACTCCAGACAGTCACTCTGCCACCACCGATCAACCTACTTGAAAGGGGTATCCCAGACCTAAAAGTTAGAAGCGAAGGATGTATTTTCTGTGATGTTTCATGGGACAAGGGCTACCACGGCTCTGTAGAGCATGGCCAGGTCATCACTCAGATTGCAGGGCTGCCCGATGTCGATGGGAGAAAGATTCCTTTCGAACTCATCGATGAGTACCCCATCTGTTCTCTCGACAAGCTACTCGAGGATACCAAAAGGCATGAGATCAAGATTTCACAGATCAATCTGGTCTGCCGGGTAGATGACATCAATGCTCATGCCTCTGAACTTGTCGAAATCTTATCAACGGCGCAAAGGTTGGATGTAAAAATCATGTTTGCATCCATTGGCTTCGAATCGTTCTGTGACCGGCTGCTTCAATACTTCTGCAAAGGAATCACCATGGCAGATATCGTAAGGTGTGTCGAAACATTGCGCCGTCTGAAGGACAAATTCAAGGAGTACCTCCTCTACCGACGAGAGGAGGGAGCAAATCATGGTTTTATTCGACCTACGCCCTGGGATGATAGTGAAACCCTGCAGGAAATGGACAGAAATATATTTCTGCACCGTTTTTTTGAAGACATCCTTCCTGAACACAGCACCCCTCTTATCATCCATCATGCATCGTGCCTTGGGGACTGGATCCGACAGATTGAGGCGAAGACAGGCATTACGTTCAGCAGGGCCGGGACTTGGATAGAATGGTGGAATCCGTCTCTTAAATGAGAGAAGATGAGACGAAATACCATGCCCGCCACATCCGGCTACCTGCTACCTGACCTGCATGGGGAGTTCACTATTGTGAACCTAACTCGCAAGATAAAAAGATAGGGGACTCAAATTTGCCCTTGACAAAGATATAAATGTAATTTATTAATCTTAAAGTTGGGCTTTTGATCATATGAGTTGACTGTTCATCATCGTGAACATGAATTACTAAGCGTTGAGCCCCACAAAACTTCTGTTATTTTTTTTTATAAAGAAAGGGGGTTGTTATGGGAAACGAAAAAGAAGGCCTTTCAACCGCTGAGGTTTTACGAAAGACTCGGACCTATGGCCAGGTGAGGTGTCACAATCCCAGTTGCATGGGAAGACTTCAGCCGGAACGGGGGGCGAACAAAGTGAAATGTCCTGTTTGTGGTAGTGAATTCCGCGTCGCCTGGGTCAAAGATGGTTTTCCCCGCATCAGGGGTCCGGTATGGGAGGTAAACCAAAGATTAGCGGAAGAGGCGTTAGCGAAAAAAATGAAGGAGGAAAAGAAAGATGGCCCTAAATAGGAAGATAGCCTATATTGATCTCTCCACAGGCAAAATAGAAATCAAGCCCATTCCAATCAATGTGCGGAAAAAATTTTTGGGGGGGCGAGGACTGGATGCCTATTTGCTCTATAATCACACGAAAAAAGGATGTGACCCCCTTGGTCCCGAAAATACGATAATGGTCAGCGGCGGGGTTTTAACGGCCACCCTGGCCTCTGCAACCGCCCGAACTCATGTGATGGCTAAATCCCCGTTGGGAGGTTTGTTGGGGAGCGCTAACATGGGAGGGTTTTTTGCTCCTGAATTAGCCTGGGCAGGTTTTCATCATCTTGTCATCAAGGGGAAGGCAGAAAAACCGGTTTACCTTTGGATTCACAATGGCAAGATTGAGATCCGCGACGCCCGTCACCTCTGGGGGAAAACCACTACGGAAACCCAATGGGCGATCCGGGAAGAATTGGGAGATGAGGATATTAAGAGTTTAGTCATTGGTCCGGCGGGTGAAAATTTGGTGAGGTTTGCCAATGTCATGACCGGAATTAAAAATTCCGGTGGAAGAACCGGGATGGGAGCGGTCATGGGCTCAAAAAATTTGAAGGCCATCGCCGCCCGTGGCACCATGGATATAAAAATCGCTCATCCAAAGGAAGCTCTCGAATATAACAAACACTTTATCGAACAAATCACGAGCGCTAAGGTCAACCAAACCCAGGGGACCCTTGGCACCCCTTTCATTTGGGGAGCAACCAATTCCTGGGGAGGTGTCCGGTGCAGAAACTTTCAGTATAACCAAGAACTCTATTGTGATGACATTGAACCGGAAGCGATTGATGAGGTCTGTGCGGAAACGATGGGCCCCTATCATATGGCCGGTTGCTTTGGCTGTCAGGTCCATTGCCGGGCCAAGTATAAAATTCCAACCGGCCCTTATGCAGGAGCATACGACGAGGGTCCGGAATATACTTCCCAGGGGGCCTTTTGTGGGGAGCCAGATTGCCGGAGTATTGAAACCCTGTTAACGGGGAATCATCTGGTCGATCAATGGGGAATGGATAACCTCGAGACCGGGAGTATTATCTCCTGGGCGATGGAACTCTATGAATTAGGCATTCTCACTGACAAAGAGACCGATGGTCTGGAGTTGCGGTTTAGTAACGACGAAGCGCTCCTGGAGATGGTCAAACGCATTTGTTTCCGAGAAGGTTGGTTAGGAAATGTCCTGGCTGAAGGAGGAGTCATTGCCTCCGAGAAGATTGGAAAGAACTCTTTCGACTACCTGATTCAGGTTAAGGGGGTAAGCAACCTTCACTCTGATGAGCGAGCCACCCCAGCCCTGGCGCTTAATGTGGCCACGGCTTCCCGCGGTTCAGACCATTTAAGGAGCCGACCGGCGATTGACCTTTATCATTTACCAGAAGGAGTCCTAAGAAAAATCTATAGTAATCCCGTCCCATATGAGGGGCTGCTCAGTTCAGAACATACGGAATATGTTGGCAAGCCGTGGCAGGTCTTCTGGCAAGAGAACTGTTACATGGCCGTGGATTGCCTTGGTATCTGCAAGTATCACACCGTTTTCCTGGGAGCGACGCTTCCCAATTTTGAGGATTGGCCGAAAGTGCTTTACTACAACACCGGACTCGAGTTTACACCTCGGGAATTATGGGATGTTGCTGAGCGGTGCAACATGATTGAGCGTCTGTTTAACCTCCGTGAAGGGTTAAAAAGAGAGGACCTGAAAAAAGGCGATATGCTCAACCACCGCTACTTTGATGAGCCCACCCGAAGGGGTGCGCCCGATGTCGTCGGCAGAGTCATTGATCGAGAAAAATTCAAGAAGATGATTGATGAGTTTTATGAATACAAGGGCCTTGATAAGGATGGTATTCCAAAACCGGAAACGCTCAAGAGGCTTGGTTTGGAAAGTGAACCCTCCCACCTGGTGTGATTAACGTGAAAGGAGAAAGTAAATGGAACCCATGGGTAAAGTTCTTGCAATCTATCCTGAAAAGTGCACCGGGTGCAGGCTTTGTGAGCAGGTCTGCTCGGTCTTTCATGATGGCATATCCAATCCTGCTCGAAGCCGGATAAAAATTATGAAATGGGAATCAGAGGGGCTCTATATTCCCATGTCCTGTCAACAGTGCCAGGATGCTCCCTGTATGATCATCTGCCCTGTGAAAGCCATTACGCGCGACGAGACACTCAGCCGGGTGATGGTGAATCACACGATCTGCATTGGGTGCCGTTCTTGCGTTGCCGTCTGCCCTTTCGGCGCGATGAATTTTAACGTCATTGACAGAAAGAACTTCAAGTGCGATCTCTGCGATGGAGATCCACAGTGCGTCCGTTTCTGTGAAGTGAAAGCCGTGGATTACGTAGATGCGGACCGGGTGAGTATTGCCAAGAAGAAAGCCGCCGCTGAGAAAATCACGGCTGCCCAAAGACAGGCCATTGCATTAGAGTCAGAATCCCACTAAGGTGAAACCATTAAGGTAAAAGAAAAGAGGGGCTGGTTTGATCAGCCCCTCTTTTTTAGGAAGAAACCCCCTCTAATCTGCTCCCCCAATCAGTCGGGTTGTCCCGACAAAAATAGCCACCCACCCGATCAGGAAGACCAACATATCAAGCGCTACCCACAAAATAGACGACCGCCCTGATAAAAATGGATGTTGAGTTCGTCCACCAAAAAATAATAGATTCACCAAATGGGCAGCTGGATGCGAGCAGATGTAAAGTCCCAGTAATACGCCGACGCTACCATCCACTTGATTCATGCCGGTGAGCGTCGGCTGATCATAGAGCAAACAACTATAAGCCATCCCAAGTAGGACGAGCACCCACACTTTGATAGGGAGTCCTCGCCAATGCTGATCCATGTCTGTGAACGAAAAAAAAGGTTGGGTCCCTATTTATCCGCCAGCAAGCATGACGACAAGGTGGATGTCGTCACCATCCTTAACGGGTTTAATCAGCTCATTCGGAAAGGCACTGGTGTGGTTGAGATAAACTTCAACAATATTGAGCAGTTTATCTTTTTTAGCAAAGAGCGCTTTTTCCATTTGGGGGAACTGATTGATGAGATGGTTCAGGCATTCTCCAACGGTATCCCCCCCAACCTCTATCACCTCCAGGCCGTTGGTAAATTGCCGATGAGTTGTATGGACGTGTACTTTGACAGGCATGTACTATCCCTTTCGTGCTGAAATCTCTCTCACCCCAACCTCCCCTCGGCAGAGGAGAGGAATCCACAGTGATCGCAATCTGGGTTCCTGCTTACCTTGAATTCATTAAAACTCATTTCCAATCCATCAAATATTAATAACCGGTCAGTCAACAGTTTGCCAATCCCGATGAGATACTTGATCACCTCCGTCGCCTGAATGACACCGATGACGGCAGGGGTGACACCGATGACGGGGAACTTCTTTTGTGGAACTGGGCCTCGATACATACACCTCAAACAGGTGGTTTTTCCTGGAATGATGGTCATCGCTCTTCCCTCAAAACCAGTCACCGCACCATGGAAAAATGGAATATTTTTCTCCATGGCACATCGATTCAGGGTATAGCGAGTGGGTAAGTTGTCCAATGCATCAACGATCACGTCACACCCATCCATGAGTTTTAAAACATTGTCTTCCGTGATGGTTTCTGCTATCGTTTCGACTTCTATCCATGAGTTCAATTTCCTCAATTTCGTTTTGGCAGAGTCCACCTTTCTTTGGCCAATATCTTCTTCCCAGTGCAGGATCTGCCGGTTGAGATTGCTCAACGCCACCTGGTCGTGATCGATCAAGCGAATCATCCCTATGCCCGCAGCCGCCAAATAGATGGCAATGGGGGAACCAAGCCCCCCAGCCCCGGCAATGACTACGCGTGACCTCTTCAGCTTTCCCTGCCCTTCTTGTCCAATCTCTCCGATCATGATCTGACGATCATATCTTTCCTGTTCACTGGGTGTTAGCATGGACATCCTCCACCTTAGGTCATCGATGAACCAGAGTAGGATGAGCGTCTGGATGTGTTCCCGGCAGGTCACCTGAATGTTAGGTTGATTTGGATTTCAGCAGGGTATGAGCCACCACCATCCTTTGTATTTGATTGGTTCCCTCAAAAATCTGGATGACCTTTGCATCTCTCATCATCCTTTCGACAGGGTGATTTTTGGTGAGACCCTGCCATTGTAAAATCTGAACAGCATCCGTGGTCACTTTCATGGCGACATCCGATGCAAAATATTTGGACATGGCAGAAAACATCTGAACCGGGGTGCCTTTCGCTTTTTCATCCATCATATTTGCTGTTTTATAAACCAAGGCCCGAGCGGCCTCAATCTGAGTTGCCATGTCAGCCAGCATAAACGGAGCGCCCGTTCCATCTTCTTTCTTTCTGGTCCAACCTTTTTCTCGGCGAATACCAATGAGATAATCCAGAGCGCCTTGTGCCAAACCCACAGCCTGGGCACCGATGGCTGGCCTCGAACGATTGAGGGTTCTCATCATTTGCCACCAGGCCGCTCCTTCATCACCAATCCGTTGAGAGATAGGAACCCTGACATCTTCCAAAATCACTTCGGTAGTATTCGATCCTCGAATTCCCATCTTTTCCTCAGTCTTCCCAATGGAAAGACCAGGGGTCCCCTTTTCCACCAGAAAACCTGTTATCCCCTCTAACCTTTTATCAGGTTGGGTGGTGGCAAAGACCGTATAGAAATCAGCCACTCCACCATTCGTGATGAAACATTTCCTCCCATTGATGATGTAATGGTCACCTTTTAAAACAGCTTTGGCTCGCACGGAGGCCGCATCCGAACCTGATTCAGGTTCGGTCAAACAAAAACAGATCAGGCCTTTTTCATTGGCTAATCGTGGCAAGACTCTCTCCTTCAGATCATTGGCTCCCCCTAAAACCACAGGCATTGTCCCCACGGCTTGAACGATTACGAGGAGAGCAGAAGAGGCACAAACCTTTGCCAATTCTTCAGCGACGATACAGAAAGAAGTGATATCTGCATCCATTCCACCATATTCTTTAGGGATCAGAAGGCTAAGAAATCCATGTTTAGAATATTCCTCAACAAGATCCCATGCAAACTCCCCTTTCTCATCGATCTCCGCCGCCCGAGGGGCCACCACATTTTTGGCGACCTTTTTTGCTTTATCCCTCCACCCTTCCCTCACCTGTTCAATTTCTTCCATTGCTCTACCTCTTGGATATCAAAGTTGAAAGACGATACTTCATGATGGAATAGTCATCTTCAAAAATAGAAAGTGGCTTTAGGCTAAGGTTAGGAAGCCGGTTTGGGTTAGGGAAGAGGTTAAGGCGTTAAACCTACAGATTTTTAAAACCGATGACTTAACCCTTTGACGAAACGGGCATCTAAACCCTTACCTTAACCTAAAAACCTTCTTTGCCTTTCCTACATGTTCCAGCCGCCGGAGACCTCCACCATGGCTCCGGTCACAAAGCTCGCCTCATCGGATGCCAAAAAAGCGACGACATTGGCTACTTCTTCAGGTTTGCCCATTCGTTTTAACGGTGTATTTTCAATAATCATGTTTTGATATTTTTCAGCCATCGTGGCAATGGTCGGCGTTAATATTAACCCGGGTAAAATCACATTGACATTGATCTGATATCGGCCTAATTCCCTGGCTAAGCTTTTTGTCAGTCCAATCATTCCGGCTTTAGCAGTGCTATAACTGATCTCTGACACGGCTCCGCTCTTGCCCCAAACAGAAGAAGTATTGATGATTTTTCCATAACCATTTTCGATCATGTGGGGAGCAACAGCCTGGACACAGTTCAAGGTCCCTTTCAAATGAACTCCTAAGACCGCATTCCAATCCTCTTCTTTCACTTTTAAAAGAGCCCCAGGACGATCAAAACCAGCATTGTTCACAAGGATATCAATCCTCTTCCAAGCCTTTAATACCTGATCCACCATGGCCTGAACCTGCATTTGATCGGTAACATCCACAGAAATAAAAAAAGCCTTTCTACCCAAAGTCTCTACTTCTTTGGCGGTCTGAGCTCCGGTATCAGGATTCAACTCAGCAATGACCACATCCGCACCTTCTTGGGCTAACTTCAAGGCAATACTCCGACCAATCCCCTGCCCTGCTCCGGTCACTATGGCTTTCTTGTCCTTTAGACTCATTTTTTCACCTGAGGGAATTAAAGTGTTTGGGAGGATTAAAACTTAAAAAATTCTAACAGATGGGCCAAGGGCCGTCAATGAATTTGTATTATTAAAAGTTGATGGAAGTATCCGGTCGGGGCGGGATATAAGCCTGAGGGGATCGACTTTCTTGTGGCCTATTTCCCACTAAAAAGACCCGAACCTTTTCCTTATTACCCCAATTGAGTTAGAAGGACAATTTTATTGAAATGTTTCCCGAAAGACATGGACAATCATCAGCAGGTCTTGGGTGGTGAAAGACTCAAGGCGCTCCTTGCCAAGTTTCTCCAGAAAACGCAGGAATTCACGATGCTGAACTTCACCATTCAGGGTTAGCCAGATATGGTAAGGAACGTTTACGCTGGCATGGATTCATCATCTGGAATGGGAAGGGTAGCATCAGGTTTGACATCAAGCCAACGGAGCATGCCGAGGTTCCGTATAATCGAGGCAACAACCGATTTATCCAAGGATGGACGCCGCTTCTGCTTCCATTGCAAGACCGATTCAAGGACTTGTGTTTCGGTTGGACTGCCATTGCCTTTTTTCTTGAGGGAGTCAGCGGCATAAATAACCGTAGCTACAATCTCGGCTTGATCAGTATTCATTCTCATGAACAGGTCTGTAGTCTTCTCAACGATGGCAGCCCATTGCGAAATTGACGAATTGAAGTCTTTTCTATTCCGTATGTAATTCGGTCCTACCTTGACTATAAACATATTGCGTATCCGTTCTTCCTGAAGCAGATTGTTGTTCACGAGCTTTGTCTCGGCGTTCTTCAGTTCCCTGCAGAACGGACCAAAACTGTCTTTCTGATAGACAAATCCGGTCGGCAAACCCTGTTGGGTAGCCACATACGCGATCTTCTGGAAAATGGTTCTCCCAACCGGCCAGTGATACGGCTGTTCTTCAATCCGGCGCAGGATTTCCACAAGAGCAATCCATGCCGGATTCATAGTGGACTGAACGGTTCCATGGCTACGTTGATTTTCGGCGGGTGCTCCTTGTTTCAGGAACTCAATAGTCAACTCTTTTGAAGGCGGCCCGTAGGGGGCGTACATTTCAACAGGGATGTCCATCTGATTGACATACCTGTAAATCAATGGGCCGACAGCCCTCCATTCAAGCTGACCGTTTCCGCAGCCGAGCGGCGGAATCGCAAGCGAAGTTAACTTTATTCGACTAACGTTGGGACACTACTGTCATCCTATATCAACGAAGGGTCATGCTATATCTTGAAGAATTAAATGAACGAAGATTACCAGGAAGAACTATGAGGTGGGAACCACTCTGCTATCTTTGATACCCTTTAGGCTGTCGCTAACACTCCCTCTACATTCTCCATGGGCTCACTCCTTTCTCCCTCTCAGGAGTGTACCCCATTTTACCCTTCTTCTTTAGCTCATGATCTGGTAGTTAGGACAGGGAGGGGGGGCACGAACCGTCTCCACCCTCATAGGCTCGTTAAAGAGCGTGCCAGTTAGAATTTGGCCAGGGTTAAGGATTTTTTCGGTCACTGACCTTCGCCTTTCAATTGCTTTGGAGCCTACCAAATGCGGATTGCGGAATTGTCAACCCAGTTAAAACTCATTCTATTCGACCTAATCCCACTACCTACCTCATAGAGCATAGCGCAAATACTCAAACCTTCTTTCTGGGCAGATTTTAAATCTTCAAGAGATGCAATCGCTGACATAAGCACCTCCGGTGCTGACCGCTAAGGCTCAAGGAGCACTTCGTTTGAGGAGCGTTTCACTTGAGGAGCGATACACCATAGAATATAGCTCAAATTCTTTATCGTAAGACGTAAGGCGATTAACTAGCTTTCTTAATGACCTTAAGCTCCTTTCGGACTGCTTCTCTCACAATCTCCTGGATCGGACGCTTATCCTGTTTGATATAGTTCCGCAAAGCCTGATTGATCTCTGTCTGATATCCCCGGCCTTCACGCTCAGCTTCATCCCTAAACCACTCCAATATATCCGTATCGATGAAGATCGTGATCCTGGTTTTGCCCTTTTGGGGGATAACCGGTCCTCGCTTGCCTTTGCTGAAGTCATATTCCTCCAGCATCTCATTCTTTTTGCTCATAAATCCTCCGCTC
>DCVM01000063.1 GCA_002327985.1 Syntrophaceae bacterium UBA2188 | reverse complement strand
AACATTGAAAGCGGTCTGTTATTTCGAGGGGTCCGTAGGAGGTCTGAATGTTGGTGCCCCTGTGGTGTTCAGAGGTGTCAAGATTGGTTCGGTGACGGAGGTTGTTTTAAGTTTGGAGACGAAAAAATTGATTTTCTCGATTCCCGTTTACATCGAAATAGAACCTGACAAGTTCACGCTCATCGGGATTGGTCCGAAGCAATTAGGGGAGAATCTCAAGACATTCATCGACCGGGGGCTGAGGGCTTCACTGGAGATGCAGAGTATTGTGACAGGCCAAATGCAAGTGGGACTCGATTTTCGTCCTGACAAACCTGCTAAATTTGCAGAATTTAGAATGGATACTCATACTCCTGAAATTCCGACCATTCCTACACCTATGCAGGAGTTGACTAAAAAGATTGAGAAGATTCCCATTGACCAGATCTTCGAGAAATTGGCATCCGCCCTTGATGGGATCGATAAGGTAATAAGTTCTCCCGAAATACCCGAAGCGATTCGGTCCGTGAATATGGCCCTGGAAGAGGTGCGGAAGCTCGTAAAATATGCGGATGGACAGGTTGGGCCGCTCGCTTCTAACCTCAATGAGACCGTGCAAGAGGTGCGGAAGCTTGTCCAAAATGCAGATTCAAAAGTGACTGAGCTGGCCTCAAGTCTTGATGAAACAGTGAAAGACGTCCGGGGACTTGTGAAGAATGTGGATAATAGAATTGGGCCACTGGCGGCAAGCATCGAAGAAACAATTAAGTCCACGGAGGTAACTGTCAAAGTGGCACAGAGAGCGATTGAGAAGATTGAAGGCACGGTCGGTGAAGACTCAACGGTGGTTTATGAGCTGAACAAAACACTTGAAGACATTTCGGCCTTGGCGCGATCAATCCGTGTGCTGTCGGACTACCTTGAGCGAAAGCCAGAATCTGTGATTCGAGGCAAATGATCATCGAAAAGGAGATGAAAATGAAGAACCGTCTTTTTCGTGTATTGGCATTCCTCACTCTGGGCGCTTTGTTGACCATTCATTTTGGATGTGCAAGCTCTCCATCCCCAAGATTTTACCAACTGAGTTCTTTGGACACCCCACCTCCAAGGATGAAGCCTTCAGCGGATGAGCGGTGTATCTCCATCGGGATTGGCCCGGTCAACATCCCGGACTATCTGGATCAGACAAAGATCGTTACCCTGGGGGAGGGCAATGAACTCACACTGGCGGAGTTCGATCGCTGGGCAGAGCGTTTGAAGGACAACCTGGTCCGCGTTCTTGCAAAAAACCTTTCTACCCTGCTCTGTACCAAAACGATCGTTTTCTTTCCATGGCGAGGGGTGATCCCCATTGATTACCGGATCGAAATGCAAGTCCTTCGCCTGGATGGCAGTCTCGGTGGAAATGTTTCTTTAGAGGCCTGGTGGATGGTCTTCAGTGGGGATGGGAAAAGGATGGTTTTCAGCAAGAAGTCGACCTTTACGGAGGCGGTAGCCGGAAAGGATTATAACTCACTCGTTTCAGCCCAGAGCCGGACCGTTGGCCTTCTCAGCAGCGAAATCGCCGAGGCCATCCAAACTCTGCCTAAGTAAGGTGAAGCCCTGAGACCCGAGGATTACAAGGTTTGGCTTTGATTGATGAGGAGTTTTTCGGTCCCAATGGTTCCTTCTTTAGCTGGCGGTGCTTAATTTGTGGAGAGGTTGTCGATAAAACGATCATAGAAAATCGGGATTATCAGAGCCACGGGGGGGAGTGGGACAAAAGAGGCAAGAAATGGAAGAGATAATCCCAAAAAGGAATAAGTGAATGCGGAAAAAAGGCGATAATTCTATTCAGGAGAGACGACCACCCTCAATTCTCGTTCAGGACAGTTAAAGACATGGATGCTCCGTGTAGTGTTTTCTTTAGTTCTGACGTCAATCTTACTAAAACTTTTGAATTATATTGCCGTAGTCAGGGTCTATTTTTCCTTCTTGCTCTTAAATTCTTGGAAGCGGAAAAAGTTATGAATAAAAAGCCTATTTAATACATCTAAAGATACATGTGTTTTGCGCATAGAGAAAAATAGGGAAAATTAGATAGTTTTAACTCTTTGGGTTAAAATAAAGAGGAGGTGAAAAAAATGAAAAGAATCGTATTAATAAGCACTTTATTGCTGGTCTTTATCCTGACAGCCGGCACAGCTTCGGCTCGGATCATTTTGCCCTTCGGGTGGCCTTTCCTCCCGCCGATCATCGCTCCGCCGGTAATTGCACCTCCACCAGCTTATTACCCCGATTCTTATGACTACTACTCCTACCCTTATTCTTATGGCTATTACTCATACCCCTATGGTTATTATGGTTATCAGGGGTGGGGACGGGGTTACTATGGTTCCCGGAGTCCGGGTTACTGGGGTTATGGTGGACGGGGTTACTATGGTTCACGGAGTTATGGTGGACGGGGTTACTATGGTTCTCGGGGTCCGAGTTACGGGGGTCAGGGTGGGTATCGCCGATAATACCTTTTCCGGTCAACTGTACTATATATGTAATAACGGAACCGTACCATTCTACACCCTCAATGACCGAATCGGGTAGGTCGGGATTTTTCGGATCTTATCTAACCTTTTGATGATATTTGACGGGAACTCGCTAATCCATTGAAAATATTATACTTTGCGAGTATTGAAAATTCCACCTGCAAAGAAAGAGGATTATGCCTTCTCAGAGGTTGTTGATTATGGTTGAAGTATTCACTAAAAAGGCAGAGTCATTTCTGATCCTGCCGTTGAACCTTGTTCGATAGAAACTCTTGGTTCAAATTCTCCCCCCAAGAAGAGACCACTTCTTCTTTGGTCATGGCAGGCTTAATATCAGAAACACGATTTATTATAAATTTATTTCTCTTTTCTTTTTCGACTCGGAATTCATTAAATCAGAATATGAAGATATATGATCAGATTTATCAATTATTGGTTAAATCTGCACTATTATGACAAAATGACTTTCCGAAGATTACAAGGAGGGATACACGTCCACCACGGTCAAGGGGATCAAGAGACCTAAAAAGGGGATAAGCCAGCCACGGTAAACCGCTTACTTGTTACTCTTTTTTGAAACACATGTTCACGAAAGCCGTAGAGTGGGAAATGATTGAAGAAGCCACTTTGAAGCGGATCGGAAAAGCAAAGTTCCTTGAAGAGAATAACCGGAGACTGAGGTATCTCTCAAAGGAAGAGTGTCAGGAGCTTATAAAGGCGTGTGATCCCCATTTGAGACCAATTGTGATAACAGGTCTCAATACGGGTATGAGACAATCAGAAATCCTAAACCTTGTTTGGGATAAGATCGATCTGAGGAATGGTTTTATTCTCCTCGGCCGAACGAAGCAGTGGAAGCTTTAGAAGGGGGATTGAACCAAAAGACACCCATCACACCAATAGAGAAAACGGATAAATTAGGCATTGGGCATCAAGAACAGGCAAGGGCGTAATTTTTGAAGTGCACAAGAACTGCACAATAAAATAAATGGTGGAGCAGAGGGGAGTTGAACCCCCGACCTCCAGAGTGCGATTCTGGCGCTCTCCCAACTGAGCTACTGCCCCGTTACATAAAACCGCAGAGCGCATAGCGGATGGCAATCATCCACCCTCATGATAACCCTAAAAGTTTTCGGATCGTGGATTTGAAGTTTGACAAATCTGCACACTTGACGACATAAGCATCCGAAGCCCAGGTGGTGAGGTCCTGTTTATATTCTCCGTAGGCAGAGCAGAGAATCACTGGGAGACGCCTCTCTATCTCCCGGATTCGTTTCAGGGCTTCAATTCCATCCATCACGGGCATTTTGATGTCGAGGGAGATGAGGTCGGGTTTAAAAAGGGAGAGCTTTTCGAGAGCCTCTTTCCCATTCTGTGCACACTCTACCAGATACCCCTCCTCCTCTAACTCCTCTTTATAAAGGAAGCGGATACTTTCTTCATCGTCCACGACTAAAATTTTTTTCATAGACCTGCCTCCGCCTTTTTTAGAAAAACGCTAGGCGCTTAGCGTTTTGCGCATCGTGTTAGGAACCTTTCAGGCCATTCTCTTTTTCTTTCTCGGGAGAGGGGAGCGTCACAATGAATTTCACCCCTGTTCCTGGTTGGTTGTCCACTTCAATCTGGCCTCGATGGGAAGTGATGATTTTGTGAATGATTGGTAAGCCCAGTCCCAAACTGGAATCCTTTGTGGTGTAGAATGGGTTGAAGATATTGTGGAGGTTTTCAGGATCGATCCCTCCGCCCGTATCCTCCACTTCCACCTGAGCATAGGGAGCACCATTCTTTGCAATAGAATGGAGTCGGAGTGAGAGCGTTCCCTGTCCCTTCATGGCCTGATAGGCATTATTGATCAGATTGAAGAAAACCTGCCTTAATTGATGATAATCCCCATTGATTTGCGGAACCTCTTCAGAGTATTCTTGAACCAACTCAAGCCCTTCAACATCGATTCTTTCCTGGAACAGGGATAGACTGTCCTCAAGAATTTTTCGGAGATCACATTCTTTAAAGGCAGAAGATTCATCATGTGTGTAATGGTAGATGTCCGTGAGGATCCCCTCAAGTCGGGCCACCTCTACCATGATGGTTTGGGTATAACGTTTTTCCGGTGCATCATCGGGTATTGTTCGATAGAGACGACGTGCAAACCCGCCAATGGAAACCAGGGGGTTTTTAATCTCGTGAGCAATGGAGTTGGAGAGTTCTCCCAGGGCCGCCATCTTTTCCCGGTGGATGAGGAGGTTCTGTGTCTCCTTGAGTTCCTGATGAACCTCCTCCAGATGTCGGTAGAGAATCGCATTTTCAATGGCCAGTCCTGCTTGGTTGGAGAACATGCCGAGGAAACGTATATCCTCATCTGTAATTGAAATCTGATTGTATAGGTTATCCACCAGAATCACCCCGATGACCCTTCCTTTACCCCAGAGGGGTACCGTGGCAAATGAATAGACCCTGGGATCACGGCTAAGATGCTCGCTGACATAACATCCCACCTCAGAACCTAAATGGCATCCCCTTTCACATCGTGTTTGTAACCATCCTTCTTTGGATTGAGGGAATCGGATATTGAATGGCCTTCCCTCAAGAACGGTTCGTGAAAGAATGCACTGTTCCTGCTCCAAAGGAATCTGAATTCCCTTAACGATGGCGTTGAGGTTTGAATGACCTTCAGGGGAAAGCTGGGTGATCAGATCAGAAAGGTTTCCTTTCCTTTGAGAAAGAGCGCTCCAGATTTTTCCTGCCTCTTCGGCACTGTCCGGTCCCACGGCCATGGTTCCATCCAAGGTATTGCTTTTCTCATTAACGAGGAAGAGCATGGCCCGGTTAAAACCCAATCCATCACCGATTGTAATAGCGGCCAAGGTCATATGAATGATCTGTTCAAAATTCACCGTGGTCAAAAGAGTCTTATTCAGTTCACAGAGGGTGGAAAGCTCTTTCACGGTTTTTTCATGGTTACAGGCCATCTCAGAGGTTTCATGGTGAATCAAGGCGTTTTCAATGGTACAGGACATCTGGTTCACCATCATGAGTAAGAATTGGAAATCCTTCTCATCGAATTTTTGAGAATCGGAATCCTTATCGTAAAAGGTGAGGGTTCCCAACACCTTTCCCTTTGAGACAAAGGGGGCACAGAGGATGGAAAAGGAAGGCTTCTCTTCGCCAGAGGAGTCTAAGGAGAGAGGGACTTGGGTATGAAAAACCTTTCGCGCTATCTTTTCATCGAGAGGATGTTGATCATAGCCTCCCACACTCCATTTGAGTTTCAACTCTCCTGTTTTTCTATCTTCGACCCTGAGCACCCCGCCTTTGGCTTTTAGAATTTTTAAACCTGAGCTGACGATGGATTCAAAAAGGTTCTCCAGTTTCAATGTCGCGGTTACCGTTTTTTCAATTTCATAAAGAGCGGCCAATTCCAGGAGAGTCTCCTCCGACTTTTGATGGAGACAATCGCTTCGAATCACCCCTCCTATGGCCTCCCCAATCAGGAGGAGGATATCCCTTTCTTGGGAAGAGAATGGATGGGGCCTTGAAAAGCCAATATAGAGAATGCCCTGGGAGGACATGGCGTCGTACAAAGGAATGCAGGCAAAGGCTGGAGAAAGGAGACTTTCCTCTTCCAATAGGACATTCTCTTTCTGAAGGGATGACCTATCTTCTACCCATAACGGTTTTTTTTCTGAGAGCAAGCGGGACAGAAAGCCCTCTTTATCTATTTTCTCTGGTTTCAGAAGAAGGCATTGGCTTGATTGAAAAGCCTCTGAAATGGATTGAAGCATTTGATCCAATTTGACTTGGATGGGCATGGATGAGGTGGAAAGCTGGACGATGGATTTCAGAAGATCATAGGTGTTGAGCAGATTGGACATAAAGAACTACTTCGCCTCTCTCATATACTCTGCCGCTTCCTCGGGAGGAGTGGGATTGATATAGAATCCTGTTCCCCACTCGAATCCCGCCACCTTGGTCAACTTCGGCATGATTTCAAAATGCCAATGATAGTGATCCCCATCCACCTTTGGGAAGGAAGAAGTGTGAATGACATAGTTGTAAGGAGGATCAGAGAGGACCCGGTTCATTCTCTGGAGGGTGTCGGAAAGGATTTGGGCTGCCAGTTCATATTGAGAGAGTTCCATGTGCTCATAACTGGGGTGATGGGTTTTGGGAAGAATCCATGTTTCGAATGGAAATCGTGAGGCAAAGGGGGCGATGGAGAGGAAAGATTTATTTTCGGTGATGAGCCGGCGTTTCTGCTGCATTTCTTGTCGAATGATATCACAGAAGACACACCGGTCTTTATAATTAAAATAGGTTTTGGCCCCTTCAATCTCTTCGGTTACTCTTTTCGGTACGATGGGAAGGGCGATGATTTGAGAATGGGAATGTTCCAGAGAGGCCCCGGCTGCCACGCCATGGTTTTTGAAAACAAGGACATAGCGCAGTCGTTGGTCCTGCCTCAGATCGATGATCCGCTGGCGGTAGGCCAAGAGGACATTATTGACATCTTTAAGCGGTAGGGTGGCCAGGATCTCTTCATGCCGAGGCGTTTCGATAACCACTTCATGAGCCCCGATGCCGTTCATCTTATCATAAATTCCTTCGCCTTCCCGGTCCAACTCTCCTTCTATTCGGAGAGCAGGGAATTTATTGGAGACGACGCGAAGGGTCCAACCGGGAGAATTCGGAGGAGTTCCATTTTCTCGAAAAGCGATGATCTCTGGAGGTGTCCGATCTTCATTGCCTTCGCAGAGGGGGCAAAATCCACCGATTGACCTTCGCTCCTCTGCGGCAAAATCAGAGGGTCTCCGACTCCTCTCTGTTGAAATAATGACCCATCTCCCATGGATGGGATCTTTTCTTAATTCGGGCATAGAGGCTCTTTCCCGAAAGGGATCTAGGCTTAGGAAGGAAAACTTCTTTTATACTTTGTTCCTCTTTGCCTCTCCATCCGCTCTTGATTCTCTCCCTCGGTTTTGCATTCGATACAGAGTGTGGTCACGGGTCTGGCCATCAGTCTTTTTTCAGAGATCGACTTTCCACAGGATTCACAAATCCCAAACGTCCCGTGATCGATCCGATCCATGGCTTCCTTGACTTTCATGATCAATTTCCTCTCGCGATCTTTAATCCTTAAAAGAAAATTTCGATTCGATTCCAAGGAGGCTCGGTCTGTTGGGTCGGGGAAATCTCCGTTGCTGTCCTGGCGCATGTCGTTACATGTCTTTCCAGCTTCCACCAACAGTTCGTGGAGCATTGCTTCGAGTAATCCTTTAAAATAGAGGAGCTTTTCTTGTTCCATTCTGACACTCCGTAGGGGTGATTCAACCTCCGCTACGGGAGGAGATGTCTCTTCAACTCTCAATCTATCATATTATCATAATATATCTTCTTAAAAAAAATCAAATGATAAGAAGGGCGAAAAGGAATTATTTTGGATGAGCCAAAAACAGGGGGCAAAATGCGTCATTCTAAGATGAACCCAAGCCTGCTTCTTGAGAGACAGTAGCCAGGATTTTGTCTCGCAGGCGTGTATATTGAAACGATGCTCCAATCGCGCGGGCTGCTCTCTGCGGTCCTGAGAAGATGGGGACTCCCCGCTCGATCAGGATTTTTACTAATGGGTCCATTAGGTTCTGAAATGTATATCCGACAAAGGGTTTATCGTGATTTTTAAACAGTCCTATGATTGACTCGGAATAGGCATCCACCAGCTTAGCCGCCTGTGCTGCCATCTGATTCGGTGGAACACCCATCTGTCTCATCATCCGCTGGAATCTCTGGTAAGGCGCAAAAAAATAGAAGAGCAGGATGTCTGCATTCTTTTCATCCAGCAAGACCTTCGGAATTTTAGAGAAGTAGTCCATCAGGTTTTTGCCATAGGTGAAATCCACGGGGTTACTGATACTCGCTGTCCGCGGAATAAAAGGACTTAGTCTCTGGAGGGTCTCTGGTGAAAGCGATGGTAAATCAAGACCAGCCCGGCCGCAGGCATCTGCTGCTTCCGCTCCCGGCCCTCCGGAATGGGTCTGGATGACGACACGTCGGCCCCTGGTTCTTGGAACAGACCCCAGCATCCAGCAGATATCGAACATTTCCATGACTGACTGTGCCCGGATGATCCCGCTCTGACGGAATATGCCTTCATAGAGCCTATCGGGTCCTGCCAATGCCCCGGTGTGGGAAAGACCAGCCCGGCTGCCAGCTTTGGACCCTCCGACATAGAGAGCCACGATTGGTTTTTTCGGAACAATCGATCTTGCTGTTTCAACAAACGCTCTACCCCTGCGGATGCCCTCGATGTAGAGGGCGATCACTCTGGTATCAGGACAGGCGCCAAGGTATTCCATACCGTCGACGATATCGATATTGGCTTCATTTCCTACACTGAACGCCGTGCTGAAGCCCAGGCCATAATCGGAGAGATAGCTAAACATCTGGGTTACAAAACTCCCACTCTGAGAAGCCATACCGATAAAGCCGGGATTGCCTTGAAAAGGCAGGAAGGTCGTGTTGAGCTTGTGACGGGGATTTGCAACGCCGATACAGTTTGGGCCTAAAAAGTGCATGCCATATTTGTTGGCAACGGTGACCAGCTCTTTTTCAAGATGGACCCCTTCACCGCCTACTTCTTTAAAACCGCCAGAGATCACAATGGCATGTTTGATGCCCTTTCTGCCGCATGCGTCCATGGCCTCGGATACGATACGTGTGGGGAGCACAATCAATGCCAGTTCAGGCACATTGGGCAGATCCAGGACGCTTCGGTAGGCCTTGAGGTTCTGCACCCGATCCTCTTTGGGGTGAACGGGATAAATCTCACCTTTGAAGCCTAAATCCAAAACAGAATCGAGGAGACTTGTCCCCATCGAAGTGACGTTATTGGAGGCACCGAAAAGGACGATACTTTTCGGGTTGGCAATAGGGTATAAGGGACTGGCTTCAATGGATTCGATCATTTTATGTCTTTCCTTAGTAGAACGAGTGCGTCTACAGCGACCACGCGACCTTCCGGGGTAATGATCATGGGATTGATGTCGATTTCGGATACCATTTCAAGTTCCAATCCAATCTGTCCAACCGCAATGAGGGTGTGACAAAGCATGTCCATGTCAACGGGTTTCTGTCCGCGGAAGGCGCCGAGCATAGCTTTAAAACGCAGTTCTTCAGACATGTCCTTCGCCTCGATCTTTCCAATGGGAGCCATGCGGAAGGCGGTATCCTCAAACACCTCCGTCATCATTCCACCGATTCCCAGCATCACACATGGACCGAACTGCGGATCACGAATCAACCCAACAACCAATTCACGTTGTCCCGGTACCATTTCTTGGACCAGTACCCCTTCAATCTCCAGTTCGACACTGTTGATAATCCGGTCGTAGGCTTTACGGACATCTCCTTCACTCCTGAGATTGAGCTCAATACATCCAAGCTCGCTTTTGTGAATGAGTTTGGGCGAAGATACCTTGAGCCCCACCACAAAACCGAGGTCTGCTGCAGCAGATACTGCTTCATCTGGACTGCGGGATAATTTTTCTTTAGTGACAGGGATGCCGTAAAGGCTGAGTAACTTTTTTGACTCGTATTCGGAGAGTGCTAGTTGCCCTCTGTGGAGGGCAGGCCGTATTAGATCATCTGCTCGCATCTCTTCTATGGCCACAGTTTTTGACCTTCTGAAATATCAAGATTCAAAACTTAAATCTTTTGGAGATTATCCTAAAGGTAGAACTTTTTCAGAGGTATTGTCAATTGGAGAGATTCCTTATTATCTCCCTCTCCCCTTGGAGACTGTGTCATCATGGTGGCGAGGCATGGAAAGCCAGCTTCGGGAGCTTTAGAATTGCGATTCTTTGAAAGGTATGGGTAACAGTTCTGATTCTTGAAAATGATGATTGCATGATAAACAAAACTATGAATTTTTGTCAAAATAATTGACAATAAGTCGGGTGCTTTTAAGAAACGTCCAATTTAGAACTTTTTTGATAATTCAATTCAAGCCTTAAACTCCAGTCAGTTAGGGAACGATATTAGATCATCTCCTTCTGGCACAATTTTTGCTGTCATTTCCAGTAAAATCAAATCTTTTTGGGGCAATCTAATGGCGCCAAGGGAAAAAAACATTCAAACAGAAAAAAGGAAATATCCCAGATTTGATGTTGATTTGCCGGTTAAGTATGGGAGGAGCAATTTATTTTTAAGATACGGTCGAGCGGTTAATGCCAGTGAAGGAGGATTGCTAATCCATCTTCCAGAGGAGATGGGGATTGGTCAACGCCTCGCATTGAAACTCTTTCTGCCTTCTGATTCTGAATTCAATTCTCTTGAGACCTCCGTCCAGGTTATTTGGAAGGATATTCATCTGAGGAAGGATTGGACATGGGATTATCGGGCAGGAGTGAAATTTGTGAATATCCCTCCAGAGCATATGGCCAAGTTAAAAAATTTCTTAGTGAACGTTGAACCCAAACCCGTATACACTGCCTGACGAAAGGTTCGAACGAAACGAGAAAGCAGGATCACGATCAATCGGAGAAGAAGTCAGGTTTTATGTCTACCGTCAAACCATCGCTATTCATTAAACGTTTGGCCAAACCCTCAAGCTTTGGAAGTTCATACTCAAAGAAATAACGAAAGGCAAAAAACTTCCCTTTATAAAAATATCCTTCTGCCCCGTCCGGGTCATTTCTTAAAGCCTTCACCACCACCGACGCCTGGGCAAGCCATTGCCAGGCCACGCAGAAGATTCCAAAGAACTCAAGGTATAGGGTTGCATCAGCCAGAAAGAGTTCAGGAGTTCCTTTTTTTCCCACATTGACCAGATGGGTAGTCACCTTTTTAAGCGTGTCAAGAGATTGCGTAAGTTTCTGGACATAGGACTCAAGTTCCTCAAATTTTTTAGCTTCTTGGAGAGTTCCTTGAACCTCTTCCAGAAAGAGTTGGTATGCTTTTCCATGGCCCATGATGACTTTTCGACCCAGAAGGTCTAATCCATGGATCCCCGTGGTGCCCTCATGGATCGGATGAATCCGTGCGTCCCGATAGTGTTGTTCTAATGGGTAGTCATCACAGTAACCCGATCCCCCCAGACACTGTAATCCTGCGCTGATAGAGAGAAGACCCATTTCCGCCGGATAACTTTTAGCGACCGGTGTCAAGAGGTCTAATAAAAGCTCGTTCTTTTCCTTCTCTTCTCCGGTGAGGATGCCTGCGAGATCAGCATATTTCCCACATTGTATCAGGAGAGCGAGAGAGCCTTCTGTAATGGAACGTTGAAAAAGCAACATGCGTTTCACATCAGGGTGTTCAATGATTGGAACTTGAGGGAGTGTAGGATCTTTGGTGGAAAGTTTTCTCCCCTGAAGTCGCTTTTTTGAATAGTCTAAAGCAGCGTAATAGGCAGCCGAGGCAATCGCCGTTGCTCCTACGCCTACTTCAATCCGTGCTTCGTTCATCATCTGAAACATATGAAGGAGTCCTTGATTGGGGTTACCCACCAGGTAGCCTTGGCAGTCGTCACTATCTCCAATACTGAGTTGGGCAATGGGACATCCTCGATAGCCTAACTTGTGAAAGATTCCAGAGGTGACCACGTCGTTAGGAACCCATTGACCTTTTTCGTCCAACCGCTTTTTGGGAACGACGAAAAGAGAAATTCCTTTTACACCGGCAGGGGCACCTTGGATCTTTGCCAACATGAGATGAACCACATTTTCCACGGCGTCGTGATCTCCTGCTGATATAAATATTTTTTGGCCCCTGATTTTATAGTAACCGTGATCGGTTGGTTCTGCCTCGGTTGTAATGTCGGAAAGCGAACTTCCTGCTTCGGGTTCTGTTAAGGCCATGGTTCCCTGCCACTTTCCAGAAAGCATCTTGGGAAGATAGGTTTTTTTCAACTCCTCTTTTCCAAAGCTTAGGATGAGATGGGCCGCTCCGGATGTCAGGCCCGGATAGACCGAAGCGGAATAATTGGCTGCGGCAAAGATGAAAGTGCACACTTGTGTGATCATTTGGGGAAGCTGCTGCCCTCCCCACTCAAAAGGCATACCGGCACCAATCCAACCCCCCTCCCCACATTTCTCTAAAAACTTTTCCACGGAAGGATGAACCTTGATTTGATCATTGACCCACTCTGGAGGGCTCTTGTCCATTTCCTGAAAAATTGGCCAGAGAAGGCCCTCGGCCAGGTCCATCGCTGCTTTTAAAACCATATCGAAGGTTTTTCCATCGTATTCTTTATAGTAGCCGTATTGAGTTAGGGCAACGACATCAAAGACGTCATAGAGTAAAAATTTTAGATTCCTTTCACTGAGAAACCTCGCCGCCATCTTCGTATTCTCCTCTCTGGGGTCTTGCATGATCCCATTTTTTATTTCCAGATTTTAACATCAGTCTCTTCTTAGGGGACTCAACGATTTTCTCATCGCTCTATCCATGACGAAGAAGGGGGCATGGTTAGAGGTCAATATTGGAGGATCTCTTCTTAAAATGGCTGCGATAGCAGGGTGTCTCTTAAATTCCTTGTCCAGGAACGGCCTGATTTGTTGCCTGCCCCAGCCTTTGGGATGATCAAAACTTGTATATAGGGAAAGATCCCCTTCATAAAAGGTTTTTGTTTCCATCTGCTGGGTGTCCGATCCGTAGATCGGCATATTGAATATGGCAAGATTCAAGAAACCAATGCAGTCATGATGTTTCACGACAAACTCAAGGGTCCTGCGCGCTTCGACGGAGCCTTCCGGGGGAGTTCCAAAAAGAAGATAGAGATAAGTGGCAACTCCTGCCTTTTTCAAGTTTTTTAAGGCGGATGACGCCTCCACAAGATGGATCCCCTTTTTCAGATGATCGAGTACCGTCTGGTCTCCTGATTCGAGACCCAGTTTCAGCATCACACATCCTGATCGCTTCAAGGCGAAACAAAAATCCAGGTTTGTGAGATGATGAGTTATCCTAGAAAATCCATACCATGGCACACCGGGAGGATCTTCGGCCATTGCCTTCATCAGTGAAGGACTGATTGCGTTATCCAGCAGATGGATGAGAACAGGCTGATGTCTTTTAATGAGGCCATTAAGATCAAGAGTCACCTTATCAAGAGGAAGGGCTACATAAGGATTCCCCTCTGTTTTTTCCGGACAAAATGAGCACTTGTTCCAGTAACATCCATTTGAAGAACTATAGGGAAAAATGAGCCCGGGGGCCAAGTAGTCTTTTAGCGGTAGAGCGGTGTAGTCGGGCCTGTAATGATCTTTTCCAAAATGCTTCTTACTGAATTCGTTTAACCCTCCTCCGTTGAGGAGTGAAAGTAAAGGAGCTTCTCCTGGTCCGGCTACAAAGTAATCCACCAGGCTATTAAAGGGATTTTGCCAATGAGGCTGTCTCATCCACGAGGTCATGAGACCCCCGCCCAAGACCAATTTTACCCCCGGGCACTCCCTCCTAAGAAAACCGATCATGGCAAATGTACACAGGGCCTGGCTTAAATAATTTAGAGAAAATCCAATCACAGAAGGTTGGTCACTTTTTAAAAGTTCCATCAGCCGTTTTTTAAAATAGGGATAGAAAGGATTGTCTTCTGGGTTTTCTGCAGCCCTGATCAGATCTGTGCTTCTTGTCGGAGAAAGTTCTTCATGTTCATAATTCGCCAGGCCGAGGCGTACGTGACAAGAACGTGCCGCCATTTCAAGAAGGTGGTTGAGATCCTTGATGGCCCGGCGATAACGGCCATGATTTTGATAAGCCTCCCAACCATTGAGGGAGGAGAGATGCTCCGGATAATGGCGGAATGCCCGGCTAGTCCAGGTATCCGACGACTCAGGCGGAGTTTTTAAAAGACTGAGAAGACCTTCCAAATTCGCATCCAGAACTCTGTATTTCATTCCGTGGTGATTCAGAGCGCCACAGAGTTTTGCAATACCCGCTGGAGGTTCACATGGCTTGGCAGCAGGAGGATGGATGAGGATCATGTCATACAATTTATGTCAACCCAGTCAGTCTCTTCAAATTTTTGGAAAGCATCCATTCCTTCTTGTCATCCCCGATCGGTAGAGAAAGAATTTTTTCCAATTCCCATTTCATCGTTCCAAAAGGAATATCTGAACCGAAGAGGATCCTCTCGTGACCGATCTTCTCTATGAACTTCGTGACCGTGTCTGGGCTGGCTAAGGCTGTGTCGAAGTAAACATTCTCTCTCGATTCGAAGGCATGGAGGAAGTCGATCGGATTTCCTCCCAGCATTCCCAGATGAGGAATGATGATCTTGAGTTTCTTTGTTTTCCTCACAAAAGCTTCTGTAAAAGCGAGTTCCTCCTCAAAGACAATGGGAAGATCAATCCTTTCTGAGGCTTCAATCCATTGTTCAAGTTTGGGATCTTTTAAGGCCTGGTAGTTGGATGAACAGTCCGAGATGCCTTGCATCCAGTGCCACTTGCCACCCTTAAACCGCTTTCCCTCAGGAATGGGTTTCATGGTTTCGGAGATGTAATAATAAGGAATAAATTTTTTTATTCTCTTGGCCTCGTCAAGAAGTTTTTCATTGATTCCTTCATCTGCCAAAGCCATCGAAGGAAATGGAAAGATCACGATCCGACTTACACTGTTTTCTTCAGCCTGACCGAGGAGTTCTTGAGTCGTTACTTCAGTGCCCATGCTCAGTGAGGGCCCCCAGTGGGTATGAGAATCAATGATTTCCATAAAGGTTATGGGTCTTTTGGTTAAGGCGACGAAACCCGTTTCGATTAGTGTCAGGAGGTTATGGCTAAAGATTTAAGGTCTAACGACGTAACCCTTTGACAAAACCGGCCTCCTTACCCTAACCCCTGAACTAAAAACTTTTATTCTCGTTCTACCAGACTTCTTATTACTTTCATATTTTTCAGATCTTCCACCGTATCTTTTCTCGGAGTCTCCATAATTCCAGGGAGGTGCCTTAATAAGGGATGGTTGACCAGATATCTGAATCCCTCCAACCCGATATATCCCTCACCAATGTGCCAATGCCGGTCTTTTCGTGATCCCAAAGGGGTCTTTGAATCGTTGAGATGAAGCAGTTGGAGTCTTTTTAAACCAATGGTTTGATCGAAGGTTTCAAGGGTGCTTTCGATTCCATCGTTATGAGAGAGATCATAACCTGCTTCAAACGAGTGGGCTGTATCGAGACAGACCCCCATTCTTTGATGATCCCTTACTCCTTCGATTATTTTTTTGATCTGATCAAAGGAATAGCCAATCTCAGTCCCTTGTCCTGCGGTGTTTTCCAAAAGTAGAATGACGCCATTCTTCACCCCTTCAAAGGCCTGATCGATCCCTTGTGAAACGGCTTCAATGGCTTGATCTTCTGAAGATTCCATTCGATGACCGATATGGATGATCAGGTACGAGGCTCCCAATTGCTCTGCCCTTTGAAGGTCTGTGGCGATGGATTGGATCGACTGTTTGTAAAATTTTGATTTGAAAGAGGCAATGTTGGGGAGATAAGGCATGTGTAGAAAGACAGGGGAGAGGGAAGAAGATTGGATGGAGGACCGGAAGGCTTTCACCTCTTTCTCATTTAAAGGGGAATATTTCCATCCCCTTGGATTTCTCGAGAAAAATTGAACCGTTTCACAGCCCCTCATATGGGCTCTTTCAACTACCCTTGAAAACCCTCCGGCAATGGAGATATGAAACCCAAACCGCATCGATCCCCCTTGATGTAGAAATGCGCGAAAGTTACAATTAATTATGTAAATCCATTCAAGATTGTCAATAAGAATTTGAAAGGGAAAGATCGATTTTTTGCTTGACAAAAGCAAGCATTTGGTTTAGGAATGAGGCGTTCAAATTAAAAAATTCACAAATTCTTAACCCGCTTCCATTTTCTTTCGAGTTAAGGGATTTAACTTTATGTTTCTCAAGGTTTCCTTATATATTTCCCTTGTCATTTTTTTAGTTGGTCTGATCTATAAGGTATCGACTTGGTTCAGATATAAGATCGGTATAGGAGCAGAAGAGATTTCCACCTCCACGAGGTTTTTTTCCGCTCTTAAAGGGATCCTCTCAACACTTTTCAGTGTCAAAATATTTACCTTCATGAAGGTTCTTATCCTTGATGTTCTCCTCCAATTCAGGATATTGAGAGAGGACTTTCTCAGGTGGGTCATGCACATTTTCATCTACGGTGGATTTATGTTGCTTCTCCTGATGCATGCCCTGGATCAATATATTACCGTTGCCATATGGAAGGACTACTATTCCACGGTCAATCCTTTTATGTTCTTAAGAAACCTGTTTGGTGTTCTGGTCATCGTCGGAGTGCTCATCGCGATTTATCGCCGTTTCATTTTAAAGGTGCCACGCCTCTTTTCGAATGCCATGGATATTTATGCCATTCTTATTGTGGCAGTCATTATGCTCTCCGGGTTCTTCTTAGAGGCCTCCAAAATGGTTGCCTACTCTGACTACAAGAGGATGGTGGATGAATATTCTGGCTTAAGCGATCCTGAAGAGCTTAAATCTCTGGAAGCCTATTGGGTGAAGGAATTTGGAACCGTTTCTCCGAATTTAAAAGCGCCCTTTGATGAAAAAATCTTAGCCAAAGGCAAAGAATTGCATGAATCGAGTTGCGCAGGGTGCCATGTTCGGCCCCAATGGGCTTTTACCAGTTATGGAGTGGCCAAAATCATTCGCCCCATCGGTGTCAGCATTGACAAAGCTCATCTACCCGTTCTGCTCTGGTATATCCATCTTTTAGCCTGTTTCTTGGGGCTGGCTTATCTTCCCTTCAGTAAAATGTTCCATATCTTTGCAAGTTCTGTCAGCCTCCTGGCCAATGGAGTGATCGGAAAAGAAAAATTGGCTCCGGCGAACAGAGCCACTCTCCAGGCCATGGAACTGGATGCTTGTACTCATTGTGGAACCTGCAGTTTGAGATGTTCGGTGATCATGGCCTTTGAAGAAATTTCCAACAGAAATATTTTCCCTTCCGAGAAGATCGCTTCCATTAAATGGCTTGCCTCAGGGAAGACATTAAGCCCTCAAACATTCAGGCTTATTCAAGAAGGCGTCTATCTCTGTTCCAATTGCTACCGTTGTACAGTGGTGTGTCCGGCAGGAATTAACTTGCAGGATTTGTGGTTCAACATTAGAGAAACCCTCCTTCAAAAGGGATATCCGGAATTTCTGCTTCTCTCTCCTCTTTCTTTCTACCGTGGATTAATGAAGGAAGAGACCGTTTTGAAAGATTATGAGAAGCCCTTGATCCAAGCGAGAGAAGCGATTTTGGCTCAATGTGATTTGATGAAGAGAAAGGATAAGGTGTTACCTTTGGCTCCCACCAACAGGACATTACAGAGTGGATTGAACCTTTCTGCTCAGGCCAAGACCTTTTCGGTTTGCTTTGGGTGTCAGACCTGTACGACCGTCTGTCCGGTGGTGGGGAACTATGAAAATCCTCAGGAAGCCCTGGGACTGCTTCCCCATCAAATTATGCACGCCGCCGGCTTAGGGTTGAGGGATCTCGCTTTCGGTTCAAATATGCTTTGGGATTGTTTGACCTGCTATCAGTGTCAGGAGCAATGTCCCCAGGGAGTCCACGTCACGGATGTGCTTTACGAACTTAAAAATTTAGCGGTCAAACAGGTGAAAGAAAAGACCCTGTAGCCCATGGAATGAAAATGATGGAATTCGCCTTATTTCTTGGTTGTACGATTCCAGCCAGACTAAACCAGTATGAATCTTCCTCCAGGGCTGTTCTCGAGAGGCTCGGGGTTGGGTTGGTCGACATCCGAGAATTTAATTGCTGTGGGTACCCTTTGAGAAATATTGACTTTAAAGCTTTTCTTCTTTCTTCAGTTAGAAATCTGGCCTTGGCCGAGAAAAAGAATCTAAATGTCATGACGTTGTGCAAGTGTTGCTATGGGAGTCTCAAGAAGGCTGACTACCTCATGAAGGAAAATGCTCCTTTGAAGAGAGAGGTGAATGCCACTCTCGGGAAAGAGGGCTTGAAATATGAGGGAAGGACCGAAGTCAAACACCTCCTTTCCGTTCTTCATAAAGAGATAGGCATTGAAGCGATCAAGGGAAAGATGGCAGCGACTTTTAAAAGACTTAGAATTGCAACCCATTATGGGTGTCATGCCTTAAGACCCAGTCAGGTCGTGGAATTTGACAATCCGGTCGCCCCCTCCCTGTTTGATCAACTGGTTGAAGCCACAGGTGCTGAGAGCATGGACTGGGCGATGAAACTTGAATGCTGCGGTGCCCCTTTATGGGGGGTCAATGATAGGCTCTCCATGGATTTGACTTTTAAAAAGCTGACGGACGGAAAAAAGTCTGGGGCGGATTATGTTTGTGTCGCCTGTCCATATTGCCACCTTCAATTCGATAAAGTTCAGAAGATGATTCTTTCTCAAAGGAATGTCAACCATCCTCTTCCCTCCATTCTCTATCCTCAGCTCCTCGGATTGAGCCTGGGTCTTGATCGAGAAACGCTCGGATTGGAGACGAACGAAATTCCAATCACCGGTATTGAGGAATTATTGGCCAAGGAGACAGAATCGAAAGAACAGTTAGAATCGGGAGAGAAAACAGAATCAAATAAGGAATAGTTTTTTAAAGGCAGGAGTCAAAATGGCACAGAATAGAATCGGTTCAGTGATGGTGGTAGGTGGAGGCATTGCCGGGATGCAGGCCGCATTGGATCTGGCCAACTCCGGCTATTATGTCTACCTGGTGGAAAGGTCTTCCTCCATCGGTGGGGTCATGGCCCAATTGGACAAGACCTTCCCCACCAATGACTGTTCGATGTGAATCCTCTCGCCCAAACTGGTCGAGGTCGGCCGGCATCTCAACATTGAGCTCCTGACCCTCTCCGAGGTGAAAAGTATTTCCGGGGAAGAGGGGAATTTTGAAGTCCACATCGTTCAATACCCGCGTTATGTGGATCCGGCAAAATGTATTGCCTGCGGTCTCTGTGCTGAAAAATGCCCGACCAAAGTGGATAGTGAATACGATGCGGGTCTTGCCAAGCGAAAATCGATCCATGTGAAATATGCACAGGCCGTTCCGCTGAAATATGTCATTGACCCCATCCATTGTATCTTTTTTACGAAAGGGAGATGCAAGGCCTGTGAAAAACTCTGTCCGGCCAAGGCGATCAATTTTGAGGATCAGGAGAAGGAATGGACCATTCAAACCGGAGCGATCATCATTTCCCCTGGATGTGAGGTCTTTGATCCGAAGGCTTATAATGTCTATGGTTACCAGCGCTCCCCCAATATCGTCACCAGCCTTGAATTCGAGAGAATGCTCTCTGCCTCCGGACCTCTTGGAGGGCATCTGATCAGGGCATCCGATAAAAAGGAGCCGAAAAAGATCGCCTGGATTCAGTGTGTGGGGTCGAGGGATGTACATGAGGGGGCGAAGGCTTTTTGTTCAGCGGTCTGCTGCACTTATGCCATCAAGGAAGCCATTGTGGCCAAAGAACATTCCAAAGAACCTCTGGATACGGCGATCTTCTACATCGACATGCGAACCTACGGGAAGGATTTTGAGAGATACTATAACCGGGCCAGAGAAGAAGCGGGTATCCGTTTCATCAAATCAAGAATCACCCAGATTCTTCCGATGAGCGATACAGGAGATCTTCTCATCCGCTATACAGACGAGGCCCAGAAGAGGGTTGAGGAGACATTTGATTTGGTAGTCTTATCCGTAGGATTTGCCGTTTCCAAAGAAGCCGTGGATTTAGCTAAAAGATTGGATATCCATCTTGACCCCTACCGTTTTACGGCTACCAGCAGCTTTGAACCTGTCCAAACCTCCAAGCCGGGCATTTATGTCTGCGGGGCCTTTCAGGGACCCAAAGATATTCCTACTTCTGTCATCGAATCGAGTGCTTCAGCGGCCATGGCAGAGAGTCTCTTAGCGGATGCACGCTGGTCAATGACGAAAACCAAGGTGATCCCTGAGGAGATGGACGTCCGGGGCGAGTTTCCACGGATTGGCGTATTTGTCTGTAGGTGTGGAACGAATATCGCAGGGGTATTAGATGTTCCCGCGATTGCCGAATATGCCCGATCCCTACCTGGGGTGGTTTATGTGGAAGAGAATCTCTTCAGCTGTTCTCAGGACACTCAAGAGAAGATGTCCCAAATCATTAAAGAACAGAAATTGAATCGAGTGGTCGTTGCGGCATGCAGTCCCCTGACTCATGAAATTCTCTTTCAGGAAACAGTGGTCAATGCAGGCATTAACAAATACCTTTTTGAGATGGCGAATATTCGCAATCAATGTTCCTGGGTGCACAGCGGGGATGCGAAGGCCGGAACCGAAAAGGCGAAAGATCTTTTACGTATGGCTGTGGGGAAAGTCGGTCTCTTCGAGCCCATGTCTGAACCTCAAATCAAGATCGACCAAACGGCCTTGGTCATCGGTGGTGGCATTTCCGGTTTAAGCGCCTCCAAAAATTTGGCGGCCCAGGGCTACCGGACCTGTTTAATTGAGAAGAGTGATGTTTTAGGAGGACAGGCTCGAGATATTTATCAAACCTGGAGAGGGGAGGATGTCCAGCAAAACCTGGCCAAACTGATTCAAGAGATTCGATCCAACCCGAAGATCGATGTCTACCTGAATACTGAATTGAAGCAGGTGGAAGGGTTTGTAGGAAATTTTAAGTCTACTCTTCAGACAAATGGAAATGAGAAGGTATTAGAGCACGGGATTGCCATTATTGCGACCGGTGCTTCGGAACTCAAACCGGACCAATATCTCTATGGGAAAGACCCTCGTGTTCTCACCAGCCTTGATTTAGACCGCAAATTTATCAATCATGACCCCTCTCTCAAACAGGCCCGATCAGCCGTTTTTATTCAATGTGTTGGGTCACGCATCAAAGAGAGGCCTTACTGTTCCAAGGTGTGTTGTACTCATTCTGTTTTGAGTGCCCTCAAATTGAAAGAAAACAATCCGGAGATGGATGTCTTTGTTGTTTACCGGGATATGCGCACCTACGGACTTCGGGAGGATCTTTATCGGGAGGCACGAGCCAAGGGCATCCTTTTCATCCGTTATGACGATGACAAAGACTTAACGGTGGCTAAGGATAAAAATGATCTTCAGGTTCTCTTCACCTCCTATGTGTTGAACCGTGAGGTGGAGATTCGGCCGGACTTATTGATCCTGGCTACGGCCATCATTTCCCCAAAGGAAAATCCCGTTGCCAAATTGTTCAAGGTCCCGGTGAATAACGATGGTTTCTTTGTAGAGGCCCATGTCAAACTTCGACCCATTGATTTTGCCACGGATGGCGTGTTTGTTTGTGGCCTGGCCCATTCTCCAAAACCAATTGACGAATCGATTGCTCATGGCCTGGGTGCAGCCGCGCGTGCCGTGACGCTTTTGTCACAGAAGGAAATGTTTGGCAATGCCATTGTCGCTTTCATCAATCCTGAAAGTTGCGTGGGGTGTCAAGGATGCTTAAAGGTTTGCCCCTACGAGGCGATTCGATATCTGGATGAAAAAAGAATCTGTGAGATCAACGAAGTGATTTGTAAAGGGTGCGGGGCCTGCGCAGCGACCTGCCCCTCGGCCAGCGCCCAGCTCAAGCGGTTTACAGGAAAACAGATCTATGCTCAAATTGAAAAGGCCATGGCCGCCTAAACAAAAAAACGCTAAGCGCTTAGCGCTCTGCGCATAGCGAGGAGATTATGGCAGAGGAGTTTAGACCGAAGATTATTGCTTTTCTGTGCACCTGGTGAGCTTATGCTGCTGCTGACCTGGCTGGGGTCAGTCGAATGCAGTATTCGACTTCGATTCGGGTCATCCGGGTGATGTGTACCGGGACGATCTCGCCCCACTATGTCTTAAAGGCATTGCAAGCAGGGGCGGATGGTGTCTTTGTGGCTGGCTGACGTCTCGGTGAATGTCATTACCAGTCTGGTAATGTCATGGCCAATAAAAGGATGACCTTTTTGAAGAAGTTGCTGGAGTTTTCTGGCATTCACCCAGAGCGTCTGAGGACAAGATGGGTGTCTTCTGCGGAGGCGGTAGAATTCGTCCACGAGATTTCAGAGTTTGTAGAGAACATCAAAAAGTTAGGGCCAAATCCTTTGAGGGTGAAAACAAAGGAGGCCGCTTAATAAAAAGGGTAAGGTCAAGGTTAACCCTCGGGCGAGATTAGGAAATAATGAGCACGAAGATTAAGGAAGCTGTTCGGGCCCTTTTGACTGAAGGGAAGATCAAGGGATTTCTTGGTCTCAGAGAGGAGAAAGGCAATATCATGCCGTACCTCTTTTGCGATCCCAAGGAACTGGATGCCCTTTCTTTGGGTGATTGGAAGAAACCGGGAGATACCCGTTATCCTCTTAATCAGCTAATGATTAAGTTGGCCATGGCCTATCCCAACGAAACCTTTGCCGTTCTGATTCGAGGTTGCGATGAAAGAGGGCTGAAAGAACTCTTCAAATGGAAACAGTTGGACGAAGAAAAAATTGTCCTCATTGGATTGGGTTGCCCTGACGAACTGGCCAAGGCCTGCGAATGTGAAAAACCCTTTCCGGATAGTTTGATCGATGGTCCGAAGGGAGAAAAAGTGGATAGCCAGAAGGTGGCCCAGGTCGAGGGCATGGATCTGGACACGCGACTCCAATTCTGGAAAGCGGAGTTTAACCGGTGCATCAAGTGTTTTGGCTGCCGAAATATCTGTCCAATGTGTTTTTGCAATGAGTGCTCTATTGAGGAAGATCAATTGGTCGGAACCGGGGAAATCCCTCCGGCCAATCCAACCTTTCATTTGGCCCGTGCCATCCACATGGTAGGCCGCTGTATTGACTGTGGCTTGTGTGAAGAGGCCTGTCCAGCAGATATTCCTTTAAGGACGCTTTATAAAAAGGTGGGTGAGATCATCCATCAGGAATTTGGGTACAAGACAGGCTTGAGCGTGGATGAGAAATCTCCATTCAACATCATTGAGGTGAAATAGTTCCATGGAATTTAAGACGGTTTTGAGCTTCTGTCCTTACTGTGGATGTGGATGCGGGTTGCTCTTGGAGGTCCTGGATGGGAAAATCGTTGGAACCCTTCCCTCTAAAACCAGCCCAGTGAATCAAGGTAAATTGTGTATCAAAGGCTGGACGGTCCATGAATTTATCACAAGTCCAAATCGTTTGACCCAACCCATGGTACGCCAGGACGATGCCTTGCACGATTCTTCATGGGACGAAGCGCTCCACCTGGCTGCCACACGCCTCAAAGAGATTAAAGAGAAACACGGTCCGGATAGCATTGGTGTATTAACCTCTGCCAAGTGCACCAATGAGGAGAACTATCTTCTACAAAAGTTTACTCGGGCCGCCCTTGGGACGAACAATATCGACCATTGTGCCCGTCTCTGACATTCCTCCACCGTGGCCGGGCTGGCCGCCGTATTTGGCAGTGGGGCAATGACCAACTCGATAGAAGAGATCGAGAATGCCGATTGTATATTGATCATCGGCTCCAATACTTCCGTGGCCCATCCACTTATTGCCACGCGCGTCTTTCGTGCGAAGGCAAAAGGGGCCAAGGTCATTGTCGCCGATCCACGCCGGATTCCGATCATCCTTCAGAGTGATTTGCACCTTCAACAGAATCTCGGAACCGATGTGGCCCTCATTAACGGGCTGATGCATATCATTTTGAAAAAGGGGTGGCAGGATCAGACTTTTATTGATGAGCGCACAGAAAACTTTGAGGAGCTAAAAAAGGTCGTTGAGCATTATTCTCCCGAAAAGGTCTCGGAGATCACGGGAATTTCGGTGGAGGATCTTGAAAAGGCCGCAGAATATTATGCCAAGGCAGAACGGGCAACCATTCTCTACACTATGGGCATTACCCAGCACACCACAGGTGTGGACAATGTTAAATCTCTTGCCCATTTGGCGATGCTGACGGGAAACCTCGGTAAGGAATCCACAGGCATCAATCCCCTTCGAGGGCAGAACAATGTCCAGGGCGCTTGTGACATGGGAGGGTTGCCGAATGTCTATACGGGTTACCAGGCAGTGGTTGATCAGGCCGTCAAACAGAAATTTGAGGAGGCATGGGGAGCAACACTTTCAGATAAGATTGGGTTGACGGCCACTGAAATGTTTCCGGCGGTCCTGAATGGGAAGATGAAGGCACTGGTCATTCTCGGTGAAAATCCAGTGGTCAGTGATGCCGACTGTCTTCATGTGGAAAAGGCGCTCAAGGCCCTTGATTTTCTCCTGGTGATTGATATCTTCAAAACCCCCACTGCAGAGATGGCCCATGTGGTGTTGCCCGGAGCTGCCTTTGCAGAGAAAGAGGGGACTTTTAGCAATACGGAAAGAAGGGTCCAATTACTTCGTAAAGCGGCCGAACCACCTGGAGAAGCTAAACCAGACTGGCAGATCATCCAGGAGTTGTCGAGCCGTTTTGGTTATCCCATGGATTATGCATCACCCCGTGCCATCATGGAAGAGATTGCCAAACTTACCCCCTCTTATGGAGGCATTACCTATGATCGGCTTCAAGGAGATGGGTTACAGTGGCCCTGCCCCAATACCGAACATCCTGGAACGAAATTTTTACATCAGGGACGTTTTACCAGGGGCAAAGGGTTATTTAGCGCGATTGAATATAAACCGGCTGCAGAGATGGCGGATGAGGAGTATCCTTTCCAATTGACCACTGGAAGAGTCCATGTCCACTATCACACCGGTACGATGACAAGAAATTCTCCCTCTTTGGAACGAGAGATCAGTGAATGTTTTCTTGAAATGCATCCTGAAGATGCTTCTGAACTGAAGGTGGGAGAGGGCGACTGGGTTATGATTGCATCCAGACGAGGGTCTGTCTCATCACGTGTGAAGCTGACGGATGTAGCAGGAAGAAAAACAGTCTTTATGCCTTTTCACTTTCTTGAAAGCAGAGCCAATATTTTGACTAACCCCACGTTTGATCCCGTTGCCAAGATTCCAGAGTTTAAAGTCTGCGCCGTAAAAATCGAAAAAATGGATAGATCAGACAAAAGTATTTCTTCCCCTCCTTAAGGACGTTGGTTGATTTGGCTACAGTTGAAAAATAAAAGAATCGAAAGGAAAAATGTTATTTATTTCACTAATTGATTTTTATTTTATAAATTTCCACCACTCTTTAATAAAAAAATTAAATAAAAACAATAGGTTATTTAAAAATTAAAAAAGGTGTTTCATCCATAAAATTTTTCTTGACAAAAGAAGGGCAATTTTGTAGTTTGTTGCGGGAACAAGAAACTTTTCACAAATAGGGTCTCACGGACAAACTCCAAAATAATAGATGACTCTCAGTAACATCCAGAATCTGATTAAACTACATTTTATTGGGGCATAAGGGGGGGGAGTATGTTAATTGAATATCTCGCCATTCTCATCTACATTGCTATTGCCATTGTTTTCGCCATCTTTGCTATTGCCGCCTCAGCCCTGCTCGGTCAGAGAAAACCCACTCCTATCAAACGAGCTCCCTATGAATGTGGGATGACCACGGTTGGCTCAAGTTTTCGCAGGATCCCCATCAAATACTACATCATTGCCATGCTTTTCCTCCTCTTTGATGTTGAGGTGGTCTTTCTCTATCCCTGGGCAGTGGTCTTCAAGGAGTTAAAGTTATTTGCCTTTGTTTCAATGGCTGTTTTCATTGGAGTTTTGCTCATCGCCTATATCTATGTCTGGAAAAAAGGAGCATTGGAATGGGAATAGAAACTTACCTTGAGAAAACCCCTTTTATGCCTCTCTTGGATTGGGTCGTCAACTGGGGTCGAAAATATTCGATCTGGCCAGTGACGTTCGGCTTGGCCTGATGCGCTCTGGAGATGATCGTCACCAGTTCGGCGACGTGGGATATTTCTCGATTCGGTTCAGAGGTGTTCAGACCTTCCCCCAGGCAGGCAGATCTCATGATCGTTGCAGGCACCTTGACCAAGAAGATGGCCCCCATGGTCAAGCGCATCTATGAACAGATGCCAGAGCCCAAATGGGTCATCGCTTATGGAGCCTGTGCCTGCTCAGGCGGAATCTTTAAAACCTACAATGTAGTTCAGGGAGTGGATCAAATTCTTCCCGTGGATATCTATGTCCCAGGCTGTCCGCCCAGGCCAGAATCTCTGCTCACCGCCCTTGTTAAACTCCAGAAAAAAATTGAGAAAGAGACGCTGGCGGATCGGAAAAATGTCCGAATCCCTCTTGAACAAGAAATCAATGAATAAAAGGAAAAGGGAATGGCTGAAATCAATCTCGCTGTGAAAAAATTGCAAGAAAAATTTCCGGCCTCCATCGTAGAGGTGAAGACCTTTCGGGATGAAATCAATGTCACTGTCCAGAAGGGAGATATTTTTGAGATCTGTAAATTTCTCTATTCAGACCCCGATCTCCAATACCAGATGCTGACCGATCTCTGTGGCGTTGATTATTTTCCAGCACACCCTCGCTTTGAAGTGGTTTACCTCCTTTTCTCGATGAAGAACAGGGAACGGCTTCGGCTGAAGGCAAAAGTTGGCGAGGGGGAAGCAATATTAAGTGTGGAATCGGTCTGGAAGGCAGCAAACTGGTTAGAAAGGGAGGTTTACGATCTCTTTGGAATTCATTTTGTTAACCATCCCGACCTGAGGAGAATTCTCCTATGGGATGGTTTCAAAGGCTATCCCTTGCGAAAGGATTACCCAGTCGAAGGACCGGATTTTGACAAACCATTTGTCCCAGAGGTTTGATATGGCAGAGACACGGTTAATGACCATCAACATGGGCCCTCAGCATCCGGCTACGCACGGAGTGTTGAGGCTTGTGTTGGAATTGGACGGAGAGGTGATCGTTAAGGTCGTTCCCCACATCGGCCACCTTCATCGGGGGGTTGAGAAACTCGCTGAAAGTAAAACGTATCACCAAGTCATTCCCCTCACGGATCGTTTGGATTATACCAATGCGATGGGTAATAACCTGGGCTATGTGTTAGCCGTGGAGAAACTTCTTGGCATTGAAGTCCCTAAACGGGCTCAATATCTAAGAGTCATGATGACTGAGCTCCAGAGGATTGCCGCCCATCTCATCTGGTTGGGAACACACGCCTTGGACATCGGCGCCATGACGCTCCTCTTCTACAACTTTCGGGAAAGAGAAGAGATCCTGAGAATCTTTGAGGAAGTGGCAGGAGGAAGACTGACGCCCACCTATATGAGAATTGGTGGGGTTTCAAAAGATCTTCCGGATGGGATTGATGAAGAGATCAGGGAATTCGTCCAGGCCTTTCCGGATCATATGAAAGAATATGAGACGCTTCTGACGAAGAACGTGATCTGGCTGAAACGGACCAAAGGGGTCGGGATCATTTCCAAAGAGGATGCGGTCAACTGGGGGATGACCGGGCCGAGCCTGCGTGGTTCTGGAGTTAAATACGATGTCAGGAAGGCCTTCCCCTATTCGAGTTATGAGGAGTTCGATTTCGATATTCCCATTGGCTCGGTCGGAGATGTCTACGATCGGTACATTGTCCGTTTGAGAGAGATGGAATGGTCGAATGCCATTGTGGAACAGGCATTGGAACGGCTGCCTAAAGGTCCCATCCTTTCTGACCATCCCTGGGTTGCCCTTCCACCCAAAGACAACGTCCTGAAGGACATTGATGCATTAATTCGGCAATTCAAGATTGCCTCCGAGGGTTTCCAGCCCCCGAAAGGCGAGGTCTATGTGGGCGTGGAGGCGTCGAAGGGAGAGTTGGGATACTATCTCGTCAGCGACGGATCGAATCGGCCTTTACGGATGCGGATTCGACCCCCCTCTTTCCTCAATCTCAGTGCTCTCCCTAAGATGGTTGAGGGAAGCTTGATCGCGGATGTGATTTCAGCGATTGGGAGCATTGATATCGTTCTGGGTGAGATCGACCGATAATAAACATTGCAAATCGTAAATTGCAAATTGCAGATTGCAAAATGAAGAAAATATTTGAAATGCTAATTGCTAATTTTCCACTTTGCGTTGATGTTATTGAGAGGTTCTTATGACAGATATTCTTTTTAGTAGTTGGGGTGGAGTGGTCACAGATAATCGGGGGAGGCCTGAAACCGAGAGGCAGCCTGTCTCCGCTCTCAATCTCCCCCTGGAATTGGATAAAGAAAAAAAGATCAAAGCCTTCATTGGTTGGGATGGGATCGTCATCAGAGATCCTGAAGTGAGCATGGTGGATTTGATTCGGGCTTATCTTGAAGCCGTTCAAAAGGAATCCTGCGGAAAATGTACCCCCTGTCGGGTAGGGACTCGGGTCATGGCGACCATACTGAATCGGATTGCCAATGGACAGGGCCAGGAGGGGGATCTCAACCAATTGAAATATCTGGGCGAGATAATCAGTAAAAGTTCCAAATGCAACCTGGGACAAACGGGTCCCAAACCAGTATTGGATGCGATCGATCATTTTGAAGATCAATTCTCCGGTGCCATCCAACTACAGAAAAAGATTCCTCGCCAGGAATACAAAGTCAAGGTGACCGCACCCTGTGAAAGTGCTTGTCCTTCCCATCTTCCCATCACACGCTATGTGGAGTTGATCAAAGAGGGACGATTCGAAGAATCGCTTGCTCTCATTCGAGAGGCGACCTGTCTCCCCGGAATCCTGGGAAGAGTCTGTGTCCGCCCCTGCGAAGATAACTGTCGCCGGGGAAATGTGGATGAGTGCATCTCCATTAAATGGTTGAAACGGTTCGTGGCCGATTATGAGTTAGAAAAGAGAAGAGACCCTCTACTTCAGAAGGAGGGGGCCCATTCAGAGAAAGTGGCTGTCATTGGAGCGGGACCCGCTGGTCTTTCCTGTGCTTATTATCTTGCCCTGAAAGGTTATCCCGTTACCATCTTCGAGAGATTAGGGGAACCAGGTGGAATGGCGGCCATGGGGATCCCTGATTATCGTCTCCCAAGGGATATTGTTGGATATGAAGCAGAGGTGGTAAAGAGGTTAGGGGTTGAGATTCGATATAACACCCAAGTCGGAAAAGATATCACCCTCTCTCAGATGTATGAGCAGGGTTACAAAGCCATCTTTATAGGTGTGGGAGCACAGACCAATACCCCTATGGGTGTTGAGGGAGAAGATAAGGGATATAAAGGATTCATTCCTGGTGTTTACTACCTCTTAGAAATCAATCAGGGTAGAGATCCCTACCCCGAGGGTAAAAGGGTCGTGGTGGTCGGTGGTGGAAACGTGGCCATTGACTGTGTCCGATCTTCTTTCCGCATTGGCAAAGCAGATGTGAACCTGGTTTATCGTAGGACGAAAAAAGAGATGCCTGCCGATCGAGTCGAGATCCACGATGCAGAGGAAGAAGGTGTAAAATTCCATTACCTCTGCAATCCTGTCCGGATTATTGAAAAAGAGGGAAAGGTAGTGGGAATGGAATGTATCCGGATGGAGCTGGGCGAACCTGATGAAAGCGGAAGGCGAAGACCGGTTCCCATCAAGGGCTCAGAATTTTTCATCGAAGCGGATATTGCCATCCCTGCCATTGGACAGGCGATTGATCTCTCTTTTCTCGAAGAGAAGGACGGAGTCAAGACCACGAAACGATCTACCATCGCCATTCAAGAAGGAACGTTCCTAACCAGCCGGCCAGGGATCTTCTCTGCCGGGGATTGCGTGACCGGACCGGATGTTTTAGTCCGTGCAGCCGGACATGGTAAGAGGGCGGCTGAGAAGATCGACCTCTTCCTTCGCGGTATGGAGGTTAAAGAATCCGAAGAGGAACGGCTCGAGGCCATGGTTGAGAAGATCAAGGTTTATGACAAGAATGAAAAGATCGGAATCTCCGGCGGGCAGAAGAGAGCGGTATTGAACATGCTTCCTCCTGATTCGAGAAAATGGATCTTCGATGAAGTGGAGGAAGGATTTTCTATTCCGGTGGCTCAGAAGGAAGCAGAGCGCTGTCTCCGATGTGTGCGGGTCGGACTCTTTGCGATATGAGTTGGAGGATGACATAGAGCATGTTAAAGCTGACGATTGATGGAAAAGAAGTGATTGGAAGACCGGATCAGACGATCCTGGAGGTAGCCAAAGAGAATGGGATCACGATTCCCACCCTGTGTTATCACCCCAGGTTAAGCCTGCTCAAGTCCTGCCGTATCTGTTTGGTTGATGTCGAGGGTGCGGATCTGCCCATGGCATCCTGTGCGACCCCTGTGGTGGAGGGGATGGTCGTCCATACTCGGACAGAGCGCGTCGAAAAAATGAGGTTGGAGGCATTGAAACTCTTGCTGGTCAACCATCCTCTGGATTGTCCTGTCTGCGATGCGGGAGGAGAATGTCAACTCCAGAATCGTGCCTATGAATTTGGGATCAACCAGGTCGAGTTCATTACCGAAAAAGCGGAACGCCCTCCCTTCGAATATAGCACACCTCTGATCCGCCAATGGCCTGATCGATGTGTCATGTGTCTCCGGTGCATCCAGGCCTGTATTGATATTCCAGGATCGGATGTGCTGGAGGTTGCAGAGCATGGATATCCTTCTCACGTGAAGGCCGTTCGAAAAGAAAACTGTATTTCCTGTGGAGAATGCCTCCACGTCTGTCCAGTGGGTGCCTTAACGGAAAATCTTAGTCCCATTAAAGGGAGGATATGGCAACTGAAGAGGACACAGACGACGTGTACTTTTTGTGGATGTGGTTGCCAATTAGAGCTCAATACGCTTGCTGATCGGAAGGTGGTCAAGGTGACCACTAAAGGGGATGCCGGGGTGAACGAGGGCAGCCTCTGTGTCAAGGGGAGATTCGGTTATGATTTTATTCATCATCCGGATAGGCTCCAAAAACCCCTTGTAAAAAAATCCGGAGTTTTTGTGGAAGCCTCTTGGGAAGAAGCCTTAGGTCTGATTGCCACAAAGTTTAAAGAAATTAAAGACAAGTATGGTGCCCAGGCCATTGGAGGGATCTCTTCCTCCAGGGCAACCAATGAAGAGAATTTTCTCTTCCAGAAATGGATGAGGGCCTGTATTGGTTCAAACCATATTGATACAGGGGCCCGATTGTCTAATGGGTCTTCTCTCTTCGGAATGATGGCCTCCATCGGATGTGGGGCAATGACGCATTCCATGGAGGAGGTAGCCAAAGCCGACCTGATCCTGATGGTCGGTGCAGATGTGCATGACGATCACCTCATCTTCAGCAATAAGATGAGAGAAGCCATCCGCAAGAACGATGCGAAAATCATCTTGGTCGATCCTCGGAAAACCCAATGGGAAAAATGGGCTAACCTGTGGTTAAGACCTGTGCCCGGTACGGATATGGTTTGGATCAATGGTTTGGTTCGCCTCCTGATCGGAAAGGAGGTCATTTCGAGAGAATATATCAAGTCAAAGACAGAGGGTTTTGAGGCGTTCCAATTCACCCTCAACCCATTTACTCCCGACTTGGTCGAGAAGACAACTGGAATCGCTGCCGCAGAGTTGGAGGCGATGGCCCGGCTTTTTAAAGCGGCCAAAAAGAGGGCCATTGTTTTTGGTTCTGGTGTGATCCAGCATGCCCATGGAATCGAGATCGTCAAAGCCCTTTGCAATTTGGCTCTGTTGACCGGAGAGACAGAAGAAAGAGGAGGGGGCGTTTACCCCATGCTCACTCAGAATAATGCACAGGGTGCCTTTGATATGGGTTGCCTTTCTGAATTCCTTCCCGGTTATCAGAGGGTGGATGATGAAAAGGCCCGTCGAAGGTTCGTGGAGGTCTGGGATAAAGGGATTCCAGAAAAACCAGGCCTTACCTATATGGGGATGTTCGATAAAGTTGCGGAAGGTGATATCAAAGCACTCTATGTTTTTGGTGAAGATCCTTTCATCACCCTTCCCGATATAGAAAAGCTCAAGAATGGTCTAAATCGGATCGAATTTTTAGTGGTGCAAGACCTTTTCATGACCCATATCGGGAGTTATGCCCAGGTGATTTTGCCGGGAGTCAGTTTTGCCGAGAAGGATGGGACATTCACCAACATGGAAAGAAGGGTTCAAAGGGTGCACAAGGCCATCACACCGGTTGGTGATTCCAGACCCGACTGGAAAATCCTCTGCGATCTTTCAACCCGGATGGGTGTCTCCATGGAATATCAACACCCAGGTGAAATCATGGAGGAGATCGCCTCTCTGGTACCGTTCTATAACAGGGCCATTTATTCCAATCTGGAGAAAGACGGAATTCAATGGCCATTAGAAAACGGATGGAAGCCGAGATTCTTAAAGGTTGAGTACAAAGGACCCGCAGAGCAGCCGGACAACACCTATCCTTTATGGATCATTCCAAGAGGATTCCATTACCATTACGGAATCGGGACCACGACAAAGAGAGCCATGGGATTGGCAAAAGTCTTGCCGGATTCTTGCATCGAAGTTCACCCAGAAGATGCTAAGAAGGCAGGGTTGGAAGAGGGTAGTCAGGTAAAGGTCATTTCACCCAGAGGTGAGGTGGAGACGATCTGTCGGATTTCCAGGGCTGTTCCCAAAGGGGTGGCTTATTTTGCCACAACCTTTTTCCCTGCTTTGGTCAATCGTCTTTTAATCTCTGGGTCTGGTGCCGTGGATCAACACCCTGAATACAAGCTCTTTATCGGAAGGATAGAGAAAAGGTAGAGGAGAAGCAGGATGCAGTTGTTATATCTTCTCATTGAGATCGTCGTAAAATGTGTGGTGGTGTTTGCCGGTCTGATGATCGTTGTGGCCTATCTGACCTGGCTGGAGCGGAAGGTATTAGGCCACATCCAGATTCGTTACGGGCCCAATCGTTGCGGGCCTTTTGGGTTACTCCAACCCTTTTCGGACGCCGTTAAGGCTTTCTTTAAGGAAGACCTCGTTCCTGGAGATTCGGATAAGACCATCTTTGTTTTAGCCCCGATGATCTCGATCATTGCGGCCATCAGCATGTTCGCTGTCATTCCGTTTGGGAATCAGTTTACCATTCCTGGAACAGATTGGGTGGTCAAGCTGCGCCTGGCCGATGTGGATATTGGGTTGCTCTATATTTTTGGGATCGCTTCTCTTGGAGAATTTGGAATTGTTTTGGGAGGCTGGGCCTCTGGAAATAAGTATGGTTTAACGGGCTCTCTTCGAGCCGCGGCTCAGATGATCAGTTATGAAGTGGCACTCGGACTTTCCGTCGTCGGGGTCATCATTCTTTCTCAGAGTCTTAGGCTGACAGAGATTGTCAACCTTCAAGCCGGAGGGTTCTGGAATTGGAACATCTGGTATCAGCCGGCTGCGTTCGTCTTCTTCATCATCTGTGGCCTCGCTGAAATCAACCGAACTCCCTTTGATATGCCTGAGGCAGAAGCAGAGCTGGCATGCGGTTTCAATATTGAATACAGCAGTATGAAATTCGCCCTCTTTTTTATGGCCGAATATGCCCATATGGTGACGATGGGTGCTGTGGCCGTAACACTCTTTATGGGAGGATGGCAGCCGATCATTCCTCAACTCAGTTTCATCCCCGGCATTGTCTGGTTCTGCGGGAAACTTTTTATCTTTCTCTTCTTCTTCATCTGGCAGAGGGGGACCTTCCCCAGGCTCCGCTACGATCAGATCATGAAGTTTGGTTGGAAGGTGTTATTTGAATTGACGTTGCTCAATATCCTCATTACGGCTTTGATCGTTTCATTGAGAGGTTAAAAATGATACTTCCCATCTTAAAAGGTTTAGCGCTCACCCTCAATCGATTTTTCTCGAAACCCATCACGATTCAATATCCGGAGGAGAAAATGCCTCCGGCGAAACGATGGAGAGGGATTCAATATTTTGAGAAGAACGAGCGCGGGACAACCAAATGCGTAGCCTGTGGCCTCTGTATGGCGGTTTGTCCCTCTCAATGCATCTATATTGAGACGGCAGAAGATGAAGAGGGGCGACGCTACCCTCTGACTTATGAACTCGACGCCAGCCGATGTATCTTTTGCGGTTTCTGTGAAGAAGCGTGTCCGGTCAATGCCATTTTCTTGGGCAAAAACTATGAGTGGGTGGAAGGGGATCGAACCGTTTACCTCATGACGACGGAGAGACTTTTAGAAGAGAAGAAGTTAAATCCATAAGGAGTAAAACGGATGGCTGAAAATGTCGCAACGATATTTCAATGGTTGATCTTTTTGGGGATGGCTTTTATCTCCGTACTGGCTTCCTTTTTAGTCATCACTCGAAAGAATCCGATTCACAGTGCGCTCTTTTTAGTGTTGACCTTTCTCTGTGTGGCGGGGCTCTATATCTTGCTCTACAGTCAATTCATTGCCATTATCCAGGTGGTCGTTTACGCAGGCGCCATTGTGATGCTCATCGTCTTTGTCATCATGCTTCTGGATCTGGAGGTGGAGCTCAAGGCCAAACTGAAATTCGTTTATTCAAAGGTGATAGGGGGGTTCTTGGCCATTCTTTTTCTCTTCGGCATTTTCTATGCCGTTGTGGCCAAATCCCCGACTGGGAAGGTGGGGTCTTATACTCCAGAAAAGGTGACCGCCAACGTGAAGGCTGTTGGCGAAGTGTTGTTCACACAATATCTGTTACCCTTTCAGGTGATAGGGATTCTTCTCTCCGCAGCCATCATCGGAGCGGTCATCTTAACCAAGAAAAGAACATAAGGAGAGTGTGCTATGTGGGTCGTTCCAACCATTCCCCCTGCCTTGTATTTAATGTTGAGTGGAGTCCTCTTCACGATCGGCGTGATCGGAGCCCTGACGCGGCGCAATGCGATAGTGGTCTTTATGTGCATAGAATTAATGCTTAATGCGGTGAATTTGACCTTCGTCACCTTATCCCATTTTCTTCAATCCCTGGATGGGGTGATCTTTGCTTTTTTTGTGATGGCCGTGGCAGCGGCAGAGGCAGCGGTCGGGTTAGCAATCTTTGTGATGATCTATCGCTCAAGAGAAACGATTAACGTGGATGACATTAATATATTAAAGTGGTGAGTTGATCATGAAAAGGATCAAGGGGTCAAGGATTCAAGGTGTCAAGTGAAAATATTAAAAATCCTTGAACCCATGAACCCTCGAATCCTGGAACCCTATTTAGTGTAAAAGGAGTAATAAATGTTCGAATATGTCTGGTTGATCCCTCTGTTTCCGGCGATCGGTTTTATGATCAATGGGTTCTTTGGCAGACGTTTGGGCAAGAAGGTGGTCAGTTGGGTGGGACCCTCAGCGATTGGGCTTTCCTTTCTCACCTCCATCCTCATCTTCTTCGAATTGATCGGAAGGCCCTCGACGGAACGCCTTTTTGAAAAAGTTATTTTTGATTGGGTGGTCTCGGGTGAATTTCAAACCGTGATCGGCTACCAGATTGATCCTCTTTCCATCCTGATGGCTTTGGTGGTCAGTGGGGTCAGCTTCTTCATCCATATCTACTCGGTTGGGTACATGCATGATGATCCAGGATATACTCGATATTTCACCTACCTTAACCTTTTTGTCTTTATGATGCTCAACCTTGTCCTGGCCAATAATTTCCTATTGATGTTTGTAGGATGGGAGGGGGTCGGCCTCTGTTCCTATCTCTTGATCGGTTTCTGGTATGAAAAAGATTCTGCTTCGAATGCAGGGAAGAAGGCTTTCGTCGTCAACCGGGTGGGTGATTTCGGGTTCATCCTCGGGATGTTCCTTCTCTTCACCAGCCTGGGCGAGCATGGGATATGGACATTAGATTTTACGGAAGTCTTTGCCAATGCCAACAAGCTCGATACCGCCACGGTGACCGCTATTACCATCTTACTTTTTATAGGTGCAACTGGGAAATCGGCACAGATTCCTATCTATGTGTGGCTTCCGGATGCCATGGAGGGCCCGACACCCGTCAGCTCACTCATCCATGCAGCCACGATGGTGACCGCAGGAGTCTATATGGTTGCCCGATGCAACGTGCTCTACAGCATGGCACCCATCGCCATGGCGATCGTCGCTATCGTCGGTGTGGCCACAGCCATCTTTACGGCTTCCATTGGATTCTGTCAGACCGATATCAAGAAAGTCTTGGCCTATTCGACCATCAGCCAGTTGGGATATATGTTTCTGGGCGTGGGAGTGGGTGCCTTCAGCGCTGGAATCTTTCACCTGATGACGCATGCCTTCTTTAAGGGACTCCTCTTCTTGGGTGCAGGGAGCGTCATGCATGCCCTAAGTGGTGAGTTGGATATGAGAAAGATGGGAGCCTTGAGAACGAAGATTCCCATTACCTTTTGGACATTCTTCATTGCCACGCTGGCGATCGCGGGGATTCCCGGTCTCTCTGGATTTTTCAGCAAGGATGAAATCCTCTGGCAGGCCTTTTCCAGCTCCCATGGCCATTTCCTGCTGTGGCTGGTGGCTGCGGTCGCAGCCGGGATGACTGCGTTCTATATGTTCAGAGCTCTGTTCATGACTTTCTTTGGTCAATCCAGAGTTGATGAACAGGTCGCCCATCATATCCATGAATCACCCAAAATCATGACCGTTCCCCTGATGGTTCTTGCTGGGCTTTCTATCATCGGAGGGTATATCGGTGTCCCCCACATTTTGGGAGGAGCCAATCATATTCATGAATTTCTTGCTCCGGTATTAGGGGGAGGCGGGACGCCCGCAAAAGCCCATGCTGGAATTTCTATTCTCACACAGGCTTGGGCATCAGGGGGAGAAGGCGGAGGACATTCGGCAGCCCTTGAATTCCTCATGATGGGGGTTTCGGTGGTCATCGCTCTCATCGGAATTGGGATCGCCTATCTCTTCTATGTGAAAAACCCAGCCCTTCCGAAAATGCTGGCAGAGAAGTGGAAGGGACTCTACACACTGGTCTTCAACAAATATTATGTGGATGAACTCTATGAAATTCTTTTCATTAAATCTCTCAAAGGATTGGGCGTGGCACTTTGGAGAGGGTTTGATGAATTGGTCATCGACGCTTTGGTCAATGGGATTGCCTGTCTCATCGGGTGGATCTCGGGAGGGCTGAGAAAAATTCAGACCGGATTCGTTCAAAATTACGCCTTTTCGATGGTCATTGGCGGGGTGATCCTGGTTGTCTATTATGTCGTGCGGGCTATTTTTTATTAATCTAAAATCCCCCCTCACCCCCCTTTCATAAAGGGGGGAGGGTGGGGGATTAAAGGAGCTGGTTTCATGACAATCTTGGGTATTCCCATCCTATCGCTGTTAATCTTCTTTCCAATCTTGGGCGCCATTATTCTCCTCTTCATCAATAAAGAGAATGGAAGAGCTCTCCGATGGGTGACCTTACTCTTTTCTTTCATTGAATTCATTTTTTCGCTGCCTCTCTTCTTTGCTTTCGATTCTAAAACGGGAGCCATGCAATTCGTGGAGGATTGGTGGTGGATTCAAAGCTACGGGATTAGCTACAAATTGGGTATTGATGGAATCAGCCTCCTCCTGGTTCTGTTGACCACTTTTTTGACCGTCCTTTGCATCCTGTGCTCCTGGACAGCGATCACCTTCCGTGTCAAAGAATTCATGATTTCTTTCCTCTTTCTCGAGACGGGAATGATCGGTGCCTTGGTGGCCCTCGATCTCGTCCTTTTCTATGTCTTCTGGGAAGTGATGCTGATTCCGATGTACCTTCTCATCGGTGTTTGGGGTGATCCCAAGAGACGAATCTATGCAGCGATCAAATTCTTCCTCTTTACCATGGCAGGAAGCGTGCTCATGCTGGTGGCAATCTTGGCCCTCTATTTCCTCAATCAGAAGGCAACGGGGATAGCCACTTTCGACGTGCTCGAACTCTACCAGTTGGGATTACCCGTTGGAACACAGTATTGGCTTTTCGGGGCATTTGCGCTGGCTTTTGCCATTAAGGTCCCGATGTTTCCTTTTCACACCTGGTTGCCTGATGCCCATACCGAAGCCCCCACCGCTGGAAGTGTGATTTTGGCAGGGGTCTTGCTGAAGATGGGAACCTATGGATTCATCCGATTTGCCATCCCCCTGTTTCCGAATGCAGCATTCGATCTTTTGCCTCTTGTCTCTGTACTGGCGATTATCGGTATTATTTATGGGGCGTTGGTTTCAATGATGCAGCCCGATTTGAAGCGATTGGTTGCTTTCTCGAGCGTGAGCCACTTGGGCTATGTCATGCTCGGGATGTTTGCTTTCAATATGCAGGGGATTCAAGGTTCAATCTATCAGATGCTCAACCACGGCATCAGCACAGGGTCCCTCTTTTTGATCGTTGGAATGGTCTATGAACGGCGCCATACGCGGCTGATCTCCGACTTTGGAGGACTTTCAAAGGTGATGCCGATCTACGCTGTCTTCTTCATGATCGTGACCCTCTCATCGATCGGACTGCCTGGAACAAACGGGTTTGTAGGAGAATTTCTGATCCTTCTGGGTGCTTTTCGGTCAAATGTCGTCTACGGGGTGTTGGCGGCCACAGGTGTTATTTTGGGAGCCGCTTATATGCTGTGGATGTTTCAAAGGGTGATGTTCGGAAAGATCACCAAACCGGAAAATGAAAAATTGAAAGACCTGAATGCAAGAGAAATCGGTATCCTGGTTCCCATGGTGATCGTGATCTTTCTCATGGGTATCTATCCCAAACTTTTCTTTAGCAAGATGGACGCCAGCGTGGAGAAATTTATAAAGGATTTTCATGGAAGGGTTGAGATGAAAGCAGACCTTCCCGCACCGAAAGTCGCAGAAGCTAAAAAGTAATGAGTTCGGAGTTCAGAGTTCGGAGCTCCAAGATAAAATACTCCGAACTAAATTACTCCGAACTAACTGATCGGAGGATTCTTTAAATGAAAATACCAGAGATTGACCTCTATCTCATTGCACCGGAGATCATCCTCGCCGCCTTCGGGTTTTTAGTCCTTCTGTTGGATGTCTTTTTACCCAATAAAGGGAGAAAGAGCTACCTCGGAATGGTTACCCTGATTGGGATCGTTTTGGCGTTCCTCTATACGTTGCCTCAAATAGGCCTTGTCAAATCCGGTTTCGCAGGGATGTATATCTCGGATGGATTTGCACTCTTCTTCAAGATTACTTTTCTGATCATTGCTTTTTTGACGGTCCTGATCTCCATGGGATACACCCAGAGAGAAGGGATTGCCTTCGGAGAATATTATGCACTGATTCTTTTTGCGACTCTCGGGATGATGCTGATGGCATCAGGATCTCATTTGATCACTATCTTTCTCGGTTTGGAAACGATGTCGATCTCTATCTATGTCTTGGTGGGATTGATGCGAGAGGATAAGAGATCAGTGGAAGCGGCATTGAAATATTTTCTTTTGGGCGCCTTTGCCACGGGATTTCTACTTTATGGCATTGCCCTCATCTATGGCGCCACGGGTTCACTTTATTTGAAGGATATTGCCACTTATATTGCCTCCAAGAGTCTATTGAGAAACCCGATGCTCTTGATGAGCCTTGTATTTCTTACCATAGGATTTGGCTTCAAGATTGCTTCTGTTCCTTTTCATATGTGGACCCCCGATGTCTATGAGGGAGCTCCGACTTCCATCACGGCTTTTATGGCTACGGGGGTGAAAGCCGCAGGGTTTTCAGCCTTGATCCGAGTCTTTTTCTCTGCCTTGCCAGCCTTTCGCCCGGATTGGACCTCGATCATGTGGGTCATTTGCGTGGCGACGATGACGCTTGGAAATATAGCCGCCATTTCCCAGACCAATATCAAACGGATGCTCGCTTATTCAAGCATTGCTCACGCCGGTTATATTTTAGTGGCCTTTGTCGCTGGAAACGATTTGGGCACCTCAGGGATTCTTTTTTATCTCATGGCCTATGCCTTTATGAATCTTGGCGCCTTTACCTGTGTCATCCTCCTTGGAAAGAAAGGTGAAGAGAATACATTGATCACGGATTATGCGGGGATTGGTTTTAAATACCCATTACTGGCAGTGTCGATGACCATCTTTCTCCTCTCCATGGCAGGCATTCCACCCCTGAGCGGGTTTATGGCAAAATTCTATGTCTTCAGTGCAGCGGTGAAGGAGAAATTTTACTGGCTGGCCATTCTCGGCGTCCTGAACAGCGCCGTCTCGGTTTACTATTATCTCAGGGTAACCGTACTCATGTATTTCAGGGAATCGGAGCGGGAGATCACCGGCCTTCAATTTTCGCCCGCTTCCGTGATTGCATTGATTTTGGCCGTGATCGGGACTCTTTATATGGGAATCTTTCCCGCGAATGTTCTCTCTTTTGCTCAACGGTCGATTGCCGGGCTGATGTAGCGTTGCTTTTTAGACAAGGCCGGAAAGCCTCAGTTATCTTGTGTTTTAATCCCTATTCCTCGTGTAGCCTTCAAGGGTTTAACCTTAACCTCAGCCTCTACCCTATTTCTATCCTCTTCTTACATCCACGGTATTGTCATAGAACGTGCTTCCTCCTCCTTGGTCTGTTAAACGTGGGGAGGTCAGGGCATTCACAGACCGGGAATTAGGGCATTGTTCCAGCCACCAAACCCCCTCTGCGACCACCACACCCGAGGGAACCTTTGGAGTAATATGGAGGATAAATGAGACCTCACCCAGTTGGTTAAAGGCAATGACAGGGTTGCCCTCTTTTATCCCCTTCGCCTCTGCATCCATCGGATTCATCTGAAGGAACATCGCCTTTTCTTTCCTCCGAAGATCTTCTCTTTCCCTGAAAGAGGAATTTAAAGCATAAAAGCTGGGACTGGTCATTAAGCGAAAGGGATCATTCCCTTCATAAGGAGGAAGATAACAGGGCAAGGGATGGGGTTCTTTTGGATTTAAAATTTCAATTTTTCCGGAGGGAGTTTTGAAACGAGTGCGTCCATCCGGTGGAATGGGAATCTCGACTGCCTTCCCAATCGAAAAAGCTTCTTGATCAATTCCTTCTCTCATGGGACAAGGGATGGATAAAAGATGGTCTATCAGATCATCAGCGGTTTGATGAAAGAAGGGTTCGTCGAATCCCATTCTTTGGGCCAGGAGGCAGAAGACTTCCCAGTTCGATTTGCTTTCTCCAACCGGAGAGATGACCGGCCTTGCACGCTGAATGCAGTAAGTGCCATAGGACCGGTAAAGGTCACTGTGTTCAAGAGAAGAGGTGGAAGGCAGGACAATATCTGCATAGCGTGCTGTGTCTGTCATAAATCTTTCGTGAACAATGGTGAAAAGATCTTCTCGCTCCAGACCTTTTAAGACCTGGTTCTGGTCAGGAGTGACTGCGGCCGGGTTAGAATGATAGACATAAAGACTTTGGACAGGAGGATCATTCAGTTCATTCAAACCCCAGCCAAGGCAATTCATATTAATGATACGGGTCTTCTTCGCCATGAAATCCTCTCGAAGGACTTCCTTCATAGCAAAAGCTCCAGCTGTGCTGGTTCCGGTAAAACACCCACCGCCTCTTTTTCAGTAAGCCCCTACGAGAGCGGGCAGACAAACAATAGTGCGTATGGTCATGGCTCCGTTTCCATATCGAGAAAGGCCACTCCCAATCCTGATGAAAGGGTTCTGAGCTGTTCCATAAACTCTCGCCATGGATTCGAGGGTCTTTCTGGGAAGGCCTGTGAGAGAACTTACTTTTTCAGGTGGAAAGTCTGGAAGAATTTTTTCCTTCAATTCCTCAAAACCCTGAACATGGGTAGTGAGAAAATCGTGGTCAATGAGGTCGTTCCTGATGAGAAGATGCATCAATCCCAGAGCGAGGGCGCCGTCACTTCCAGGCCGGACGATGTAGGTTTGATCCACCACAGAGGACGTTATAGTCTGGTAGGTATCAATATACCAAATCGTAGCCTCTTTTTGTCTTGCTTTTTTGACGCCATGGAGGAAGTGGATATTGGTCGCCACCGCATTGATTCCCCAGAGAATGACCAGATCGCTCTCTGACACTTCATCAGGATGAGGAGCGAGTGTTTCTCCCATTACCACTTTCCAACCCGCCTCTTTGGCAGGAGAGCAGATGGTACGGTCGAGGCGAGAAGCTCCAAGTCGATAAAAGAAAGGATGTCCTGCATTCCGTTGAATGAGTCCCATGGTTCCAGCATAGGAGTATGGAAGAATAGCCTCTGAGCTATACTGATCCATGATCTTTTGCCAGCGCTCTATGATCCGGTCAATCGCTTCTTCCCAGGAAATAGGGCGAAATTCTCCGGAGCCTTTTGCTACCGTTCGTAAAAGAGGGTGAGTGAGGCGGTGTGGTGAATGGACCGTGTCTTGATAACGATTCATCTTGACGCAGAGGGTTCCTCTTGTAAAAGGATGTTCAGGGTCACCAGAAACTTTGACTGCTCTTCCGTCTATGACTTCAACCAGCAACCCACAGGTATCAGGACAATCATAAGGACAAACAGACCGTCTGATCTTTCTCACCATGAAAAATCTCCTTATTTGCTTAAACTATATTTTACTTTCATGATAACTTCAACACCATTTTACATTCCTGGTAGCCAATAAAATATGTATCAAAAAACCTCTCTTTAATTCTTGTTGACATCCTGGCGGAGATTACATAAGCTTTTTATAAAATTGGTCCTATAATTTATCTAAAACAGAAAGGACAAGACCATGGAAGAGAAAAAATTTCAACCCAAAAAGCTTTCTTTATCGAACACCAAGCAAGAGATGTTGGAAGCCTATCAGGCTATTTTAAAGCAACTGGAAGCCCAAAGAGAGGCAGAACTGAAACCCGAAAAGAGACTTGAAGAAAAAAAGGCCAAGGAGGTGATTCAGGTTGCGGAATCTCTATCTTCGGAAGGGGTTGCCAGGGAGATCAGCACCCTGAAGATAGAAGCAGGAAAGATGCTTGCTCAAATTTCGGACCGGCTGGAGGAGGAAATCCAAAAGTTTAAGGCTGTTCAGAACGCAATCGTATTGAAGGAAAAAGAGCTTCAGGAACTTTATGAGATTGAAAGATCGGCTGTAACTCTGGCGGCGTTAATTGAATCTCAAAATCAGAAACGGCAGGCATTTGAAAACGAGATGGCCGAGAAGAAGGAGGCATTAAGTCAAGAGATTGAGGCCCTGCGTGCTCAGCGGGAACAAGAGAAAAAAGACTATGAGGAAGAGATCAAGGAACGGGATATGACGGAAAAGAAGAGGCGCGAAAGAGAGAAAGACGATTACGAATATTCTTTTAAAAGAGAGCAAAAGTTAACCAAGGACAAATTTGAAGATGAAAAGTCGAAATTGGAAAAGGAAATCCAGATCAAAAAAGACCAGATGCAAAGTGAGTTGAAAGAAAGAGAAAAAGTAGTTGCCGAAAAGGAAGAGGAATTAAGTGAATTAAGGAAGAAGGCCAGTGTTTTTCCTAAAGAGACGGAAACCGCTGTTGCCAAAGCCATCAAAGAAACCACAGATAGATTAAATCTTGAAGCCAAAAATAGAGAAGAGTTGGTGAAGAAAGAATTTATTGGTGAACGGAATGTTTTTACTACCAGGATCGAATCCCTCGAAAAAATTGTAAAAGAACAGAGTGAACAAATTGCTAAGTTTTCTCAGCAACTGGAGAAAGCATATCAACAGGTACAGGATATCGCCGTTAAGACCATCGAGGGTTCTTCAACCACCAAGTCCTTTGCCAACCTTCAGCAATGGATCAGTGAACAGATGAGAAAGGCTCCTCAGGAGAAATAGTTGGGAATGTCAGCAGACAAAGTATAACAGAGGCAGGAAAGGGGGAGCAATGATTGAAGATGAAAGGAAGACGTTTTCTATCTCCGTTGAATAATAGGACTCACGGCCACAGAAGGCTTTCAGCTATGTGTTCAAGTTAGCTGATTATAAAATGATAAGCCACAAAGAATCTGAAGTCCAAACAGGCACTGACGCTCGACAGATATGAGTAGCACCTTCGAACTCATACTTGATCTGATTGATCGAAAAGAGGTATTGGTATCAGAACACGGCTATGATGAATTGGCAGAGGATGATATCTTAGTACGGGAGATTTTGGACGGTGCTTCTGCGGCCGTTATGGTTGAGGACTATCCTGACTACCCTAAAGGACCGTGTATTCTCGTGCTACAGAAGGATTCTCAGGGCAAGCCGATCCATGTAGTGTGGGGCATTCCAAGAGGAGAATTATCACCCGCTGTTCTCGTCACAGCGTATAGGCCTGATCCGGAGAGATGGTCAAATAATTTTACCAGGAGAAAAACATGAAGAAGAGAAAGCATACTAAATTGGTTTATGAAAGTGAATATGTAGCCAAAGTCGATGTGGAATTAATTGACACAGATAGCGGGTGGTCTCCCTACTTGCTTATTGAAGATGCTCGAAAACTCGATGATGTACGGGAGGCCTTGCGTAAAGGAGACTTAAAAGCAGCCGGTCGACTTGCACGAATCTATACCCTCAAACCAGTTGACTTTACGGTCTCTGCTGGGTAACTGTGAGATAAGCATTGGGTGAATTTCCTTATCCAATTCCAGTCAGGCCGTAGGGTAAACAAACCTTCAAAATTCGATGAGACAAAAGACCTGGATTTATAGCCCACCAAAGCCCAAAGTGCCGGATGCCGTCAAAGTGGAATTGGAGGCAAAGGCAACAGAGCTGGTAATCACTGTCCTGAAGCCGGAATACGTTAAGCCTCCACCCAAGAATGCGAAGTGGAACTATATTGTTGATATGTTTTATAAAAATATGCCAGAATACCCCTCAGCTCTGCTGGGGGGATGAATGGCCTCCCTCTCCCCTGGGGGGAGAGGGTTAGGGTGAGGGGGAAATGATCTTATCATCACCCCCACCTTAATCCTCCCCCATCAAGGGGGAGGAAAGTTTTTTAGAGAATTTGATGCCCCGCAGCTTGCTGCGGGGTAGTTCACTGGAATTCGCCTATCCCGACGTGCGAAATAATGGATAAGGCAACCTTTAGCTGGGAGGCATACGATGGGAATCTATAAAAAGGTTTATGACTTTGCCGCTAAAGCAGGATCACTGGAGGGGTATGTTTACCCAAGGGAAAAGGTGGACATCAGCTATCTGCCACGATGGTCTGATAATCTGGTTGAACAATACTGGGGTCTTCCCCCTGAAGTCAGGGAGGAGTTTCAAAGTTTGTGCGATCAAACTCTTGGTCGGACCATCCAATCCCTTCTTCCAATCTTGGGAGAAGATCACGAGGTGATCAAAAAACTGAAAGCTCTCGTGAGAGGAAAGCTGCCCTCATCCTCAGATGATTTTCCTCATAGAAGATGACTCCCCAAACTGTCACAAGTTAGTCATGGTGGCTTTGAGGTTTTCAGAGTCAGTTAGCATCACTAATAGAAAACCGCCGCCACAATTGCCTCCTCCACTTTCCGACTCGGCTTCCACTTGAACTCGTGTTCGTAACGTCGCCTGGCGAAACGATGCTGAGCATCTATGACCTTTTTAGGATTTTCTTCATTGAGTATAGACGGCAAGAGATCTATTCCAAGACGTATTCCTTTTTCCCATTCCTTCTTGTCGATCCGTCCCTGTTCATTAAATCGAAGTAAAAAGTAATTGATATTCATTATGGAAAGCACTTGTCTCCCTGCCACCTCCAAAAATACCATGGCACAACGTATACATTTTCCAGCGTACGGTGGAAAACTTTCTCTTCGGTCAAAATGGAGTAACCGATTTAATCGGGCCATGGGAATCCGTTGGAGAGAATCATTATCGTCCACGAAAAAAACTTGACACGCTATTCCCATCGCTAATCCTTCTAAATCAATTTTATCATAATCTCACCATTTTTGACTATCCACAAATGTTTTGATAAAATTCTCGAAGTTAGTTTGGAAAATCCCATTCCGGCAAGATGCACGGATTGGATCCAAAAAAGGATAAAAGCTTTCTAAGAGGAAAAGCATTGAATAGAGTTTGAGGTTCAACAGAATCAATGGGTGACCAAAAATGGTAGAGGGATACCAGGAATAATCAGGAACACGAGAGGCATTCGGAGGTTTATGTAGGAAGGGGGAAGTAAGGATTGACGGAAAACGAGGGGTTAATGGAGAAGGGAGCAGAGAAAAGCACCCAAATCTTAGGGACTCGTATCTTTCTTACCCGTCACGGTGAAACCCATTGGAATCAGACACACCGATTCCAAGGCAGGATGGATGTCCCATTAAACCAAGAGGGTAAAAACCAGGCTCGTGCTTTGGCTTTAACATTGAAAGATGAACCCCTTATAGCCATATATTCCAGCCCATTAGTGAGAGCCGTCGAAACAGCACACTTCATAAAAGAATTCCATCCAACAACGCCCCTTTTTGAGGAAGAAGGTCTAACTGAGATGGATTTGGGAGAGTTTGATGGAATGGAAGCTGCTTACTGGTCTGCCCATTACCAAGATTTCTTTAAGACGTGGCGAAGTACCCCAGGATGTCTCAAAATGCCAGGTGGAGAAAGTCTCCAGGAGGTTCAGATCAGAGCCATAGATTCACTGAAGCGTATAACCAAACTTTATCCATCTGGAAGCACGTTGCTATTCTGTAGTCATAATTTTGTAAACCGTGCCCTGTTATGTGAAGCAATGGGCTTTCCTCTTGATAGATTTCGGGACGTGCAGCAGGATACGGCGGCCCTCAATATCCTTTACATGCAAGAGGAGCGGTTGTGGGCGGAATTGGTGAACGATTTATCTCATCTCAAGAAGTACAAAAGCATATCGATACAAGCCTAATTTAGGATGATCTTGATGGAGGTTTTCATGGCACCCCCCCCTTGACCCCAAGCACCTTCTCCATTAGCCTTCTTTTACTTGTAAAGATGAA
>DCVM01000083.1 GCA_002327985.1 Syntrophaceae bacterium UBA2188 | reverse complement strand
TAAAGTGGTCTTTCCACTATCCGACTTTCCAACAATAGAAATGATGGGAATCATTCATTATCCCCTTGGAAAACTGGAATATTGGAGTAATCATGATCTCGTAAAAAGTCCGTAAAGAGGGAAAACGTCATGCTGAACTTGATTCAGCATCTAACAAAATCAATGAGTTATGAGACCCTGAAACAAGTTCAGGGTGACAAATCAGGACTTTTTACGAATCCATCATTTTTTGATTTCAAATCTTTCAATCTGTAATCTGCGATCCCCCATCTCTAATTGGAATTAGCTTTTCTTCCAAATCCCTTAAATCCCGAAGGATGCATTCTCCCTTCTTCTCGCCCGAACGATCGAGGTAAAAGGCGTGAATGCCTAACGACTGAGGAACGAGATAATCAAACTCGTAATGGTCACCAACGTGCGCCATCTCTCGAGAACTGACCCCAAGGATCTCGCAAATCCTGCGATAAAACCCCGCTGTCTTTTTCACCTCCCCAAAATCCGAGGTCGCAGAAAAGACGTGATCGAAATATCTACGAAGGCCAGTCGTTTCCATCTCCAGGTCAATGAATTCCCTTCCTGCGTTCGAAGTCAAAATGACCGAGGCTCTCCCTCGTAGCTGATCCAGGGTGTCATGGACATCCGGAAAGACCTTGATTTTGTCCGCATATCGACTCATCAAATCCTTCCAGCTTGTGTCCAATTTAAAAAAGGAGAACCAATATTTGATGTCATACCACTCAATTGCGCCCTCTCCTACCTTCAGATACTCCTCCACCACATAATGCTTTGCCTCTTCAAATGGAAGCCCTGTCTTTCCTGCATAAAGGAAGGGAATGCCATGCAGCCAGACCCAATCGGTAAATTCTGGGTCAACGAGTGTCCCATCCATATCAAAAGAAATAATTTTGAGCATCCCAGCATTCCCAACGAATCTGAATATCGAAATCTTTACCCTGTTAAGTCATTTCGCCCGAAGTTGACAACTTTTCTTTTCCCGAGCGGGTCGTGACACATCAAATCAGAAGTTACCCAAAACCTACTTAACAGGGCAGGCAAATCTAAAATCCAAATTTTAAAATTTAAAAATATCCTGATTTGTTTGGGTCATTGCTATTTTGAACATTTGTGCTTGTTTCGAATTTCGTATTTCGCCTGCCTGCCGGTAGGCAGGCGCTTCGAATTTAAATCCTTTCTAAAACCAAATCTTTTGCGCTTCGAATTTCTTTTTCCAAATCAGCAATGACGATGGTCCGAATCGGCAGATAGACATGGGAAGTGAAGATGGTGATGCATCTCTGATCAAACATCATGAGGGGTGCATGGGGTTGATGGGATCGAATGAGGACCTGTTTTCGATACCGCTCCATCAGCTGTTCAAAATAGGGCCGGCCGAATTGAGGCCTCCCCCAAAGTTCCCCGAGAAATTCAACCTCATTTTCCACGAAATCTCCCCAAACTATCCTATCCCATTGTTCATCCCCCAATTTGATCTGCTCCATCTCTTCAAGGGATGTCAATTCAGGAAGCACGCCATGAAGGGCTAAGATCCCATTTTGGGTCGTAGCAGCAAAAGGAAATCGGGAGAAGAGGAGGCCGTATTTTTTCTTCTCCTGAGAAGAAATGGAAGTCCAAAAATTAGCGGGATAAAACTCTTTTACCATAAACCCTTCGTGATTCCCTGCTAAGAGAAAGATCTCCTCGGGGTGCTTCCATTTCAATTCCAGCAAATATTGTATGTTTTCTTCAGAATCATCTCCCCGGTCCACATAGTCGCCCAGAAAGACGATCCGGTAGGGCTTTTTCAGATATCGCTGGACCACCTCCTGACTAGCATCCAGATCTCCATGGGTATCTCCTACAAAAACAGCCATTCCTTGCGAGGGAAGTTGGATCAGGCGGGGTTCCTTTTCGAGGATCTGGCTCGCTTTTTCGCAGAGCTCTTCGAGATTCATCTCTAAAATTACTTTCAAAATAGGGCTACGTCCAATGGTAACGCTAAGGATGCCCCTACCTACCAGCAGGCAGGCGTATCGTCAATCGGTTAAGTTGTTCGTCTTTTAAATCTTTAACCGTAACCGTTAACGAATAACGAAACGGGCTTCGTAACCGTAACCAATAAACTATTTTTTACCGACCATTTGTGATGACTTTGACATGGACTTTTCGATCTCTCGGCCCGTCAAACTCACAAAAAAAGATTCCTTGCCAGGTTCCAAGGACTAATTTCCTTGACTCAATAAAAACCATTTGCGAACACCCCAGCAGACTGGCCTTGATATGAGCCGGAGAATTTCCTTCCATATGGCGATAGGGGTCCTGAAAGGGAACGATCTTGTTGAGCTCCATGACCATATCCTGGACAACGCTCGGATCCGCATTCTCATTGATCGTGACCGCAGCCGTGGTGTGAGGGATAAAGACAATACAGATTCCATCCTGTATCCCTGTTTTCTTCACAGCCTCCTGGACAGAACGGGTGATATCGACAAACTCTGTCTGAGTTGAGGTCTTCACATGAAAGGTTTGAATCATCTTCTCAATCACCTCTTTTAAAGAATATAGGAAACCAGGATATCAGTGTGTAAGGGGATCAGGATTTCAACTTTCGACTGATTTCTTGATTTTTTGATATCCTTCATTCATAGACTTCTTCAATAATTCAATTTCATATCATATCCAATGAAGAATCTCAATAAAATCCCAAAAATTCAGTAACTTTTCAATGGGTCAAAAATTTTCCTATGTCAATGTTTTATTTGATTTTCTTATTCCAATTTGATATTCTTTTTCAAAATCTGAGGCCTTCCTTAATTTCCCAACGTTCGCTAAGGAAGAGGTGCGATGGAAGAGAGAGATCGAAATCTAATTTTAGAGTTCAAAAAGCGTTTGCCAGCCGATGTTATGGCCCATATCCGAAAGGTGATTGCCTTCGGCTCTCGGGTTCGAGGTCGGGGGGGGCAGGATTCCGATCTGGATCTTCTGATCTTGGTTGATCGAAAGACACCTGAACTGGAAAGTAAGATTGAGGATATCGCTTACCAGGTTATGTGGGACCATGATTTCAAGCCTATCATTTCTATCAAGGTTTTTACAGAAGATGGCTATCACAACTTCTTGTCAGAAGGATATTCCTTCTATAAAAATATTGAGCGCGAAGGAGTCTCCCTTTGAAAAAGGAAGTTCAAAGACTCCTCGAAAAAGCAGACCACGCCTTAGAGGTAGCAGAGTCCCTCTATGGGCAGGGCTTTGTTCAGGATGCCGTCAGCAAGCTTTATTATGCTATGTTCTATGCCACTCAAGCCCTACTAAAATCTGAGGGTATCGAGGTAATAAAACATTCTGCCGTGGAATCTGCCTTGGGTTACCATTTTGCCAAAACAGGCAGAATTGATCCGAAGTATCACCGCCTGCTGATTAATGCTCGAAAGATTAGAGAGATCATAGATTATGATATCCAAGAAGAGACTATTGAGCCATCGACAACATTGAAGTTAGAAGATGGAAAAGAACATGAACGACCCCAACGCCTAATGTCCCAAGCAAATCGTGTCTATGGGTGCTATCGGTGGCCAAAAGTCTCCGCCAAGAAGGTCGTACGCTCCTCATCGTGAACCATGAACCAGAAACAGCTATCACGGCTGATCAAGTTTGGCTCATGCGTGACGGTCGGGTTGTCTCACGAGGGTCGCCTTCGGAAATCTTGGTCGATGTCCCTCAGGTGGAGTCATGTGGAATCAAATGCTATTTATGCCAAAGCGCTACGAAACTTCTGGCGGCTTCGCTTTATCCTCATCCTTCTCATCGTTTTCAGCACCTTAATGTGGCCTTTTTTTGTTAAAGGGCCAACGCCATTATGGTCAATGGGATCACTTCAGGTGAGTCAAGAGTCCCTTCTCTATGGGATGGCCATGGGGCTCCGTTTGGCAACATTTGTTGGTACCGGCCTGATCTTTCTCTCAACGACCAGGAATGAAGAATAGACCAATGGTCTCATCCGAATGAGATGCCCTTATCCTATTGCCTTTGCTCTTTCCACCGCTTTGAGACTGGTGCCTACTTTTGCCGGTGCTGGCGCTACCATCATCCAGGCCCAAGTATCGCGAGGGTTGGATTTGGAGTCAGGCAACATTTTTAGCCGGGCGGGGAAATTTATCCCTCAAGCCATCCCTCTTTTTATTTATGCTATCCGCCACACCAATCTTTTAGCGATGGCGTTAGAATCAAAGGGTTTTGATCCAAAATCTAAGCGCACCCTTTACTATGAGCCCCATATGTGTGGATTAGATTATACGGTGCTTGTATTTCTTATATTGATCCTCGTATTATTTTTGTATCTCCGGCTGGGATGTCACCTCGGTGTCATCATCCCAGGCCGATTGTAGCCAGAGGGAATAATGGACAATGATTGAAATAGAATGTTGGAGTATTGGAATAATGGGTTATAATATATCATCTTAATAGAGGATGAGGATGAATCAAGACCGTCTGACTTATATAGCTCCAACAGCCATTATCGATAGTGATCATCCGAGTATTAGAGATTTCGCTTTAAAGATTACGGAAGGAATGACGAATCCTGTTGATATGGCTGTGAAGCTTTACCTTTTTGTGCGCGACAGGATTCTTTATGATCCCTATTCTCCTTTTTACCTGCCTGAGCATTATCGTTCGAGCTATGTGCTCAAACGCGGTCGGAGTTTCTGTGTACCCAAGGCCTCTCTTCTTTGTGCCTTGAGCAGAGGGTGTGGTATTCCTTCGCGTATCGGCCTGGCCGATGTCCGAAACCACCTCACCACCAAGCAACTGATCGATTTTATGGGGAGTGACCTTTTCATTTGTCATGGTTTTGTGGAACTCTATCTGGAGGGAAAATGGGTAAAAGCTACACCCGCTTTTAACAGAGAACTTTGTGAAAGACATCATGTACCACCCCTTGAATTTAATGGCCATGAAGATTCCCTCTTTCAACCTTATAATTTGCAGAATCAAAAGTTCATGGAGTATGTGGCCTTTCGCGGGGTCTATGCTGATGTCCCCGTGGGTGAAATCGTTGATGCCTGGAAGGAAGCGTACGGTGAGGATCGCGTCAACGTTTGGATAAAAGGGCTCAAACAAGCCAATGGTCAGAGTCTCTCTGATTTTGAAAAAGAGGAGGTTTTGTCCCGATAAAAAATCCTTGAACTCTTCTTTCGAATCAGGTATGTTGAAGAGCCAAAGGGAGGGGAATCCAGATGTCCCAAAAAAGGGTTTCGGAAATTTTGAAACTAATTGAATTACTCAATGAAGAGATAAAAGAGGTTTCAAAAAGATTAAGCCGTGTGACACCGAAAGAGGTAAGTGAAAAATTAGGGGCCTTAGCCCTTCTCAGAGAAAAAATTCTGAACCTTCAAGTTGACCTTCCCCAAGAGATAGAGAAAAAACTTTCAGAACTTTACCCCTCCATTGAAAAACTGAAACAAAAACCCTCCTAAATCATAGAGCACTTCGTTTGAGGACCGCTTCGCTTAGTATAACTTAAGACTGTTACGCTCGAGGAGCGTTTCACTTAAGGTTAGAGGCAAAATCAAAGTCCTTTGCCTCAAGCTCCCAGAGGGAGCGATCCTTAAGTCATGCTTTGCAGGATGCTCCTCCAACCTCTATCGAAGTATCAGTAGAAGGCAAGGCTGGCGAAGGTAACAACGGATTGCGTCTCTGGGGTGAAGGCCTGGCCGTATTTGAGGAGTTTCCCCTCCTTAGCCTTCATCACTTTGAGCATGGTATAAATAGCTGGAACACCGCAGATTCTCCTCCGATCCCCCTCTTTCGAAATCGATGAGAAGAACCCTTCCCCATCCATCTTCTTCGCATATTCTAACATCTCCTGGTCTTCTTGGGATAGGACCCTGAGTCCATATTCACTCACTCCTTCCCGGTCCCCAAATTGAAGTCCCATGTGAGCAAGATCTGCACTGGCAATATAACAAACCTCTCTCCCCAGGGACGAAATCGCTTCTTGGAGGGCTTCGATGAACTGCCGAATGGGCCTGAGTTCCATGGGTGAAATTCCCCGCTCCATCGCCTCATGAAATGATCCACTTAGGATGGGGACGATCGTTAAAGGAATAGGTTCTGGGTAAAGGTATCGGAGAAAGACACACTGAAACTCAATAGAATGTTCGCTTCGGTGGACTCCTTCATCTTTAAATAGGTCATCAGGGGTCCGGGATTGGATCGCATCCACCAACGCTCCATCAACATTCAAAGTGCCTAAGGGTGTGATGAAATCCTTTCGGGTGAGGCTAAAGGGGTTTCCTATGGGAGCGTGTGCTGTTCCAAAGATGACGAAGCAATGAGAAGAATTCCTTTCCCATATCTCCCGGTGGGCAAAAGTATAGCAGAATCCTCCTCTTTGAAAATCAATATGGGGGGCAACTATTCCCTTTAACCCTTTGGTTCCTTTCCTATCTCCAAGGGGCCCTGGGCCATCCGTTCCCTTGAAGTATCCTTCAAGTTGCGCCTTCAATTGATCGGGATTCCCCTCATAACTCTTTCCGGCAAAGGTAGCCTCCCTGAACAAACCCTTCTTGAAGCTTTCCTCTTTCTGTCTCAGGGCCACTTGAAACCGGTTCCCTTCAAGAAAGAGAGCTTCGTCCAATTGGGTGACGATCTCCTGTAACTTTTCTGTATAAAGAAACCCTCCAAACCTCCTCATATATTCGGCTTGGATATCCAAGATCGAATGTCGGCCATCAAAAAGCGATACGATGAAATAGAGGGGGGGAGATAAAAAAAGTGCCTTTTCGCTGACGTTCAGTGGATCCTGAAGACAGAGCATCGCCTGCCCAGAACTTTGAACTGGAAAAATATTGATATTTCTGAGCTTAGGATAATCCACAGAATGCCCCAGATGGAAACAACAAACCCAGGCAAGTGATGAGAAAGGAGGTGAAAAATTGAATGGGTTTAATTAACCGGAATGCTGACGGCCTCCCGTTCCGGGCTCAATGGCTCTATTTGTTTCAGCGCCAGTTCGATGGCCTCATCCATTCTCTGGATATATTTGAAATTCATCTGATTTCGAATATGCTCAGGGATTTCCTCCAGGTCTTTTTCATTCTTCTTTGGAAGGATGATAGTATGAATTCCAGCCCGCATTCCTGCCAGGACCTTCTCTTTAATCCCCCCCACAGGAAGGACCAAGCCCCTCAACGTGATCTCGCCGGTCATGGCAACATCACTTCGGACAGGCTTGTTGGTCAACAGGGAGGTCAGCGCCACAAACATGGTGATTCCAGCCGAAGGCCCATCCTTTGGAATGGCGCCCGCCGGGACGTGAATGTGGATATCATTCTTTTCAAAGAAGTCCTCTTCGATACCGAGTTCTTTCGATTTGGATCGAACATAGGCTAAGGCGGCCTGGGCGGATTCCTTCATCACATCTCCCAATTGCCCGGTTAAGGTCAGACCTTTCTCTCCCCTCATCTTCGTCACTTCCACAAAGATGATGTCCCCTCCCGTTGGCGTCCACGCCAGACCCGTCGCCACACCGGGATTAGAGGTACGCTCCGCCAATTCAAGGAAGAATTTGACCGGTCCTAAATATTTATGCAAGTTGTCTGGAACGATGACCACTTTCTCCTTGATCTCCCGCGCGACATCCTTGGCCACCCCTCTGCAGATAGTCGCTATCTCCCTCTCCAAATTTCTAACCCCTGCTTCTCGGGTATAAGAGCTGATAATAGTCTGAATGGCCGCATCCTGAAATTCAATGAACTCTGAACTTAATCCATGTTCGTTAATCTGTTTGGGAATTAAAAAATCTTTAGCGATCATCACCTTCTGATCTTCGCTATAGCCCGGGAGCTCGAGCGTTTCCATTCGATCCCTGAGGGCAGGAGGGATGGGATCGAGCACATTCGCAGTGGTGATGAACATCACCTTCTGGAGATCAAACGGGACATCGATATAGTGATCCGAGAAGGAGAAGTTCTGTTCCGGATCCAACACCTCGAGAAGTGCGGAGGAGGGGTCTCCACGAAAGTCCATTCCGATCTTATCCACTTCATCCAGCATGAAGACCGGGTTATTCGATCCTGCTTTTTTGATCCATTGAATGATCCGACCGGGCAGAGCCCCCACATAGGTCCGGCGATGCCCCCGAATTTCGGCTTCATCTCGGACTCCACCCAAAGAGATCCGAACGAATTTACGTCCCATGGTTCGAGCAATTGACTTTCCGAGCGAGGTCTTTCCAACCCCTGGGGGACCGACAAAGCAAAGGATTGGGCCTTTCATATCCGCCTTCAGTTTTCTAACCGCCAGGTATTCTAAAATCCGTTTCTTCACCTTTTCCAAATCATAATGATCTTCATCTAAGATCTTTTGGGCATTATCAATATCAAGATTATCCTCTGTGGTTTCAGACCATGGGAGTTCTGCCAACCAATCCAAATAGGTTCTGGCCACGGTATATTCTGCCGAGGCAGGAGGAATCTTGGCCAAGCGATCTAATTCCTTTTCCGCAGCCGCCAAGGCCTCTGGGGGCATCTTTGCCTTTTTAATCTTCTCTTTGAGCTCCTTGATCTCTGTAGAATGTTCATCCAACTCTCCCAACTCTTTCTTGATCGCCTTTAATTGTTCTCGGAGGTAGTACTCCCTCTGGGTTCGATCCATATCTTCTTTCACCTGCGATTGGATCTTATTGCCTAATTCTAAAACCTGAACCTCTTTGTTGAGGAAGAGATGAACCTTGGTCAGGCGCTCCCGAATATCGAAGGTCTCCAAAATTCCCTGCTTCTCAGTGGTTGAAATATTAAGGTTAGAAGCAATCAAATCAGCAAGGATGGGGGGTGACTTAATATTAGAAACCATCGTCCCTAACTCACTGGTCAGATAAGGAGCCAGCTCAACGGCTCTGGTGAAGAGATTTTTTAAATTCATTACGAGTGCATCGATTTCTACCCCCTGGACCAGGCCTTCGTCAATGACCTCACCCCTGGCCTTAAAATAGGGTTCTCGCTGGATGTACTCCTTCACTTTTATTCTTGAAACGCCCTGGACAATAACTCGTTGGCTTCCGTCCAGTTCCCGAATCATTCTCAGAATGAGTGCGGCAACGCCGACCGAGTAAAGATCGGTCTCTTTAGGATCTTCAATCTCGGACCTCTTTTGAGTGATGACCCCAATGATTCGGTCCGAATCCATGGCATCGTCAATTAATTTGACTGACTTTTTCCTCCCGACCATGATGGGCAGTATCAAATCAGGATAAAGCACTGTTCCTCTTAAAGGCAGGATAGGGATTTCTTCAGGGATGAGGACCTTATCATCCTTCACCTTTTCATCCCGATCCGCACCCCCTCTTGGCAAAAAAATCATTGTATCCTCCTATCTGTTTAATCCAATAACCTTACACTTATAACATAATCACTCTTGCTCAGACTGTCAATGTAACCTACGCTGTCTGTATTGAAGTATAAACCTTTTTGGGCTAATAAGCTTCCCTGCATACCGGCAGTCAGGTTTCCCATCTTGTTTTGACTATTGACTCTTATTTTTCCAACATTCCGCTATGGGGTTTCCCGCATATATTACAGATTTCTTTATCATTAATGGTCCCGATGCAATTTCCATCACTGCAGGGGATGCGTTCCGAAAAATCCTTTTCTTCCTCCTCTACCTTGATAAGATTTCCACACCAACAACAATAGCGACTCTTAGCAGGAATCTCCCCGCCGCACTCTGGACAGGAAGAAAAAGCTAATAAATAGCCACAATGGGGACACTCCATTTAATCCTCCTCAACATGAAAACTTTTTATAAAACGTTCAATGTCCCTTTTGTTCCGCCTCATTTCATAAAGGAGTTTCTTGGTTCCTTCATCGGGGAAAAGGTGATTTAAATCATAATCCTTTTGGGGGAAGAGGACATTGAGATCGATCTCCCGCTTCTTCTCCTCTTCCTGGTCAATGTTTTGGGGCAATTCGCCTTTCTCTTCCATAAACATTACTCCCTATATAGGACAGCCACCCCATTTTGTCAACCCTCATCAATCTTAAACCACCATTAAGGTTGATCAGTTCAGAGTCCTAACTCACTCCTCCAAACTTCACTGAGGCCTTGCCGAACTGCAACTGGTAAAACCTAAAATAGATACCTTTCTTGGCCATTAATTCTCCATGGGTCCCGATTTCCCGAACCCTCCCTTTATGGAGAACGACAATCCGATCAGCATGCTGGATAGTTGAAAGTCGGTGAGCGATAATGATCGCCGTCCTTCCTTTGAGCAATCGTGCCAGTCCTTCTTGGATGAGCCGTTCTGTTTCAGGATCAACGTGAGAGGTCGCCTCATCGAGGACAAGGATTTTGGGATTATTGGACAAGGCCCTTGCAAAGGCCAATAATTGTCTCTCTCCCGCAGAGAGCGCTTCCCCTCCCTCCCCCACTTTGGTGCGATACCCCTTGGGTAACCGTTGAATAAACTTTTCGGCATTGACCGCTTGCGCTACTTCTCTCACTTTCTCTGCGGGGATGTTTTGATCTCCTAATCGAATATTCTCCTCGATATCTCCGGAAAAGAGAAAAGTGTCTTGCATCACCAGGCCAATCTGTGAGCGGAGTTGAGTCATATCCCTCTCTCGAATATCGATCCCATCAATCAAGATCACCCCTTCCTCCACTTCATAAAATCGTTCGAGTAAGTGTAACAGAGAGGTTTTTCCGGCTCCGGTAGCGCCCACAATGGCTACGGTCTCCCCTTCACGAACAGAGAAAGAGACATCCCTGAGGACTTGATCCTTCCCATTATAGGAGAAGGAAACATGGTGAAATTCGATGTGGCCCTTCAGCTCTTCTTTTATATAAGAGAAAGGCTCGGTTTCGAGTCGTACCGACTTGGAAATCTTTTGATTCTCATCGAGCAGTGAAAAGATCCTCTCGAGAGAGGCCATGGCTGATTGCAGAATATTATATTTCTCGGAAAGGTCCCGAATCGGCTGAAAGAACATTCGAATGTACGAAAGAAAGGCAACCAGGACTCCCAGGGTCATCCTTTCCTGAATCACCTTCCCCCCCCCATACCAGAGGAGAAGGCCGATGGCTCCTGAGCTCAGAATTTCTACAAGGGGGACAAACAGAGCATAAACGGATATCTGTTTCATGTTGGCCAAATAATATCCTTCGTTGATCTTCTCAAATCGTTGACGATTCTCCTTCTCCCTTTGAAAGAGTTGAACCACTTTAATGCCTGAGAAATTCTCATGAAAAAATGAGTTCACCTGGGCAATCTTAAGACGGATCTCCCTGAACGCCTCCCTGGCTCGATGGCTGAAAAAGAGGGTGATAACAAAGATCAGGGGAATTACGGAAAAAGAGACCAGGGCGAGTTCCAGATTGAGTTGGAGGAGAAGGATGACGATCCCGATCAGGAGTAGAATATCCTTCAAAAGGTTGATGAGCACAGAGGTAAACATCTCGTGGACGTTCTGAATATCGTTGGTCAATCGGGTCACTAACCTTCCCACCGGATTTTTATCAAAAAAGGAAACCGGGAGTTCTTGAAGATGGGAGAAAACCTTCATTCTCAGGTCATACATCATCTTTTGACCTCCCACCTCCATGGCATAAACCTGAAAAAAATTCAATCCAAAATGGATGACGAGAATGAGAACAACCAGGAGGGCGATATGAAACACCCCATCGACCTCTTTCCCTCTCAGTATAAGGAGATCCTCGCTGTTTAACTCTTTGAGACGACTGGAAGGAACAAACCAATAGGAACCACTTTTTTCAAACAAAGAGGGGTATTTTTTTAAGAGGGCTTCCTCCTCCAGGTTTTGAGGAAGAAACAGGTGATATCGGTTTTCCGTGAAAAAACCAGATTTCTGAAAAAGGGCGATTTGTTCCCGATCCATGGATTGCCCTATATCCGGCGGAAGAAGAAATTTCCCTTTCTCTTTTTTCGGAATGAGTTGATGCCCATATTGATTCCAGAAGCGGTGCTCTTCCAGCAAGCCATCTTCTTTCAGGACGACCTCCCTTGCTGCAACAACGATGTAGCGGTCGATGGCTTCTTTTGTCAAATAAGGAATGAGGAGATCTAAACCTGCCATGATCAAAACGAAGAGGAGGGAAAGGACCATCAACCCCGAATAAGGTCTGAGAAATCCCCCTAATCTGACCATCAGTTTCAGGTCGTAGGGTTTTCCTAATTTCCCCTCTTCCATATAGCCGAAATCGGTGTACATCACACCTCGTCGGAGGATCGCTCCGCCCTAAATAGCTCAATGACTGCTACGCTCAAGGAGTGTTTCACTTAAGGTTAGAGGCAAAAACCTTTTGGCCTCAAACCTCAAGTCTCGCTTTGCGAGACGCTCCTCCAGCCTCAAGCTTTCTTATTCCACTATTCCAGTATTATTCTTTTCCAGGTCTTCTTCCAATTGCCTCTGCCAATAGAGACCTGTATAAATTCCACCTTTATTTAGAAGGGTCTGGTGGTCCCCCATCTCCACCACCCTACCCTGCTCAAGAACAATAATCCGATCTGCTCTCCGGAGGGGAGCGATTCGATGGGTGATGAGAATGCTGGTCTTCCCTTTCAGAAACTTCTCCAGCCCTTCCAGAATCCTCTCTTCGGTCTGGATATCTACTGAGGAAAGAGCATCATCCAAGATAAAGATAGGCGGATCCATGAGGACGGCCCGGGCAATGGCAATCCTCTGCCTCTGTCCGCCGGACAGGGTGATCCCTTTCTCCCCGATCACTGTATTCATCCCCTCAGGAAAAGCCATTGTCTCATCGTAAATCTGGGCAAGCCGTGCTGCCTCTTCGATCTCTTTGGGGGTCGCATCAAGCTTACCAAAAGCTATATTCTCACGGATCGTGTCAGAGAAAAGGAAGGTGTCCTGAGGCACATACCCAATGGACTTTCTCAATGACTCAAGGAGGATTCCATGAATTTCAATCCCATCGAAGAACAGATATCCTTTAGGAGGTTCTAAAATCCTTACCAACAGATTGCAGAAGATCGTCTTTCCAGACCCCGTCCTTCCAACGATAACAATTTTCTCTCCCTGCTTGACGGTAAGATGAATGTCTTGAAGGAGAGGGGTCCCTCCATCTCCTGGAGAAAAAGTGAGACCCTTCAAGTCAATGTTTCCTTTTAATGGGCCTAACGGAATGACTGCCGATGCATCGAAAATTTCTGAAGTCTCTGCAAAGATTCGGTTGAGGCGATCCATGGAAGCGCCGCCCCGTTGGATCACATTGATCGCCCAACCCAAAGCCATCATCGGCCAGGCGAGCAGTCCGAGATAGCTCATGAAGGCCACAAAATCACCTATGGAGATCGATTGGAAAATCGTCAACTTTCCACCCACATAGAGAACGATAACCATGGAGAGATTGGAGAAAAAAAGGATGATGGGAAAAAACATGCCCCACACCTTGGTCACACTCAAATTCTTCTGAATATAATCCTGGCTTAGCTGAGAGAGTTTCTTTTCTTCCCTCTCCTCCAGAACATAGGCTTTGATCACCCGGATGCCTGTAATGGCCTCCCTCACCCTTTCGGTGAGTGATGCGAAGGTCTTCTGGACAACTTCAAAGCGGTGGTGGATCACCCGACTGAAGAGGAGAGTGATTAAGGTGATCAATGGCATGGGAAGAATGGCATAAAGGGTCAACATGGGATGGATATAAATCATAAAAAAGATCGTCAATACACCCAAAATGATTGTATCCGTCAAAAACACGATTCCCAACGACAGAGACATCCGGACGGCATCGATGTCATTGGTGGCATGGGCCATCAGGTCCCCGACTTTCGTTCGGGAAAAATAGGAAGCGGAAAGGGTTTGGAGGTGAAAAAAGAGCCGACCCCTGAGTGCCTTTTCGATTCGACGAGCCGCTCCCAAGAGAAAATATCTCCAGAGATATCGAAAACTGCCGATGCCTAAAGCAAGGAGGAAGACTGTCAATCCATAGAGAAGGAGGCGGGAAGGAAAAATCATTCCCGAGGTGAGATCATCGATCGCGTATTTGATAACCCTGGGAATGAAGAGTTGGAGGACATCCACGATAAGCAGAGCAATGAGTCCGATCAGGATCTGCCATCGGTTTGCAACAAAATCATTTTTAAGGGTTTTAAACGCCTTCATTCTTTTTTGATTTCTTACCCCTTAAAATTTAATAAACCCCCCTTTGTAAAGTCAATGGAGCACTCATAAAATTTCTAAAAATAAATAGATCTCTCTGATTAAAAGATTATATAACGATTACACGGATGAATTATTCTTTGAAAAATCTTTGTAATCTTTTTGAAATCTGTGTAATCAGAGGGCTCTGGTAGAGACTTAAAAAAATTTCCCAGAGACCTCAAATTCTTAGCTTGACAACCCTTGTAGATTTTGTGAAACTCAACATCATAGTGCCCTGATGCATAACGATCAATCAGCCCCTTTAGCTTATGACCGATCTGAAAACAGACACTCCGATGCTTAAAAAAAAGTGGGAGGGGATATCCGAAGACCTTCCACCGGAGGAGGTCGAGCGTCTTCAGAAGCTCCAAATCAAGTTAACCGACTTCCTCCTTCACCTCATCCAGGCTTTCCTGAGGACTGGTTATTACACACCCGATCATCCCGAATCGGTACGGGCAAAGGAGGGGCTTTATCAGCAGTTTAAGGGTCTTTTTGAAGCAGAGGATGAACTGTCTTTTCTCGTCAGGGAGGACCTGGAGCAGAAAGAGATCTTGGTCGAGGGTCTTCTCCCGGAGGCACAGCGATTAAGTCGGATGATGATGAAAGGGATGGGAGAACTCTATGTCCCAAAATTCGCTCAATACCTGGAACGGAAAGATTTGATCAGTCTGACACTGAAAAGCCGTATGGAGCAAACGGAATTTACCCGATTCATTGATATCATGAGTGATCCTTCCCTGTTAGATACCCGGCGAAAACAGGACAAGGAGAGATTTACCCAATCCCTATTAAATCGAGGGATCCTTAACATTTCCTTCATCTTCAATGAAGAACTTCTCGCCCCGGATAGGGAGATGCCCTGGAAGGCTCGTGTCACCCTTTCGCGCATGCGGAAGGATTTAAGAATGATTCCTATTTTTGAAAAAATGATGAGACAGGAACTTCAAGATATTCGGAGAAATCTCCTCCGGGATGCCCTCCGACCGAATCGGCAATCTGACCTCCTCTGTGCCATCTTACGCAATAGTGATCTTGCTGCCACCTCCGAAAGTCGAGAAGAGGTCATCGAGGATGAGATCATTGCTTTCTTACAGAAACAATATCTTTGGAGCACCTCTAAGATTTTCCTTCGAGAACATATCACCCTGAAACAACTGAAGAAGGGAGATGCCTATGAAAAAAAATCGGACCGGTTGGTAAAAAAGCTCTCCCACCGATTAAAAGAGTTAGGGACAAAGGAGGCAGACAGTATCCTTGAGGAATTCTTCCGGAATCAATTGATTGAACTCGAAGATCTCACCCCTGCCCTTAAAAACAAAATATTGCTGGAAAGATTGACAGATAAATTTCTGAGTTATACTGACCAATTCTTCCTGCAACTCGACCAGGCCAAAGAGAGAGAGAAATTTCTTACCGTCGCCCTCTCCTTTGTCAAGATCATTCCCGAACTGATCCGGAGAGATCGATACTCAGAAACTCTCCGCATCCTGGAAACTCTGAAGAGGCATTTTCTTGAAAGAAGAATGTGGGCCCTTTTGGCAGGCCAGATTTTGGAGGAAATTGGAAAAGGGACGATCCCCCTGCTGCTTCAAGAAAAATTTTTATCCGGTAAAAAGGAGATTCGGACAGCAATCGTCCCCATCTTCGCCTCTCTGGAAGTGGGATCCATTCCACCCCTTCTCACTATTCTTAAGACCAGTGAAGATCAATGGGTGAGGAAGAATGCCTGCGAGGCCTTGATCCAGATCGGGCCTGTTGCAGCCGTCCATCTTCTAAAAGAGTTGACTCGGCAACAGACCTCTGTGGAGACCACCCGAGATATCCTCAGAGTGCTTGGGGAAATCAAATCTCAGGAATGGAAGATCCCCCTGATGGAGATCTTAAAAAAATATGCCTCTCACGAAAATCCCAAGCTCAAGGAACAGGCCCTCTATACCCTTTGTCAAATTGGAGGCTCCGAAGGAGAAGAAATTTTTCTTGCAAGCCTTTCTGATCCTGACTTGGAGATCCAAAAGAGAGCGATATGGTGTCTGGGGATGATTAAAAGTATTAGAGGTGTTGAGAAAATGATGGGGATGCTTAAACAAATATCTGCCGCTCCCTCCCCGTTTGTCGAACAGCTTGAAACCCAAATCTATTATGCCTTCGGCACCTCTGGAAATTTGGCCATTGAAGGGAAGACTCTGGAGCAGATCCTTCTCGATATACTGGAAAAAAGAGGAATTAAAAAATGGTGGGATCCATTTCAGAAGAACTTTCTTTCAGAGAAGTCTCTGGGAGCCATCCTCGATGCGTTAGGAAAGATCGGGACAGTGGAATCCGTCCAGTTCTTAAACAAATTGGAAAAATCCCTCAAAGGTCCTTTGGCCTCTAAAGTAAAAGAAACCTTAAAGAAGATTGGAGAACGCTTAAAACAAAATTCAAAATCAAAAACACCAACCTCCAAGTGAACTACCCCGCAGCAAGCTGCGGGGCATCAAATTCTCTAAAAAACTTTCCTCCCCCTTGATGGGGGAGGATTAAGGTGGGGGTGATGATAAGATCATTTCCCCCTCACCCTAACCCTCTCCCCCCAGGGGAGAGGGAGGCCATTCATCCCCCCAGCAGAGCTGAGGGGTATTCTGGCATATTTTTATAAAACAATTCAAAATTCCAAACAAAAACACTGCGATCATTCGAATTCAGTATTTGAAAATTATTTAGGATTAAAAATTTGTGTTTTGGAATTTTAAACGCTGTGCGCTATGCCCTTTGCGCTTTACGAGTTAATTCGTTTTTGTCACGTTGGTCGCCTGCGCCCCTTTCGGACCCTTGGCGATCTCAAACTCTACCTCCTCTCCTGCACGAAGAGACTTAAAGCCGTCTCCCGCAATCCCTGAATAATGAACGAACACATCATCGCCGCCAGATTGCTCGATAAATCCATACCCCTTTTTGGTATCAAACCATTTTACTACCCCTTTTGCCAAGGTATTGCCCTCCTTTACAAAACAATCTTTTCAGCGGCATTTGATATCACTAAACCATTTGGATGTCAAGATTTTTATCACCTTAAATCTGCTCTATTTCGTTACCTGTCTACCTTCGGCAGCAATGAGAGATAATCCCCAAAAAAATAATTGTCCACAAGGCCGCCCAAAACAAGTTTACACCTTCCTTTTTATTTGATCGTTCCTATTTTTTACCACAAAAGCACTGTATAGTGAATGCTATTGCTTCTGGAGTTTCCTGAGTTTTTGAT
>DCVM01000165.1 GCA_002327985.1 Syntrophaceae bacterium UBA2188 | reverse complement strand
GGGGACCACCGAGGGATTTTAAGTCCCTTGCGTCTACCAATTCCGCCACCCAGGCCTTTTTATCTCCCGTGAACCGAACGTGCGTCACGTTCAAATCATCATTATAACCTTTGACGAATTTTGTCAAGATATGTTAGAAATTTGAATAAGTATTTTAACACGAGACACGCCTGCCTGCCGGTAGGCAGGGTCATGAACACGGTTATTGCGGAAGGAGAAAAATAATGCGATCCGACAGGATGAAAAAAGGTCTTGAAAGGGCACCCCATCGCTCTCTTTTTAAGGCCCTTGGGCTATTGGATGAAGAGATTGAAAAGCCCATGATTGGAATTGCCAATTCAGCGAACGAGGTCATTCCAGGCCATCTTCATCTCCATCAACTCTCGGATGCCGTCAAGGCAGGTGTCCGAATGGCAGGAGGGACTCCTCTTGAATTCTTCACAATCGGCATCTGTGATGGAATTATTATGGGTCATGAGGGCATGAAATATTCTCTCAGTTCCAGGGAATTGATTGCTGATTCGATTGAATCCATGGCGATGGCCTATCCTTTCGACGGTTTGGTACTCATCCCGAACTGTGACAAAATTATTCCCGGAATGATGATGGCGGCAGCCCGGCTCAATATTCCCACCATCCTTGTGAGTGGTGGTCCCATGCTGGCAGGTGAATTTCAGGGGAGAGAAATCGATTTGATCACGGTTTTTGAGTGGGTGGGGAAGGTGAAGACCGGAGAAATGACGATGAAAGAATTGAAAGAAGCTGAGGGCTGCGCCTGTCCTGGTGTTGGCTCCTGCGCAGGAATGTTTACGGCAAATTCGATGAACTGTCTTGCAGAAGTCCTCGGTTTAGCCCTCCCCTATAACGGGACGATTCCAGCCGTCTTTGCTGACCGAATTCGTCTGGCTAAAAAATCAGGGATGCAGATGATGGAGCTCGTCAGAAAAAATATAAAACCTTCCCAGATCCTGACAAAAAAATCTTTTGAAAATGCGGTCACGGTCGATATGGCATTTGGAGGCTCTACCAATACTTCGCTTCATCTTCCTGCTATAGCTGAGGAGGCAGGCATTAAACTATCTCTTCAGACATTCAACCAAATCAGTGAAAGAACCCCTCATCTCTGTAACATGTCGCCTGCAGGCCCCCACCATATTCAGAACCTTCATCAAGCTGGAGGGATCCCTGCCCTCATGAAAGAATTGAGCCGTGGAGGATTAATTCATCAGGATCCATTAACCGTCACAGGCAAATCAGTAAAAGAAAATCTCGAAGGGAAGAAAACGATGAATCCTGAGGTGATTCGTCCTCTTGAAAGACCCTATCATACCACAGGAGGTCTTGCCGTTCTCTTTGGAAATTTAGCCCCAGAGGGCGCGGTGGTAAAACAATCAGCCGTCGATGAGACGATGCTCAAGCATCAAGGACCGGCCATCGTTTTCAATTCTGAGGAAGAGGCCGTCAAAATGATTCTCAATAGAAAGATCAAAAAAGGTGAGGTGGTGGTCATCCGATATGAGGGACCAAAGGGGGGGCCAGGAATGCGTGAAATGTTGGCCCCGACCTCTGCGATCGTTGGCGTCGGAAGAGATCGGGATGTCGCCTTGCTGACAGATGGTCGTTTTTCAGGAGGAAGCCGTGGAGCTGCCATTGGTCACATTTCTCCGGAAGCGGCAGAGGGAGGACCTATTGCGGTAGTGAAAAACGGGGATCAGATTGAAATTGATATCCCGCGGAGAAAATTGAATCTTTTGATCTCCGATCAAGAATTAAAGAAAAGGCTCTCTCAGTGGAAACCACAAAAGAAGGAACTCAAGGGTTATCTGAAAAGATATGCCAGACTTGTACAGTCTGCACATACCGGTGCAACCTTTGAAGAGTAGGGAATGCAGATCTGCGTTCCCTACAATGATCCCGCGAAATTATCTGGGGGTCAGAACAGGCACGGCATAAGGGCCTTCCCGGATGAAGGCCATGGTGGGTTCCATCCCCTTTTCACGGTAGCGGCTGATGGCTAAAAGGATACCATTCTGGACCATCTCTTGAGCCTTTTCAAGAGTGGGACGTGTTCTCTTTCCCTTCAGCAAATCGAGGCCGCAGATTCCAGGCAAGAGGCAATGATCCTCTCTTGAAATTTCAATGGTGCAGTAAATCAAACCTTCCTCTCCAACCTTCCTGATGACTTTTCCCCAGACCTCGGGTTCCCATTGATCTTTTGTAAAATGCCATTGGGGACTTTGCAATAGCCCCAAATATCGATCCGGTCCCTGAATTTTCAACAGATGGATCAGCGTCCTGTATTCAATGGACCCAATGGGTTGGATGGGATCCCGATTATTGGCAACAATGATAATGATGCCCCCTTCTTTGACAGCCGGAAGGGCACCCACCCCTGCCTTGGCTGTTTGGTAATGATCCCTCCCCACATATCCACCATGCGTGAGTACGATATCGAACTCCCTATCTAAAGGAATTTCCGCATAGCCCTTGATCAATTCAAAAGCCTCCAAATTTACTTCCACCATATCCCCGGTAAAAACCCTGATGAGATGCAAATCTTTGTCGAGATTGACATTAATCACAAAATCAACTCCAACAGTCTGGGCCACTTCCAAAGCCTCCTCATGGCATGGATTCCCTTCAAGGACAAGGTTCGTTGCATTGGGATCTTCAAGATAATAAGGCCCATGAAATTTCTGTATGGTCTTTACATCCACCAATCCGGGGCAGACAGCCTTTCTCCCACCGGAGATCCCGGTAAAAAAATGGCTCTCGACCAGTCCTGTGGCAATCTTCAGGTCTGCAAAATAAAAATCCCGATTGACATAGACATGGGTCCCTCTTTTTGTTTTCCCGATACTCTCCAGAAGAGTATTATTCTCGCAATCGTGGTCAAGGATCGTGTACTGATCGACAACCTCTTTCCCATACATCTCCACCTTCTCTTCCTCGGTACTAGCTCGATGCATTCCTGTTGCCACAATAATCTTGATATTCTCCTTCCTGATCCCTGAAGATTCCAATCTCCCGAGCAAAGGGAGGAGAATGCCACTTTCACCCTTATAAGGAACGGGCCGGGTGATATCGGAAACCGCAATGGCCGCAGACATTTCTCCCGGGGGTTTCCCTTTCTCCAGGATGATCTCCTCCAGAGGAGGACTGCTAATAGGATTTAAGAAAGCCTCCTCAATCGCTTTCTGGGGATTAGGCAGAGTAGGTACGTCCTTCATGGTCAATTCCACACAGTTCGGAGGTACTGAAACATCTATGACATTCCTTCCAAATTCTACTGAAATCTTTTTCCAACCTTGGGTATCTACTTTTTTAATTTTCTTTCGGATATCAGATTTCATCTTCCTTCGGCCCCCGATCAGTAATTCATTTATATAATTTCTTTTAAAAATATTTGTAACATAAAAGGGGCGATGATTACCAATAAATTTAAATAAGATCAGATGGCTGCCCCATTCCCTTAGTCTTAATATTTGGAGGGAGTAAACGGATTTGAGGCGGTGTCGGGTTAACCGGCTTTTTAATACCGACATATGACGGAATATATTCTAACCGGAAGCAATGCTTCCATCATGATTTTGGATTGTAAAACAATACGTTCCTATTCCATTTTTTTGATAACAGTAGCTGTTTTTGGCATTCAAATTGCTCATTTTTTATTTTAATCTCACATCTCCGATAAGACAAAATTTCTGAAACCAAATAATGCTGTTTTATTCATAGTTTCCAATCAATCATTTAAAAGAGCTCAAGAAATATGTCCGTTAATAAAGTTGCAATTTTGTTAATTCTGTTCACTTTTGGAATCGCCGCACAGAGTGAGTCCAATTCAATCAAATCGATTGAGACGGCTGCTAATCGATGTACGGTAATGAAAGTGGATGAAAATAAAATCATCTTGCAGGAAAAAAGGGGATCTGCAGTGAAACCCGGCATGTCAATGAAAAAAGACAAAGTTGGATTTCCATCGGACACCTTCTTTAAAGATCATGGAACAACCCTTGGCAATCCAAAACTGGATGTAAACTTCCTAACCGCTGTGCAAGAAAAAAAGAACCCCTTGGTGAAGGACCTCTTAGATAAAGTGATTTCCCCGTATAAATTTCCCAATGATTACTGGGGAGATAAATTCTTAGGCTTTTCGGAATTCACTGAGACCAAGCCTTCCAATTCAAATTTTAATCCCTCTTCCTTGAAGTTAAATCCCAATGGAAATAAATATTTTGACGAAGGGAGAATACAGGCAACCTTTAAACTTCTACAACCAAAGAGGGAAGAAATGATTAAAGAAATATTTATGGGATTTTATTTTTCTTTTATTCCAATGAATGGAAATATGGTTTTAGAAATGAATCTGACCTCTTCCTCCTCCTCCGAGAAAGAGGGGGGGGTTCCCCTCCTTCACAGAAAACCGAAGCTATTGAGACCTTAGGACCATGTGAAGGAGGGAATCCCTCGAAGTGGGAAAGAACCCTGGAGTATTGCAGGTGCAAGGTAGTTATGCTTTCTTAGAGAGAAATGCCGTAAGGATTCCATGATGAATAAAGAATATTTGAATATTCTCATCTTCGGTCATATGCCCTTCGGAATCAGAGAAGTGAGGATAAAAAAAGAAACTCTTAAAATTCTCGTTTATCTTCTTGCATTTCTTCAATTGACCGTAACATTTTTCGTGTGCGATTATATTCAGTTCAAAAAGAAAACCTTCTCCCTCAATCAATTGCGACAGGAATCGCATATTCAGAAATCCCAGATTCAATTATTCTCAACAGAAATTGAAGAACTGGAGAAAAAACTCGCCAAATTGAAGGATGTTGACCGTAGAATTCGGACGATTGCCAATCTGGAAAGAGGTCATGAGATTCCCTCTTTCATCGGCATGGGTGGACCCCCTTCCGTTTCAGCCCAGGGGAGATTACGAGAAGAAACGAATGGAGTTCAATAATTAAAAGGGATCAGAACTCATCCTTCACTTACCCATATGCTTCCTAAAAAAATAGTGGTTTCCTTTTTGTAAAAAATATCGCCTCTATTCGCCTCCGCTCAACTTGACTTCAATGAACTTTTTTATATAATGAATGGCATCATTACCTGCCAAACTGAATTGTTAAAGAACTTTGTAATTCGGCATTGAATATCACTGAAAAGGGAACTGATATGCCTAAACGATACTTCCTTCTTCATTCTGTATTATTTAAAACTTTGCTCATGGTATTAATCTTCGCTTGTATCCCAGCCTTTGCCCAAGGGACACCTTATAGTAACAAAGGTGTCTCCTTTAATTTACCGGAAGGTTGGATACCCCAGGAAATACCCAGCAATTTCGAAAAGGAGGTGGTTGCCTGGCTTAAGTCTCAGAATACTGAAGGCCTAAGTCTTTTGGTATATTCCTACACAGGAAAGAGACAAAATTACAGCGGCGTACGTATTGCGGGTTTAAAAACCATCGGTGCATCCTACCCCAAAGGTCAGGAAATGCTCAAAAAACCCACCAAGATAAAGACGGACAGAGACCTGACAGCGGTGTGGGAATATTGGCGTGGTGCGGTTGAAAGTGGTGGGCAAACAATATTCCTTGAATCGCCCATGGGTATCGTTGAAACCAAGAGTGGATGGGTCCTTATGATTGGTTTTGCGCCGACCACTTCTGGTCCTCAAATAGAGGAGGACTTTCTAAAAATTATCAAATCTGTCAAATAAGAAAGCTTGGATGATGAAGGGTCTCCAGATATCTACCTTTGTTTATCTCGGCATAAAATTCCTTACCACATTTTCAAATCTGAAAAGTGCTATTTTTCAACTACGTCCCGAACTTGACCAACTTGATGAAGAAATCTGAATTTCTCGGTTACCTTTATATTTTGATTGGGACAACATTCTGGGGGGTCTCCAGTGTGGTAGCCAAATCTCTCTTCACGATTGGACTCCCTCCGGCTGAGTTGGTTCAAATCCGGTTGACCCTTGCTACCTTCACCCTTCTTCTTATTTTAATTATGTTTGATCGGAAGCGGATCATCATCTCTTTGAAAGATCTCCCCTACTTTTTCGTTTTAGGGTTCATCGGCTTAGCAGGGGTCCAGTTTACCTACTACTTTACGATCAGTAAAATCCATGTTGGGCCAGCGGTCCTGATCCAGTATCTTGCACCTATCTGGATTGCCCTTTATGCATTTCTATTTCAAAAAGAACCCCTTACCAAGGGAAAGAGCATCGCCCTGCTTCTGGCTGTTTTAGGATGTTATTTCATGGTGGGTGGATATCGAATGGATCTCTTAAGATTAAACCGGATTGGCATTGTGAGCGGCTTGATTTCCTCCCTGTTCTTTTCCTTTTACGCCCTTTATGGAGAAAAAGGGTTGAAGAAGTATGATCCATGGACACTCATTCTCTATGGCTTTGGATTTGGCGCAGTCTTTTATTGGATCCTTATTTCACCGATGAAAGTCATTACTGCGGGCTATTCCTTAAAAATCTGGATAGCTTTTCTTTATATCGCGATTTTCTCAACCTTGATTCCTTTTGGACTCTACTTTAAAGGAATTGAGCGGGTCCGTGCAACCCGTGCGAGCATTACGGCAACCTGGGAACCTGTCGTTGCAGGGATTACCGCTTATTTTGTTTTAGGAGAGATTTTGTTTCCCCTACAGGTGTTGGGAGGTATCGGAGTGATTGCGGCAATCGTATTGCTCCAGATGGCCAAAGAGAAAACGGCTTCCTTCGCGCCCATAGAAATTCGTCAAAAACAGTAAAAAAGGAGAGAAATAAATGAGTTTACTCAGGAAGGTCGCTATCATTACGGGAGCAGGAAGTGGAATTGGCAAGTGTACCACACTCGCTCTTTTAGGAGAGGGGTATTCAGTCGTCCTGGCCGGACGCCACGTAGAGTTCTTGGAGAAGACTATGACAGCGGCGGGGGCCTTGAGCTTGCAAGCACTGGTAGTACCTACTGATGTAAGTGAGCCTGCCTCTGTTCGTGCTTTGTTCACCAAGACAAAGGAACGATTTGGTCGGCTCGACCTGTTGTTTAACAATGCAGGAACAACCGCCCCGGGCATCCTTCTGGAAGATCTTACCCTTGAACAATGGAAATCTGTCGTAGATGTCAACCTGACCGGAACATTTCTGTGTACCCAAGAAGCCTTTAAGCTCATGAAAAGTCAGACTCCGAGAGGCGGGCGAATCATTAATAACGGCTCCATCTCCGCCCACGCACCTCGGCCCAACTCTGCGCCCTATACGGCTACTAAGCATGCGATCACAGGTCTTACCAAAGCGACGGCTCTTGACGGACGGAAATACGATATTGCCTGCGGCCAAATCGATATTGGCAATGCGGAAACCGAGTTGACGGCACCCATCAAGGAAGGAATTCTGCAGTCCAGCGGGGTCGTTGCGGTCGAGGCAACGATGGACGTCGAACAGGCTGCCCGTGCAGTGGTCTACATGGCAAGTCTACCGTTGACCGCGAATGTACTTTTTATGACCGTCATGGCGACCAAGATGCCCTTCATCGGCCGAGGGTAACTTAAGGGCAAGCATGGATGTATAAATTCACCGGAAAAGAACCTCCATACGCTCAGTAAGAACTTTTGGTATTAAGCCTTTTTATTGGAAAGAATTAAATCCTATGATAAGCCAATTAGTTAAAGAGGTGAGATCAGTTTGATAGATGCCCTATAAGATTCTTGCAGATATCGTGGTCCTAACCCATTTTCTTTGGATTGTCTTTCTCTTCTTTGGTGCGTTTTGGGGAGCAAAGAATAAGACTGTAAAGGTCTTCCATGTCGTTGGCCTTGTCTTTGCACTCATCATTCAAATCTTTGATTGGTACTGTCCTCTCACCCACCTTGAGGTCTGGTTGAGATCCAAACACGCCCCGACCCTTACCTATACAGGCTCATTCATTATCCACTATGTGGAAATGGTGGTATATATTGAAGTCTCACGTTACTGGGTCCTCATTCTCACGGTTTTTCTATGCGGATTGAATATATGGATCTATCTCAAAAAGAAGGAATGAATTTAGCCTAAGCTTTAGAATTTTATACATTGGGGTCTTAGAATTTATCTACAACTAATTTGGCTTGTCCTGGATTCCCCCTTATCAAGTATGCGGCAAGCTTAGTCAAGCCCAGAATGAGAAACGAGCGGACTGATGTCTGCATATACTATTGATAACCTGAAAAAAAATAGTATGAATCATTGAATTAACCAATAGCAGGGTTTAAAATTCGTTTTATGGAAAAAAATTTCAATAAGCGTGTTGGCAAAGACCGAAGAAAACAACCCACTCCTGGTTTGAGTCGATATACCTTCTTTGGCCGAAGAAAAATAATTCGAAGAAAGAGCGACGAGCAACAGGGAGGTTATGTTGATCGATATAGTTCTACATTGTTTTTCTTCTTGGTTGCGATCATCGGCCTTAATATTTTAGATGCTTTCCTTACTATGTTGATTCTCGAACTGAAGGGATGGGAGGCGAATCCTGTCGTCCGGTCTGTCATGGACCTTTATGGAACCGAGTTCTGGATCTGGAAATTTTTTATCGTCTCAGTCTCTATAATCCTTTTATGTCTTCACAGCAAATTCAGGCTGGTCAGGGAAATTATCGTAGCCATTAGCTGCCTATACATCATGGTCGTGGCTTATCAGGTATTCCTCCTCCTTCATCTATGACCTTCTTTTTAAAGTATTGAGAAATTTATGGAGGGAGAAAAAAATGCTTAAACTTTTTGAAAAGCTTACTGAGATTCCCGGAGAAAGCGGATTTGAAGAAAAAGTGATTGAATTTATGACTGAGGAATTGAAAAGGAACCTTTCCGATGTCTTGGTGGACTCCATGGGAAATGTTATTGGAAAAATCGGAAAAGGTAAAAAATCAGTGATGGTCTGCGCCCATACAGATGAAGTGGGAATGCTGGTTAAATATATCGATCCCAATGGGTACATCTATTTTGACCTCAATGGAATGATTGATGAGAGGGTTCTTCTCAGCACCAAGGTTGACATTTGTACAGACAAAGGGATTTATACAGGTGTGGTGGGGGTGAAGAATCGACATCTGATGACAGCCGAAGACCTAAAGCGACCTATCACTCATTTAGAACTCTGGATTGATGTGGGCGCTGTGAGCCAAGAGGAGGTCAGGAGATGGGGAATCGAGGTTGGAGATCCGATTGTGTTTCATCCCAATTTTAAAAGAATTGGTAAGGATACGATCATCAGTAAAGCCATTGATAACCGCGCAGGGTGTGCTATTCTGATAGATCTGGCTGAGAGAATGAAAAAAAAGAAGATGGATTATCAACTCATTCTTGTTGCTGCTGTTCAGGAGGAAGTAGGTTCACGAGGAGCCAAGGTGGCTGCCCAAACACTTGGACCTGATATGGCAATCGTAATTGACACCGTTCCTGCTTCTGATCCGATTACGCCACCTCAACAAGCGACTGCGGAATGTGGAAAAGGGCCGGTTATCCGCTCTATGGATGTTAATGCTTTGGGATGGGGAACCATTTATTCGAAGAAAATTCGACAGAAGCTAATTCAAACAGCCGTAAAGAACAAAATCCCCCATCAAAAGGATATTTTCAGGACCTGGACCGATGCCTCAACCATTCATACATCAGGAAAGGGTATTCCATGTGGTGGAATTTACATCCCTCGCCGCTATAGCCACTCACCTGTAGAATTGGTGAAATGGTCTGATGTGGAAAAAACGGCAGACTTACTCTATTTCTTTTTAAAGGACCTCAACTCATCGGTCCTTGAAGATCTGATTCGGAAGATCTAAATTTACTTTCATCTATACTGGCATTCTAAGAAACACCTAATAGCCACCAATGACATCGGTCGTTATCCCAAATTAATAATCGGTAACTCCTGTGATTTTATCAAAGCAAATATCTGCGAACTTTGCCCCTCTTTTTCCGAGAATTTCTTCCTCGTGATTTTCTAAAATCCTCCATCCATACAACCTTTCAATCTGTAATCGGAGAAGAAATATTTTAATTAAAAAAAGTGCTTTCCATTTTCTTTCATAAATTTTTTATAATTTTAGTAAATTTGTAAATCATAAAGGCAGCAAAAACTTCGGAGCATTCAAGCATTGATCACTGAATAACCTTTACTCGATTTAACAGCATTTAACATTATTCTTTGGATTTTTGTAAAGAAACTTAACAAATTAAAATTGGCAAATTCCATAATTAAATTTTCACTTACAACAGCGTTTTCAATGTAGATCCATCACCTAATAATGATTTAGGTTTTTTGACTTTCTTGATAACTATTCTCTCCATCTCACCATGTCCCTATCTCTCTATCAAAAGATTCTCGACGTCGGTGATGCTTTGGAAGACGAAGTCAGGTTGGTTGGGAGTGTGTTTGATTTTTTTGAGTGCTTCTTCCTCGGTGACACCGGTGAGGACAATCCCCGTGGCAATTCCAGAATCTTTCCCCATCTTAATGTCCGTCTCGAGGCGGTCTCCGATCAGGATGCAGTCCCCTGGTATTAGACCCAACACCTCCAAGACAGCCTGGATCATGATGGGAGAAGGCTTGCCAACAATAACCTCAACGTTCTTCTCTGTCACGGCCTCAATCGCCGCAATCATTCCGGCGCAATCCGGGATTTCTCCACCTTCTACGGGACAGGTCCTGTCAGGGTTAGTGGCAACAAAATGGGCCCCAAATTTTTTAATCGCCTGGAAGGCAATATTTAGTTTGTGGTAATCAAATGTCCGATCAAAAGCCACAACCACATACTCAATTTCTTTTGGCTCATCGGTAATTTTAAAACCAGCTCTTCTCAACTCTTCGATAAAGGGAGTTTCCCCCACAACAAAAAGTTTCGCATGGGGGGCATTCTTCTTAAGATAATGCGTCATGACCAAGGTAGAGTTGATTACTTCATCGGGTTGAGTGGGAATTCCAAGTCGGGTTAGTTTTTCGGCATAATCTTCCCGTGTCTGGAGGGGGTTATTGGAAAGAAAAACAATTTTTCTCCTATTTTCTCGAAGCAGTCGAATCACCCCATCGGCCCCAGGGATGAGTTGATCGCCTCGATAGACTGTACCATCTAAATCAAAAATAAATCCTTTAAACATTCTCCTTACCTTTTTTCCATCTCCTTTAGAAGAAAGGAAGTATCTTTTGAATCAAGTAAAAACTCAATCCAGCCATCACCGCGGAGGCCGGGATGGTGATAAACCAGGCCAGGATGATATTTTTCACCACGCCCCACCGGACAGCTGAGACCCTCTGCCCAGCCCCCACTCCCATAATGCTTGAAGAAACGACATGAGTTGTGGAGACCGGACCTCCAATCAACGCTGCACCTAAAATAACCGTTGCCGAGGAAGTTTGTGCGCAGAAGGCATGGACCGACCTCAAGCGATAAATTTTTGAACCCATGGTCTTGATGATTTTCCATCCGCCGCTCGCTGTTCCGAGAGCAATCGCAGCAGCACAACTGGCTACCACCCACCAGGGAACATAAAAGCTGGGTGAAAAACCGAGGATAACGAGAGACATGGATATCAGGCCCATCGATTTCTGTGCATCATTGGCACCGTGGCTGAGAGCAAGGGCAATAGAAGAAGGAATCTGCATCCGATTGAAAAAATAATTGATCTTAGGGGTAGCGTCCCGAGAGAGATAGAAAGTCATTCTTAAAAAGAGCCAACCTACCATGAGGCCCAATAGGGGCGACAACACCAATGAAACCAGCACATAGAAAAGGCCTCCCCACAGAATTTTATCCGGCCCATAAGCTACCAGCACAGCGCCTATCATTCCCCCAATCAATGCGTGGGAAGAACTCGAGGGAAGACCAAAAAACCAAGTCAACAGGTTCCACATAATGGCACCGATGAGAGCCGCAATGATGAGGAGCATTGAAAGATGAAGAGCACTTGAATCGAAAGTGGAGATATCAACGATATTCTTTCCGATCATCTGGGCAACGGCGGTTCCAAAAAGAAAGGGACCAATAAATTCACAAACGGAAGCCAATATCAAAGCTTTTCTTGGAGAGAGAGCTCGGGTAGTAATCATCGTTGCAACAACGTTTGCCGCATCGTGAAACCCATTGGAAAAATCGAAAAAAAGAGCAAGTGAAATGGCAACAATGGCTAATCCCATTAACCGAACACTCCTCCCATTTTGGTTCCTGCAATCTGGCTAAAGGCAAAAAGGCAGACTGCTCCGAGAATGATTAAAATCAAGCCCAAGGCAAGGATAAAAGGACATTAGGAAATTTCATCTAATTTTTACAAATGATATAAATGGTGCAAAAAGTTGTCAAGATAAAACAAGTCTAAACGTCCTTTCCTAAAACGCTTTTGAATTTAAAGAGTTGTCCACCGCTGCTTGACTTTTCTTAATAAATCAATTATGAATAAATCAAATTTAGTCTCCGAGCCCTTTTTCTAAATCTTGCCCCTCACCCTCTTCCATGAGGAGAGAAGGAAAGCAGAGCAAGACATGGAAATTGGCCGTTAGGGCATGGCTGGAAACGGTCATACCTCCCGTGTTTGGAAAGGAGATGGGCAATAGATTTTAAAAGGCCAATATCTCTAACACGGGTATTGGCCATTTTATTTCGGATTTTGGAATGCTGATTTCGGATTTAATTCCACAATCTGCAATCCACAATCGTAAATTAAAAGATATGTTGCTCGATCCCTTTAGACGAAAAATAAATTACCTGCGTATTTCTATAACAGACCGGTGCAACTTAAGATGCCGTTATTGCATGCCGGAGGAAGGAATGTCCCTTATCTCCCATGAAGAGATTTTGACCTATGAAGAGATAGTGAGAATTGTCCGTGTCTTTTCCAGAGAAGGAATTTCTAAAGTCAGGCTGACAGGAGGGGAACCGCTGATCAGAAAGGGAATCGTGAATTTTATTTCCTGTCTGTCCCAAATTGAAGAGATAAAAGATTTGAGTCTCACGACAAATGGAATCCTTTTAAAAGAGTTTGCTCAGGATCTCAAAAAGGTGGGTTTGAAAAGGATCAATATTAGTCTCGACTCTTTGAGGAGAGAGCGATTCCACCAAATTACTCGAAGGGATGACTTTGAGAGAGTATGGATCGGAATTGAAGAAGCATTAAGGGTTGGACTCTCACCCATCAAAATTAATATGGTTGCTATCCGGGGACTCAATGATGATGAAATCGAATCCTTTGCTCGATTAACCCTTCACCTCCCCCTCACCATTCGGTACATCGAATATATGCCCTCTGGCAATGGGGAGGAATGGAAAGAAAGCGATATTTTGACCACTCCTCAAATAAGGAATCGTCTCGAAAACGTCGGTAAACTGATCCCCATCCTTTCCGATCCATGGGATGGCCCAGCCAAGAGATTTCAAATTGAAGGGGCCATCGGAGAAATTGGATTGATTGGAGCAATCAGCAGTCATTTCTGTGATGAGTGTAATCGCCTCCGACTGACTCCAGATGGTAAGATCCGGACATGCCTTTTTTCCGATGAGGAAATTGATGTGAAGGAGCTTCTCAGAACAGGTGGGTCTGATCTTGATTTAAAGGAACGGCTTCTTACAGCTCTTAAAAAGAAGCCGGAAAGGCATCCCATTAACACACACCAGTTTAAAAAATGCCAGAGGAATATGTCAGCAATCGGAGGATAAGAATGATCGCTTCCGATAAAGGATTTGTTCGCTTAAGGAGCGTTTCACTTGAGGACCGCTACGCTTAAGGCAAAATCAATCTTCAGCCTCAAGGTCCACAGGGCCGATCTTCGAATCCCGCTTTGAGCGGGATGCTCCTCAAGGCCGAAGGCCGCTCCTCTAACCATTGCTTTGGAGGTAATGATGCCAAAACTTACCCATTTTGATAAAAAGGGCCGGGCAAAGATGGTGGATGTCAGTAAAAAGGGGGAGACCATGAGGGAGGCTATGGTTCGAGGATCCATCTTCATGAATCCGAAGACTTTTAAAAACATCACGTCTGGGAAAATAGCAAAGGGAGATGTTTTAGCTGTGGCCAAGGTAGCTGGAATTATGGCAGCAAAAAAGACCTCGGAAATCATTCCCATGTGTCATCCCCTCAATCTTTCCCATGTGGAAATTAATTTCTATCCTTTTGAGAAAGAAAGTCGAATCGATATGGAAGCAACGGTTAAGATAAAAGCCCAGACAGGTGTAGAGATGGAAGGATTCTTAGCCGTAGCCATTGCTGGCCTAACAATTTACGACATGTGCAAGGCTATTGATCGTGGAATGGTTATTTCAAATATCCACCTTGTCAAAAAAACAGGTGGAAAAAGCGGATTGTATCTCGCAGGGCACAAATAGGAGCATTTCATTTGAGGATCGCTGTGCTTAAGGCCAATCTTTTGTTTCCATCCTCAAGGCCGAAGGCCGCTCCTAAAGCGAAGCGCTCCCCAGACCCTACAGGAGTTTGGAGTAAAAAATGACAGAGGTTCAAAAAGGAAAGGTGCTGGCAGTCAATATCAGTAAAGATAAGGGAACAAAGAAGACCAATGTTCAATCGTGTCCCTTACTAAAAGATTTTGGGTTAAAAGGGGATGCCCATGGAGGGCCCTGGCACCGCCAGGTAAGTCTATTAGCCAACGAATCGATTGAGAAGATGAGAAAAAAAGGATTGAATGTCGGGTATGGTGATTTTGCAGAAAATATTACCACGGAAGGCGTTGATCTTGTGCATCTTCCCATTGGGACAGAAATCCGTATTGGAAATTCGATCATCCTCCAGGTGACTCAAATCGGGAAAGAGTGCCATGAGCGATGTGCCATCTATTATCAGGCAGGAGATTGTGTCATGCCAAAAGAGGGGATCTTTGCAGAGGTCATAAGTGAAGGAGAAGTGAAGGTAGGAGATGAAATAATAATTTAATAACCAAGCACCAATATAATAACTCCCCCTCTCCCCCTCTTAACTTAAGAGGGGGTTGGGGGGCGTTATGGTTTGGAGTTTGGTGATTGGAACTTGGGAGTCAATTATGTTCAAAGTGGCTATCCTTACCATCAGTGATCGGGGTTCAAAAGGGGAGCGGGAAGATTCAAGTGGTCCGCTCATTCAAAAGATGATAAAAGAATTGCCTGCAGAAGTCATCCATTATGAAATCATTCCAGATGAAAAAGAGAAGATTGTGGAGGCCTTGAAAAAGACCGCAGACCTATTGAAGGCAGACCTCATCCTCACAACAGGAGGAACAGGTTTAAGCCCAAGAGATGTTACCCCCGATGCTACGCTGGAGGTCATTGAAAAAGAAGTCCCTGGATTTTCAGAAGCGATGAGAGCAGAAAGTTTAAAAAAGACCCCCCATGCCATGATTTCCAGGGCCATCACAGGAATTCGAGGTTTGAGCTTGATTGTCAACCTACCCGGAAGTCCAAAAGGTGTGAAAGAAAACCTCATTGTAATCCTGCCAGCCCTTCCCCATGCCTTATCCAAATTGCAGGGCGATCCCACGGAATGTGCTCAGGGATAAAAGGAGACAAACATGAGTCTATTGCCTGAAGAAAAGCTAAGACAATTTCAAGAAACATTAGGATTAAAAGAATCTCCTTTGGGAATCTATTACACCAACGACAAACCCGAAGGAGTCACTCCCGGGGAAGGGATCACAGGATGTATGATCGGACTGCTCCAGAATGCAAGAAAGAGAGGGAAGACGGTCTATTTCGATAAGGCTCATTTCGGATGCCCGGGAGGGGCTTACTACATGGGTTTTTTTGAATCCCCAATGCCCAATATCGAATATTTTCTCTCCTGTGGGATTCCAGGTGAAATGGAGGGGGAACGATATATTAAGACCCCAGAACGGGCCAGAGAATATTTTGCCAAGATGATACCGAGGCGAGCACCGGCAACCTATTGCGTCTACAAACCTCTTGAGCAATTTCACAGTGATACGGAGCCAGAGGTTGTCGCTTTCTTCGCTCTGCCGGATATCCTTTCAGGCCTCTTCACTTTAACGAACTATGCTCTGGAACGCACCGATGCTGTTTATGCACCATTTGGTTCAGGGTGTGGAACGATCCTCACCTATCCCTTGAAGGAAGCTAGTAAGGAACAGCCCCGCGCCACTCTCGGAATGTTCGATGTTTCTGCAAGACCCATGGTTGAAAAGGATACCCTCACCCTTGCCATGCCCTTTTCTATATTTCTTAAACTAATAGAAAATGTGTCCGGCAGTTTCCTCCAAACAGAAAGTTGGAAGAAGGTCCTAAAGAGAATTCAAAAGTAGCACATTTTACGTTTTGCAATTTTCATTGAATCACGGGAGGAACTATGACCGTTTCCGAAACGATTTCCTTCAATACAAAGGGCTTTAACGATATCCTGGATATCACCCGCCAGGTAGAATCAGTGATCGACCGATCAAGAATTGAAAATGGATTGGTCACTGTGTTCTGTCCTGGATCGACAGGAGCTGTGACCACGATTGAATATGAATCAGGCGTGCTCAGGGATTTACAGAAGGCCATTGAAAAGATCGCTCCATCCCATATTGCTTATGAGCATGACCGACGCTGGGGCGATGGCAATGGCTTTTCTCATGTGAGGGCCGCTCTGATGAAGCCTTCCCTCAGTGTTCCGCTGATTAAGGGAAAATTGACATTAGGAACATGGCAACAAATCGTTTTTGTCGATTTTGATAACCGAAGGAGGGAGAGAAATTTAATTGTCCAGGTGATGGGTGAATAAGGATGGAAGTGCACCCTTTCACTTTACAAGCATATAGATTGAAACAAGAATGATGAAAAAAGCAAATATTTTTTTTAGTCGAAACGGATGTGTTCGAAAAGAAACATAAGCCCCTACTCTCGCTATCAGGATGGTTCCGATGGCGAGCGCCGCACCCCGCTGGAGATCGACAAAACCTAAGCTCCATTCAGGAAGGTCGGTGCGACCCATTCCATTTAAAATATAGCCGACCACCGAAAACAAAGCAGTAATCACAATGGTGGCACTAGATGTTCCAATGGCTAATTTTAAAGGCATATTGAGTAGATAATACATCATCGGTATGGTCACAATTCCCCCCCCTACCCCGGCTAAGGAGGCGACCACACCGGCGGCAAGACCAACTCCGATCAGGCCAAGAATGCTCGGTCTTGATAACAGCTCCAATTTTTTTTGAGCCTGTGCTTCACTTTCGGTCAACATTTTGATGGCAGCCGCCATGACAAGGACGCCAAAGACCACTCGAAGCTGCTTTCCGCTTAACCAGGCAGCCAATTTGGTGGTCGCTAGAGCGGTCGCAGCGCTAAAAATTCCGAGCATCCAGACGGACCGCCAATCGATGTTTCCCTGCTTACCATGCTGATAAGCACTCGTGAAGGAAGCAAAGATGATAGCAAAAAGACTGGTGCCGAAGGCAATATGCGTTAACACAGACGAAGAAACACCAGACCCTTCATAGCTGAAAACAAGTACCGGCACCATAAGTATCCCCCCGCCCACACCGAAAAATCCAGCAAGGAAACCTACCGCGCATCCCACTCCAATAAAAATTATAAAATCGATCGGTGTCATAATTTAAGATTTATGATTTCAGATTTTTCAATCTGCTATCTGTTATCTGCCGTTTGCGATTCTATTTTTATTCATAGTGAAGGGCTTCGATGGGGTTGAGCATAGAAGCCTTACGAGCTGGGTAGAATCCAAAAAATACACCCACCGATCCAGAAAAAAGAAAAGCCAAAAGAATAGCCTTGATCGAAAAGAGGGTGGGCCATTGAGTTAAACTGGATAAGATGAAGGTTCCTGCTACTCCAATCCCGATTCCTACCATTCCACCAATCAGACTGAGTACTAAAGATTCGATGAGAAACTGAAGGAGGATATCCCGACCCTTGGCCCCCACTGCCATTCGAATTCCGATCTCTCTGGTTCTTTCCGTGACCGAAACGAGCATGATATTCATAATCCCGATCCCCCCCACGATGAGAGAGATGGAAGCAATCGCACCCAGGAGTAGGGACATGATCCTTGCCGACTCTTCGGCACTTGACATCGCCTCCGTAAGATTTCTAACGGAGAAATCATTCTCTTGCTTTGGCTGGAGGCGATGTCGCTGTCGGAGGAGTTCTATGATTTGATTTTCGGTTTCCTTCATTAACTCTGTCTCCCTCGCCTGCACGGCGATCACCCTCACCATGCCTGGAAATTGCATCCCAAAGAGTCTTTTCTGGGCGGTCGTCAGCGGAACGAAAATGACATCATCCTGATCTTGTCCCCAAGTGGATTGTCCTTTGGTGTCAAGCACTCCGATGACAGTAAAAGGAACTTTCTTAATGCGGACAATCTGGCCAATAGGATCAATCCCACCAAAAAGATTCTCCACTACTGTTTTTCCCAAAAGGCAAACCTTGGTCGCTCCATCTATATCTTGCTGTGTAAAATTGCGCCCCGAAAAAAGCGGCCAATCTCTGATATAGAGAATTTCAGGAGCCGTTCCATTTACGATCGTGGACCAATTTTGATTTCCGAAGACCACCTGAGCAACTCCAGAAACGTTGGGGGCAACATATTTGACAGAAGGGATTTCATTTAAGATGGCCTTTGAATCATCCACGGTTAGCGTTGGAACAGTGCCTGTCCCAAACCGAATTCCCCCGCTTGTTGAGCTTCCGGATAAAACGATCAGCATGTTTGAACCCATACTCGCAATCTGCTCGGCGATTCGGGCTTTCGCCCCTGCCCCGACAGCAATCATCGCAATCACTGCACCCACTCCGATGATGATCCCTAACATCGTCAAGGAAGAACGCATTTTATTGACCATCAGCGCTCTTAAGGCAAGTCGAAGACCGGCAAAAAGTCTGGTCATGGTCTCTCTCTCCCTTTTGCGATCGTAGCCGGAGATAAATTCATACGGTCATCAACAATCCTTCCATCTCTAAAGAGAATGTCCCTTTTCGCAAAGGAGGCGATATCCGGCTCATGGGTAATCATGATGATCGTGATTCCTATGCCTTGATTAAGCCGTTGAAAGATTCCCATAATCTCTTCACTTGTTTTAGAATCGAGATTCCCTGTGGGTTCATCAGCTAAGAGAATAGCAGGCTGATTGACTAAGGCCCGGGCGATCGCTACCCGTTGCTGTTCCCCTCCAGAAAGCTGGCTGGGATGATGATGCTCCCTTCCCTCTAAACCTACTTCAGAAATAGCTTTGTGGGCCTTCTCCCTTCGTTTTAAACGTGGGATCCCTGAATAAATGAGGGGAAGCTCAACATTTTCTAAGGCTGAGGTCCTGGACAAAAGATTAAACCCCTGGAAGACAAAACCAATCTTTCGATTTCGAATCTCTGCCAGCTCGTCCCTTGAAAGATTCTCACCATTGATCCCTTCTAAAAGGTATTGACCGCTTGTGGGTTGATCTAAAAAACCCAAGATATTCATAAAGGTTGATTTGCCAGAGCCTGAAGCTCCCATAATAGCCACAAATTCACCACGATCGATCGAAAGAGATACCCCTTGGAGGGCAATGACATCCACCTCGCCTAAACTATAGACCTTCACCAAATCTTTTACTTGAATTAACGAATCCATCTCGTTTAATAACCAGTGCAAATTGCAAAATTAGCACTGCTCAATTAGCACTTAAAATCTACTAAAAAATAATGCTAATTTTGTATTGCTAATTACGCATTTTGCATTGCATCAGTTCTACCTACCTTATTCCTCTCATGGTAGGCGCAGCAGAACCACTTTGGGTCTTAGGTTTTTGGCCCGAAGTCTCTTCGACAATGACGTCCATCCCTTCTTGAAGGCCCCCTCCCACCAATTCGCTAAAAGTACCGTCCGTGACCCCAAGGGTGATAGAAACAGGAGTCGGGCTTCCTCCCTGAGAGAGAACCCAAACTCGTCCTGTCCTTTCCTTCTCTCCCTTCGGGGATGTCACCTGCTCACTCGATCTTTGTTTCTGTGTGGTATCCACCTTTCCGATCCCTCCGGTCTCCTTGATTTTGGGGGCCGATGGGCGGAATCTGAGGGCTGCATTAGAAATTTTTAGAACTCCTTCTTTATGCTCAATCAAAACAGAAACATTTGCCGTCATTCCCGGTTTCAATTTCAAGTCTTTATTATTTACCTGAATAATGACATCATAAGTTACCACATTTTGTACCGTAATGGGGGCATTACGGATTTCTGAAACTTTTCCACGAAATGTTTTTTCTGGATACGCATCCACCGTAAAGAAAGCCTCTTGATTCACGGCGATTCGACCCACATCCGCTTCGCTTATATTGGTATTCACTTGCATTTCGGTCAGGTCTTTGGCGATGGTAAAAAGGGTGGGAGCCTGAAGACTGGCCGCAACCGTTTGACCGACATCCACGTTCCTTGAAATCACAATACCATTGACCGGAGACCGGATTGTGGCATAGCGCAAGTTGGTCTCCGACACCTTCAGAGCAGCCTTAGCCTGCTCTATCTGAGCCTTCGAAGATTCCACCTGAGCCGTAGCCGATTCCACCTGGGCTTTGGCTACCTCTCTCTGTGCCACGGCTAAGTCGTAATTGGTCTGGGCTGTATCCATGGTGGCCTGGGCAATGACCTTCTTTTCCACAAGCGGCCGGTTTCGTTCAAGAGTCCTCTTTGCATCCAAGACAGCCACCTCTGCCTTTACGAGATTGGCTTTGACATTCTCAAGATTGGCCCTGGCATTGATGAGATTGGCCTGAGCGCCCAAAACATTGGCTCTTCCCTGTTCAACCTGGGCCTCAAAGATGGCTGGATCGATCTGAGCGATCACTTGCCCTTCCTTAACCTGGGAATTAAAATCGGCGTATAGGGCTTTGATCGTGCCGGACACCTGGCTTCCCACCAACACATTAATGACAGGATTGATGGTTCCAGTCGCCGTGACAACAAATTGGATGTCCCCCCGCTCGACCTTCACAAAACGAAATTTTTGGTTCGATCCCTTCTGACCGGATAGGGTGTAGAAAAGGAACCCTCCAGATAAAAGAATCACAATGATCACCATCGTTATCAGATATTTCTTTTTTCGTTTATCCATCCCTCTTTTCCTTCCTTTTTTTTCTAAACCGGAAGCGAACCGGAACTCCCTCAAAACTGAAGGTTTCCCTCATCTGGTTAAGTAAATAACGCTCATAAGAAAAATGAATCCCCTCTGGAAAATTGGTGTAAATCACAAAGGTGGGAGGGGCCGTAGAGACCTGAGTGATATAATTCAGCTTGACACTCCGACTTTTATAAAGCGGCGGAGGAAATTTTTCAACCCACTCTCCAAGGCATTTATTTAAGGAATGAGTAGGGATTCGCTTTTTAGTCTGCTCTGAGACATAATCGACCACATCCAGGACCTTTTTGACCCTTTGGCCTGTCAGGGCGGAAATAAAAACGATAGGAGCATAAGAGAGATACTTGAGACTCTCTCGCACATCCCTCTCATAGTAAACCATCGTTTGAGAGTCTTTTTCAACCAAATCCCATTTGTTCACCACAAGAATGCATCCCTTTCCCTTCTCGTGAATGAACCCGCCGATACGGGCATCCTGATCAGTTACTCCCTCTCTGGAATCTAACAGAAGGAGCGCAACGTCAGATCGATCAATGGTTCGAAGGGCTTCCACGATACTATACTTTTCCAGCCTCAGACCTATCCGGCTCTTTCGCCGAATACCGGCTGTATCAATGAGTGCATATTTTCTTCCGTCTTTCTCAAAAAGAGTATCAATCGCATCTCGCGTGGTGCCGGGAACCTCATCGACAAGCACCCTCTTATATCCTAACAGACGATTAATCAATGAAGATTTCCCGACATTGGGTCGTCCCACCACAGCCACTTTGGTGACCTCCTGATCCCATTTTTTCTCCTTCAAACGTGGCAGGGCCTGGATCACCTCATCCATCAATCCATTCACGCCATATCCATGTTCTGCCGAAACGGAATAGATCGGTTCTACTCCCAATCCATAAAATTCAATAGCCCTCTCTTCATGCTTGGGGCCATCAACCTTATTGACGATATAAAACACCGGTTTATTCATTTTTCTAAGAATATCGGTAATTTCTTTATCCGAAGGGGTTAAACCTTCCTTCCCATCCATGAGGAATAAGATGACATCGGCTTCGTCCATGGCCAACTGGCATTGCTCTCGCATCTGGATGAAGATTCGATCCTTTGAAACCGGTTCAAACCCACCCGTATCAATCAAAGTAAAAGAACTTTCCTCCCACTCCACCTCAGCGTAATTCCGATCCCGGGTCACGCCCGGTTCATCCCAGACAATGGCCTTCTTTCCCCCTGCGATTCGATTGAAAAGGGTAGATTTCCCGACATTAGGTCTTCCGACAATGGCAATAATAGGTTTCATCGTCACTTCTTTATAAAAATTACTATAAAATTACTGCAGAGTCTATTCAATAAATTTAAAATTATGTTAAATAGTTGTGTTAAATAGTTGTTGACTTTCTAAGTTCAATCGAATAGCTTTTTACTGGAAAGAAAGATGGTTTTTTTCTTTTTTTCCCTGTAAAACAGGTCAATAACAAATAAAGCTTGAAAAGAATTAACATTGAGTGGTGGAAAATAATGGACCTATCAAAAAAAATAATTATTTGTGCTGTGATCACGATTTTCTTAATTTCTCTTGGAATGGGAGAAGGGTTTTCCCAAACCAAACCTAAAGAGGAAAAAGGCCCTGAGATCAGGTTGGGAGAAATCTATTTCCAAGTGAGGAAGCTTGGATCACCCCCTTCTCAATACAGAATGTTGGAGATTCAAATTGAGGTTCTCAATCGAAGCCCGAAATTAACTGTTTCACCCAATTCCATAAAGGTGTTGGTCACGCCAAAGGAAATAAAATTATCGGAGGGAACCCGTGTCACCGAATTTACTCTAACCCCGGAGGAGACATTCCTTAACCTTCCTCTGCCCCCGGCCACAGGACGTGTATTGATTATCGGCTTTTCACTTCTTGAGACGAAACCTGAATTCATCACTTTCGAAATTCAAATGAACCCTCCGGATGGGGAAAAAAAGACGGTGAAGTGGGAAGGCAACGAACCTTAAATGGGAGCCATTGCTTCTATCTCAACCTCTGCATCCCTGGGAAGTTTAGCCACTTCAACCGATGACCTCTATTTCGGTATTCCATCGTTATCACCTCTTATTTCTTCAATAAGTTACAAATCTCCGCAGCTTCTCTCAACACATAATCCGCTCCTGTTTTCTCGAATTCTTCCTTGGTAATCCTTCCTGTCAGCACACCGATCGCCTTCATCCCTACCCCCTTCCCTGCCTGAACATCAATGAGATGATCTCCAACCATCACCGCCTCTTCTCCGGAAACCTTTAACAAATCCATAACGTAGGTCAGATGATCTGGGTGGGGCTTCACATTCTTAACCGAATTTCTCGATACGAACACATCACAAAAATCATGGATGTCAGGGAAAACCTTTCGGACCGCCTCCTCGCAGTTCCTTGTGATGATACCAATTTTCATCCCCTTCTCCCTTAATTTTTGTAAGGCTGTCTCTGTTCCTGGAAGCAAACTTCCGTTTTCCGCTGCCTTCATTTCCACGTCGTGAAGAATGTCATGGGCCTTTTGATAAAAATCCTCCGCGTTGAGGGGATTTCCCTTCCACAAGATTTGATAGGCCTCGTCAATGATCTCAAGTAAATATTTCTCCTGAATCAATTTTTCTTGAATGCCATAATGCCTCATCAAAGCGAATATCCGCTCTCGCATTAAAGAAAAATCGATGTTGAGTACGGCGAGGGTCCCGTCAAAATCAAAGATCACCGCCTTGACCCTTCGAAGCTGATCTCGCTTTTCTAAACCATCCATAATACTTCTTCCGGCCACATTCTCATTTGGAATGTTGGAATAATGGAATATTGGATTAAACCCATCATTCCATCATTCCAGTATTCCATTATTCCGGATTTACTATTCCAACATTCCATTATTTCCTTAAATCAAGATCTGTAATCCCGAGGCAGTAAAGCACTCCCTTCATATGATCCTTTGTAATGGCTCCATCCGCCACTTTCTTCAAAATCTCTTTCGCATTGAAGGCAATTCCTAACCCTGCATTCGCCACCATAATCCGGTCATTGGACCCGTCCCCCACCGCAACCACCTCGTCCCGGGTAACTCCTTCTTTACAGCAAATTTCATCCAAGACTTCGGCTTTCCTTTTGGCGTCGATGATTCTCCCCTTAATTTTTCCGGTGAGCTTTCCCCTTTTAATCTCCAATTCATTTCCAAAAGCATAATCAAATCCCAACCTTTTTTTTAAAACATCGGTAAAATAACTGAACCCGCCGCTGATGAGGGCAACCTTGAATCCCATCTCTTTCAGGGCTTTGATGAGCTCTTCGCTTCCCTTGGTAAGCTTAAATGTTCTGCCAAGGGATTCAAGACTTTTCATCTTCAAACCTTTTAAAAAAGATACCCTTGCCCGAAGAGACTCCGAAAAATCAGTCTCTCCGCACATTCCTTTTTCCGTCATGGCGGCGATTTTCTGCCCCACCCCTGCGAGTTTGGCCATTTCATCGATGATCTCTCCGTCTACAATGGTTGAATCCATATCAAAGACGATCACCTTTTTCCTCTTCTTAAAGATATGCTCGGCCTGGGCAATGATATCCATTCCCACCTTCTTTGCGACGGCAGTGAGGTCCTGACGTAAAAGGGGAAAAGTTGCCTCCCGGAGATCAATCCCCATTTCCATTGCAAAAAACTCTCCTCTCGCAATCATCTTTATCCGTTCTATATTGCAACGGTGTTTGGCCAGGGTGGAAGCAAAGGCTGCCACCACTCCGGGACGGTCTGCTCCCAAAAGGGTCAGAACATAGGGTCTCTTGGTTTCGGCCAATCTTAATCCTTTAAATTCGTGAAGGGGGGTCATCGTCACACTCATCCCTCGTCTCTTCGCCCATCGGCTGAGAATGGTCCGCAGTGGACCCGGTTGGAAATGGGGCCGGAGGGATTGGAGGAGGAGGACCATGGTGAATTGAGAATGAATGACGGTCTGCTCGATATCCACTATGTTTAAGCCTTGTTTGAAGAGCAATTGGGTCACCTCCGAGACAATCCCGACCTGATCTTCTCCAATCACCGAGATGACATAAGAATCCTTTCCATATAAAGGGGGGCGATGCGTTTCCATCGAATTTGTCTTTGGCTTATTTATAGGACATAAATATCCTACAGAAAATGGTCCTGTCAATGAGGAGTACCAAATTCTCTTGATACCGATTCGCATATTTGATATGAAGTTTGTAAGGAGGAAATAGGAAAAGATGACCTCGTTGAAAGAAAAAATTCGGATCGCCTCAGGCGATGGGATGGTTGATCTCCTGATTAAGAACGGACGGGTTGTGGATGTCTTCTCAGGCCAGATTGAAAAAAAGGATGTCGCTATTTTTGGAGGGGTCATTGTTGGTTTCGGAGATTATCATGCCAGAGAAACCATGGATGTGAAGGGTGATTTTCTTTGTCCGGGTATGATTGACGGGCATGTCCACATTGAATCAAGCATGGTAACCATTCCTGAATTTGCCCGGGCTGTTCTTCCTCATGGAACTACCACGGTAGTCATCGATCCTCATGAAATCGCCAATGTCCTCGGCCAAGAGGGAATTCGCTTCATGGCAGAATCAGCGAAAGAGGTTCCCTTAAATGTTTTTGTCATGCTGCCTTCCTGCGTTCCAGCCACTCACATGGAGACTTCCGGAGCAACCCTCAGGGCAAACGATTTAAAACCTCTTCTCAAAGAACCCTGGGCCATTGGATTGGCAGAGATGATGAATTTTCCTGGCGTCATTTTCAGAAATCCAGAAGTCCTAAGGAAAATCGAGATGGCAAAAGGAAAACGGATTGATGGCCATGCCCCTATGCTTTCAGGAAAAATGCTTCATGCTTATCTCACGGCAGGAATTCGATCTGATCATGAATGTACGGCTCTCAAAGAGGCCAAGGAGAAATTAAAAAATGGGATGTGGATTATGATCAGAGAAGGAACGACTGCAAGAAATCTCAGAAGTCTCATCCCTCTTGTCCAACCTAAAAATGCAAGGCGATTTCTCTTCGTGACCGACGACCGTCACCCGAGAGAACTCCTCGAAGAGGGCCACATCGATTCCATGGTCAGGAATGCGATCCGATGGGGATTAGACCCCATCTTAGCGATTCAAATGGCAACCCTCAATCCAGCAGAATATTTCAGGCTCGACAACCTCGGAGCCATTGCTCCAGGTTATCGGGCGGATATGGTCAGCTTTGATCATCTGGGTCGATTCCAAATTAAGAAGGTCTTTAAAGACGGAGTGCTGATTGCGGAGGATGGCAAAATGCTCACTCAATCCATCCCAATAAGGAAGAGCCCCAAGGCTAAGGGCTCCATCCGAATCAAGCCCTTTAAAAAAGATCCCCTTCTCCTTCGAAGTGACCAAGCCCTCGCCAAAGTCATCCAACTGATCCCAGACCAAATTATCACAAAAAAAAGTATGAACAAAATCCTTTTGAAAGACCGGATAGCCCATCCCAATGTCAAAGAGGATATTCTAAAGATTGTAGTGGTTGAAAGGCATAAAGCCACAGGAAATATTGGAGTTGGTTTTGTCCAGGGGTTTGGCTTAAAAAAAGGAGCGATCGGATCGTCCGTGGCTCATGATTCACATAACTTGGTCATTGTGGGAATCCATGACCAGGATATTTTAGAAGCGGCGATGACCATTAAAGAAATGGGAGGTGGATTGGTTGTTATTTCAGACCAAAAAGTATTGGCTTCCCTCCCCTTGCCCATTGCAGGTCTGATGTCGGAAGCCCCCGTTTCCAAAGTTAACCTTCAATTGGAAGCACTCCGACGTGCCGCAAAAAACCTTGGATGCAAAATCACAGACCCCTTTATGACGCTTTCATTCTTGTCTTTGCCGGTGATTCCAGAATTAAAAATCACGGATAAAGGCCTGGTGGACGTGAACCAGTTTAAATTTGTTCCTTTGTTTGGAGAAGACTAACAAAAGATCATTGCAAACTGAAAATTGTAAAATGCAAAATTGATGGATTCGTAAAAAGTCCTGATTTGTCACCCTGAACTTGTTTCAGGGTCTCATAACTCATTGATTTTCTTAGATGCTGAATCAAGTTCAGCATGACGTTTTCCCTCTTTATGGACTTTTTACGAGATCATCAAAATTAGAATAATTTTTTTCATCTTTCCATTAATCATTGCTAATTGCTAATTTTTCGATGCCCGTTGGAGGTTTTTATGAATTGGGATCCTCTTTTGAATGAAGCTGTTCAACACCTTCAGGATTATCTCCGAATCGATACAGTGAACCCACCAGGGAATGAAGTAGAAGGGGCGAGGTTTTTTAAAAAAATATTTGATGCGGAGTCTATTCCGTGTCAGCTTTTCGAACCCTCCCCTGGTCGAGGGAACCTTCTTGCAACTTTAAAAGGGAATGGAAAAAAGAAACCGATCCTTCTTCTCAATCATATTGATGTGGTCCCTGTTGAAAAGGAGCGTTGGACGGTAGACCCTTTCGGAGGAATCATTCAAGACGGATATCTGTACGGCCGTGGAGCCCTCGATGATAAATCCATGGGCATCATAGAGATGATGGCCCTCTTAATTCTCAAAAGGGAAAGTGTTCCTTTAGACAGAGATATCCTTTTCTTGGCTGCGGCGGATGAGGAGACTGGTGGAAAGTGGGGAATCCGGTGGGCCATTGAAAATATTCCCTCCTTAAGGGAGTCGGAATATGCGCTCAACGAAGGGGGATATGTTGCTCTCAATGAAACCGGTGCTCCAGAACGGTATGAAATTTCGAATGGACAAAAGATTGTCTTTCAACTTCAACTAAAGGCCAAAGGAACTTCAGGCCATGCTTCCATGCCCCATTCTGACAATCCCAATATAAAACTCATTCATGCGCTTGAGGCAGTCACAAAATGGGAAACTCCTTACAATGTTCTTCCCATGGTAAAAGAATTTTTTCAGAAGATGGCTCCCAAACAGTCTCCTGATGAGAGAAAATATTTTGAGGACATTGAGAAGGCTCTCAGCGATCCTTCTTTCTCAAAATGGTTGACATCCAGCCCAATTTATAATGCCATGGTGCGAGATACCATCTCCCTCACGATCCTTCAGGCAGGAAGCAAGGCCAATGTCATCCCCTCAGAGTCAAACGCCACCCTTGACTGTCGCCTCATTCCAGGATCATCCAAAGAAAACTTTTTAAAAGAGATTAAAAAAAGATTGGGAGATGAAATTGAGGTGGATGGGAGAATGGAAGGAAAATCCATTCCACCTTCTCTTTTGAACACGGATCTTTTTTACGCCATTCAAAAAATTGCCTCTAAAAACGACCCGGATTGTCCGGTGGTTCCTCTCCTCCTCCCTGGGGCAACAGACAGTCGCTTCGTTAGGGAAGAGGGGATTACAACCTACGACTTCTGTCCTTTTCGTTTGCCGGAAAAAGAGATAATGAGAGTCCACGGCAATGACGAACGAATCGCCTTAGAAAACTTGAGTTTTGGAATGAAGATGCTGGTAGAAATGATTAAGGAAGTGGCAACTTAAACCTTTCTATTTTGTCATTCCAGCGAAGGCGGGAATCCAGTAGTTAATCTTCCAACACATGTAGCGTCGTTAACCCCTGCCTGCCGTAAGTGTAGAGCTGACACCGAAGCCCTTTTTCAGGTAGACGTTTCAAACTAATCAT
>DCVM01000102.1 GCA_002327985.1 Syntrophaceae bacterium UBA2188 | reverse complement strand
AAAATGAGATTGCCCGCTGGGAGTATACCCAAGACAAGCGACCTGAAGCAGCGCAATTTACCAAGGAGATCAAGATAAAAGTGATGGAGGATACGGAGGTCGTCGCGGAGGCCAGTTGTAATAAATATGGCGGTCGAGGCCCCGCAACACACAGGATTAGCGTGAAGTGATCATGTGCTTGATGAAGTGAACTACCCCGCAGCAAGCTGCGGGGCATCAAATTCTCTAAAAAACTTTCCTCCCCCTTGATGGGGGAGGATTAAGGTGGGGGTGATGATAAGATCATTTCCCCCTCACCCTAACCCTCTCCCCCCAGGGGAGAGGGAGGCCATTCATCCCCCCAGCAGAGCTGAGGGGTATTCTGGCATATTTTTATAAAAAAATGGCACCCCAGTTTCTTAGGGTGCCATTTTAAATCGACATGAGATTCAAAAACGGACACTATTTTTTCTTAAATTCATTCCATGGATAATCGATGAGCTCGAGCAGCACTCCGTTCACCATCTTAGGATGGACAAAAGCAAATTTGCATCCCCGGAAGGGTCTTAACCCACCGATAAAAGGATAACTTTTTGCCTTCAGCTCATTCATAGCTGCTTCGGTACTGTCTACATTCAACCCGATGATCATGACGCCTTCGCCTCTTTTTTCGATGAATTTAGCGACGTCTCCATCCGGGGTGGTTGATTCCATCAATTCGAATCCGACTTCGCCCAGCCAGTAACGCGCCACCCTGATCTTTTCAGGCTCATCCACATAGGGATCATCCGGTCCTTTTCCAAGAATGGGTTCCCAGACTTTTTTGGCTGCCTCAAGGTCTTTGACTGCGATACAGATGTGATCAATCTTATTTACCTTCATCAGACACCTCCTATCTTTCTCTTAAGTTTTCCTAAGTCTTTCTTCATTCATCCACTCATGGGTCCTCATCTATCTTTTTGAAAGATGCATGATATTCCCCGTTTCGTAGCTTCCGTTGGGAAGTTCATTGACGATGGCCACAAAAGGGCAAACAAAGGCACAGATTCCGCATTCCACGCAGAGATCGTTTAAGATGGCGGCTTTTTCCTTTACCAGCCCAATGATCCCTTCCGGGCATTCCCTGACACATATTCCACAACCCGTACACTTAAAAACATCAACATGTGGTACCATAAGCCTCTCCTTTTTAATGTTATTAGTGATGGCCCCTCCCTAAGAAAGGGGGCCATTCTTTGTTTTTTTACAGGAGTTAATGTTTGATCCGGTGATAGGTTTGATAAGGCCAGAAGTCGATCCTCATTCCCATCTTGTACCCATCGCGAATCGCCGCTGTTCCCCTCCGGACTTGGACAGCGTCCCCGATCATGTAAACATTCTTTGCATATTTGCCATAACCCACTTCCTTATTGGGGGCGAGGTTCGCAAGGACCACCGTATCCGCAGGGATGGTCGCTTCCTTCTTCTCCGGTCCTTCCACAACCACCTCTTTGTCTCGGATCTCCTTGATGGTGCTCTGAACCATCTGGACCACATTTCCTTCTTTCAGCTTCTTCATATATCTCCACACATAGGAGGGATTGACATCCAGTCCGAATTTTTTAGGTTTATCCACCATCGTCACGGTGTGTTTCCCTTTGTCAATGATATAGAGCGCCGTTGAGATGGCGGCTCCTGTTCCACCAACGATCACGACATTCTGGCCAAGCTTGGCCTTTCCCTCCAAGACATCGAAGAGAGAGACAACATGCTTCTTGTCACTGCCAGGGATCGATTTATCAGGGGTGGCCCCTGTGGCGATGATCACGGAATCAGCCTTTTCCTTTTCAAGTAGTTCCTTGGTCACAGGTGTTTTCAGGACAATCTTGGCGCCATGCTTGTCGCATTGGGCTTTTAGGTAATTGACCATCCGCTGGAATTCCTGGTCGCCCCAAGGCCCATGGGCTGCGGCTGCAAACTGACCTCCCACATGGTCATTCTTCTCGTAGACTGTGACCTCATGGCCTTTTTCTGCTGCAATGGCCGCGGCCTGCAGTCCTGCAATCCCTGACCCAACGACGATGACTTTCTTCTTTGTCTTCGATTTTTGAAAGCCATAGAAACCCCATTCCACATCGTTCTCATGCCCCAGTGAAGGCCGCACCGTACAACACAGTTCCGTATCCCTGAAGAGTCGGGCCAGACAGACATTGCATGCGATACAGGGAATGATATCCTGCTGGCGATCTTCCATGATCTTCTTGGGAAGGAAAGGATCGGCGATCATGGGCCGGCACATCTCCCACATATCCAGTTTGCCCTCTGCCATAGCCTTTTCAGGAATTTCAGGGACAAAGAGTCGATAGGCCATGCTGACAGGGGCCTTGATATTCTTCTTCATTCGTTCTGCGATGTAGAGCCAGTTTCCCATGGGAACATCCCGAGAGATAACTGAGACAGGCGATTCCTGCCACCCCGCCGTGACACTGAGGTAGTCAATCCCGGCCTTATCAGCAATCTTAATGGATTCCAAACTTTCTTCCGGAGTATTTCCCCCCCGGTCATCGAGTAGTTCCTCACCGCAAAGACGAATTCCGATGGCCACCTCAGAGGGAACGGCCTTTCGGATTCCTTCGAGGATCTCCTTCATGAATTGGGATCGTCCATGAATATCACCGCCGTACTCATCGGTACGCTTGTTGGTATAGGCAGAAATAAAATTGGAAAGAAGATAGCCAACGATTCCCGAGACTTCGACGATCTGGAAACCGGCTTCGACCGCCCTCACCGCTCCGTCGATATGTTCTTGGATGCACTGATGAATCTCCTCTTTGGTCATCTCTTTGGGGGGACGGAAAATCGGGAGTTTTTGAGGGACATTCGATGGTCCTGCCGTATAGGGAATTTCAATGCCTCCCACCCGACCGCAGTGCATCAACTGAAGGCAAGGAACAGCGTCATGCTTCTTGATGACATCGGCAATCTTTTTGAGGCCCGGGATATATTTATCATTCCAGATGCCCATCATTCCCACGTAGCCTTTTCCTTCACCCTTGGGTTCTGTGAAAGCCCCCTGGGAAGTGACGATACCTGCTCCGCCTCGGGCTTGAGCCTCCATATAACCCACTTCCTTATCCGATACATACCCATCTCGATAATTGAAGTTTGTTTCCGTGGAGGCATATTTGATTCGGTTTTTAATTTCCAATTTGCCAATCTTAATCGGACTGAAAATATGCGGATACTTCTTAATCCCTGGTAACATAAGCTTCCTCCTTTAATAAAATTAGACCTTTAAAAACAAGCAGATTTAATATCATCGCCTCCTTCCTTTGTCAAGAAATATTTCACAAATTAACCTAAATGATTCCCAACCCTTCGAGATTTTTATAGCTATTTTGTATAATGATTTGAATAAATTACCTGAGAACCGATCTGTTGAAAAAAGGTCTTAGAATGTATACTGTATACAAATGTTAACTTTTTGTCAAGTTAAAATTTCAAGACCCCTCCAGTTTTTTCTTGACAAAAATGAAGCTCTTGTTTAATGGATGAATAGGGGGTTAAGAGAGATGCCTTCCATGGAAAAGGTGAAGATCCGGACTCTAAAAAAGGAAGATCTGAATGCCATCGTTGAGATTGACCAGAAGGTTCTGGGAGAGAATCGGAGGAATTACTGGGAGAGAAAGTTGGAGTCGATGAATCATCAGTCCTCCCAAATTTCATTAGTGGCGGAGATGGAAGGGAAAGTCGCAGGATTTATCCTTGGCGATATCAGCGGTTGGGAATTTGGAGTCCCAGAAACCATTGGCTGGATCGACACCCTCGGGGTTGACCCCGACCATCAGAAAAAGGGCCTGGCCACGGCCTTGGCTCGAGCACTGATCCAAAATTTAAGAACCTTGGGGGTGAAGACCCTTTATACCCTTGTGAGCTGGAATGATTGGGATCTCCTCCAATTTTTTCATGCCATGGGATTTTCCAGAGGGGATATGATCAATTTAGAGCTGAAGGTTTGATCTCTCCTCCCTTCAACTTCAATCGATCCTCAGGATAAATTCGGTCCGCCTCATTGAGATGATTCCAGGCCATGATGTCTGAAACGCTGAGGTTAAATTTTTTAGCAATGGTCCAAAGATTATCCCCCTCTTTCACGACATAAATGAATTCTTTCTCAGTCCATTTCTTTTGGGATTGAACCAGAGGGGCATTGGTTTTGGTTTCTTTTATTTTCAGTTGATCTCCCGGTATCAGTTTCTTGGCTGGAGGGAGGTTATTCCATCGGCTGAGCATACTGACACTCACTCCCATCTTATTGGCAATGCTCCATAAGGAATCCCCTTTTTTAACCGTATACGTCGTCGTGTTAACAGGGGTCGAACGTGGCTCCGTGGCATCGGAATTCTTCTTGGCAATACCTCCTGGTTTCAGACCCTGATCTTTCGGCAGAGGAATGAGAAGGTCCATTCCTGTAGCGAGGCGACTCTTTTTGTTCAATCGGTTCATCTCGAGGATCGGTTCCAAATCAACCCGATAAAGCCTGGCAATTTTTGAGAAGGACTCCCCTTTTTTTACGGTATGAGTTTTAAATTGGAATTTTTCCCCGGGAGAGAGCCTTTCAAAATTTTTCAAAAAGAGTTCCTTCTTTCCGAA
>DCVM01000001.1 GCA_002327985.1 Syntrophaceae bacterium UBA2188 | reverse complement strand
CACCAAAGGGTACAGGCGATCATCCCTATGTGTTCACTCTCTATGCCTTGAGTGTGGAGAAGCTTGGTCTTGGGGTGAACACATCACTCTCCGCCTTTAAGAAAGCCTTAGAGGGGAAGATTCTGGGGTCGGCGACCATCACAGGGAAATATGGGCGTTAAGTCTTAGAGCCTGCTTTCTTTAAAGGGAAAAATATCCGTCGTGGATTTCCTACCTGCATCTTAGCCGAGTATTCGTAGAAGAAAGGCGGTTTCCCATCTTAAAATCCACATCAATGACTGAGTATTTCGTTGTCGAGGCAAGAGATCCATCATCCACTTCGATAAAATGACGCATGACCATGAAAGACCACGCAGAGTGAGCAAAGAAAGGCATGAAATAATTTTTAACATGCACAGGAAGGCATCCGAGAAAATAGATGAGCTAAAAAAGAAGATAGAAACCCTTGGAAGCAAGTCCTATCTTTTAGAACCTGATTTGTGGGGGTAAGTTTAAATTATTTGGGTGTCCCAATTTGAAAAATTTTTAACAGCTTAACTGTCCTGACCAGCATTTGAATTGACACACGGTGTCAAGATAACCCTTCTTGCAACTAACACCTTCTCGTTCCTCAACAATGACATCTTGAACCGAGGATTGTTTGGAGAGATCATTTATCCCATGTAAATATATGTAAATTAAATCCTCGCTTTTTTGAGGTGTAGGAAATAGAAGGCCAAGTAAGTCTGCGTTTACCAGGCACCATTGACCAAACTCTTCGGTCAAGAAAAATGTTTTAGGATGAGTTTGACGGGTAAATTGATTATATAAAATATTTCTCAAGGTCTACCTTTAACAACCTTATAAGTACAAAACTACTCTTCAAAAATAAAGGGCTCCCCAATCTTTTTTAAAGAGAAGTTATTAAAGATATGATGCCCATCGAAATCCAAGACCCTCATATCACCTACCTTTTGGAGATCCTCAACGATGTCTTGGTAGGTGTATCCGTAGAGGTTTTTACACTGGTCAATAGGGACCTCAAAAGCGATGAATTTTTTTATCCCCTTGGCCTTCAATTTATTGATGAAATTGGGATCATCGATCGAAGGATAAGAGGTTAAAATTAAAATAGGCCCTGTTCCTGTAAATACGATCACCGCTTTCATAAAAATCTCCTTTGGCGAAAATTTTGCTTGAAAGACTTACAAATGACAAATTTAGTCAATGGTGATTATCTTCCCGCTTTTGAATGAGACCATAAGTCATTCAACCTACCACTTATTTTTTGATCAGCTTTTGAATTTCGTGGCGCAAGGCGATGGTGGTAGATGCAAGCCTTGAACTGATCAGGCCACTCAGGTTCTTCATGACCACATAGCCAATATTTCTATCCTTCTCGAGAAGTTCCATCAATTCTTTCCCATTGATCATAAGAACATCAGCTTTCCCTTCGCACCTGGCTGATGCCGTTAATCTGTGCGGCGGAACCAACGCAGACCAGCCAAAAATCTCTCCTTCTCCTACTGTGTAAACCGTAGTCATCATTTCGTAGTCATAAATCTTAAACTCAATTTGGATGTCCACCTTTCCGGTTTTTAACAGATACACATCTGTCGCCCAACCACCAATGGTAAAGATTACGGAACCATTTTCGTAAATCCGTTCCCGGCACAGTTTGGCTATTCCTTCTAACTCTGTTTGGCTCAATCCACTAAACAAACTAAAACTTTTTAGAATTTCAGTTGACACCATCTCTACATCCCTCCTTATCTTGGTATTTGACTTACAAAACTTTAAATAATTTAATTCCTAACTGGATAACTTAGGCATTCAAATATGTCTTCACCTTTGTGAGCCTGACCATTAATTTTTCAATTTTGCCATGGATCTCTTTCCTTTCTGGACTTTTTTCCCAATTTCTCCACTCCTCTGCACTATGCCATGTGGAAATTACCACACAGTTTTGGCGGTCCTCAGATGCCCAAAGGCTCTCCCCTGAGATATACCCCTTTGTGGCAATTGCTTTCATTCTTAATTCCTCAAGTAATTTGGAAAAATCTGATTCCATCCCCTTTCTGACCTTCCGGTCGATGATAATTTTTACTGACACTGTAAATCACCTCCCATAGTTTTTTGTTATTTCCAAACCTCAAATACCTATATATTTCTCAAATCGCCCCAAATGGGACTCCAGCAATTGTACTTTTTGGTAAAGCATCCTTGCCTCCTTGCTGCCGTATTTAACGGGTCTTCCTTCTGATTCCCTTGGCAAAAGCCTGAATGAGTAGTCCTCTCCGCCAGAGGATAAGCGAGAAGACGGGGAGAATACACCCGCACCGTTGATGAACCTATACTTATGCTGCCCCTCTTGAATTCCATTGGACTCCATCCGAAGGCCACGAAAAGCTACTTCTTTCCGTCTTTTGAATTTCCGGCTCCACCTGACCGTTGGTATACTCATTCTGCCAGACCCGGTCAGCCAATTCCGCAAAACGTTTGGCATAGTCATCCATTTTGTCACTCTTTGATGTGTATATTTCCTCAGCACCGGGATGGGTGAAGTAGGGCTTTATCTCTTCAATCACCTGTCGCATCACATTGGGATTATCAATGATCATGCAGGGCCGGAGGTGATTCGAATTATGAGGCTGTCTTGCTCGAATCGACCTGAAAAGAGGACTGTCCAGGGTTTTGGCAAGTGTGGTGTCACGAATATTGTCCGTTGCGATGTGGGTATAAACACAGGGCTCCACATCTCCCTTGGCATTCAAGTGGAAGTAACGGCGTCCTCCAGCAATACAGCCATTCACGTGGGGGCCATCATTCCAGAAGTCCAGGAAGAACATCTCCTTTGTCTGCCTGAAGTACACGACCTGTTTCCGGAGATGATTACGCTGCTCGGGGGTAACCATCAGCGAAAAATCGGCCTGACCATTTACAGGGAGATACAGGAAGTACATTTGGGCAAAAGTTCCCTTTTCAAGCATAAAATCCACAAAGGGCTCTGAAGCCACAATTTCTACATTTTGCCTGGTGACCGTTGCCGAGGTCCCGATAAGAACCCTGGCTTCTCTGAGATCGTCGAAAGCGTTCATGATTTTTTTGTAGACCCCTTTCCCTCGCCACTGGTCTGTCTCTTCCTCATAGCCCTCGATGCTGAGCACGACCATGACATTTCCTAATTCTGATAATCTTTTTGCCTTTTCACGGGTCAACAAGGTGCCGTTCGTATAGACCTGGAAGAAAATCTCGTGATGCTCCTCTATCATCCGGAAGAGATTCGGATAGACAAAAGGTTCGCCGCCAAGAACGGTAATAAAATGTATTCCCATCTCTTGGCACTCCGATAGGACCCTTTTGACCAGTTCAAAGGGAAGCTCGGGTTTGGTCCCATATCCTAAGGTGTAGCATCCTTTGCATCGGAGGTTGCAATGGAGCTTCGGTGAAAGGATCATGACAAAAGGAGGCCAGAATCCATGTTCAAACTCGAATTGCTCACGTTTCTTCCCTCCCAGAAACCATGCCCTATAAAACAGAGTTTCGAAGAGGGAACGACTATTTTGAGGAGGTAGATAATTGAGTACCCGCTGAAAAAGACGCTTGGCGGGATGTCGGGGATCCTGAAGAAGACGGCGTACTCCGGCAATACCAGAAAGAACCTCCTCATCTGAAGTGAGCTTTTCTCCCAGATAGGTCAGCCGAATCAGATTTTCGTCTGAAATCCTGTTCAACAAATCGAGGATGAGGTAAATCGCCTGATGTGTTGTAAATCCTTCGATCTTCGATTTGAAGTCCATATAAAACACCTCCTTTCTTCTTGACGAAATTCTTTGCCATTTAGCACAATATTTTTATATTTACATAAACAGTTCTATTGACTGAAAATTTATTTGCGATTCCTCCTCTACAACTAAAAATTCTCGCAGATGCCTTGATCCTTATTCTACTATCTTTAAACAATTCGATGTTCCAAAGGGATTCTCCACAAAATCAGAGCAACTGGGGTCAGTCTGCCATTTACCATCCACGAAGAACCTGTATTCATATTGCCCAGGATTGAGATTCAGTGATATTTTCCACATCCCATTCTTATCGTGCTTCAAGGGGTGTGAAGAGAGATCCCATTGGTTAAAATCTCCGGATAGGAACACACTTTGTGCTTGAGGTGCTGATAAGCTAAACTCAGTTCTCTTTACCTTTTCAGTTACCTTGGGTTTTTTCTTGGATTTTGTCGCCATAACCCACCTCCTATTCGTTTTAGCCTGCCCTTCCCAATCTGAATCGGTTAATGTGGAAGTCCCAAAGAAGACATCAAATCAAAATCCTTATAAGACAAAGCACACAAATTCTGCTGATCAGAGGCATGGACATATATCTCCCGGATATTCATGCCTATTATCTCTTGTTTAGTAAAACCAAAGAGGGTTAATCCAGCTTGGTTGAGGTCAACAAACCTGCCTTCTCGGGTTGTAATGTAGATAGCGTCTCTGGACTCTTCGAAAAGGGTATGGTACCTCTTTTCACTCTCTCGCAGCGCCTCCTCTATTTTTTTGCGCTCAGTAATATCTTGGATCATTGCCATTTTAGATATGCGACCGTCTGGGTGACGAATGGGTGTGTTGACGGTATAATACCAACGGTTATCCTTTGGACTGAGCACTTCCCGTCGAACTGTTTCGCCCTGAAATACCTTTTCGTTCACGCACCAAGGGCAGATCAAGTCCAGGTTATGGAGGGCCTTATAACACTCCTGACCGATGGGATTGTAACCCGTACGTTGGATGAAGCGCTCATTCATGAACTCAACTTTGTAATCATTGGAACAAATATAGATTGATCCATCGAATGCTTCGATAATAGCATCATATTCAGCCAAGGATGTCCGCAGTGCTTCTTCTTCCTTTGCCTGCTCAGTGGTTCCGTTTTCCAGTTCTTTATCGCTGGTTTCGAATTGCCCAATAAGGTTAATAAGGCGTTCCATATTTCCGTCGAGTTTCTTGATTTCCTCTCCCACCTGCTGGACCTGAATTTCTGATGTTTGTAATTTAGTAATTCTTTGGCGCAATTCCACCCACTCATTTATAAGGTGATCTTTTGCTTTAGCATATTGATTTCTCATCTTCTTTGCGTCTTAAAATAGGCCGAAATTTCACACCTAATCGGACAAATAAAAAGCCCCATTCATTTATTTTGATAAGAATGGGGTTTGTGCTCTTCCCGAACCCATATATCCACCTACTTGAATAAATAGTTGTCAGTGGACCATATTCTACCTGTTCAGTTACATTTTAAAAATTTTGATGGGGTCTCTTATAACCTTTCTTCTAAAACTTCCCCGGTTTCGAAAAGGAGCTCATCACGTTCGTAGTCATCCATTTGTACGGCCCTAATAGATTCCCATCCCTCACGAAGATCCGAAGGTGAGATTTCTGCAATCTTTTGGGATAATTCGTCCCCAATGATTAACTTTGTGAGCGAAATCACTGAACGGGCTGCCTCATCAGCTTGTTTCAAATCTTTCAGGTTGGCCACCTTCATCACAGCTTCAAGAAATTCTTTTCTTGTTTTCATATTACAACCCTCCTTCTTTAGAAAAATCCCTAATTAGATAGTTCCCCCAAATTCCTCTAATTAAATGTAATCGAGCTCAGATGGAATACCTTGATCTCCAGAATCATTGATGAAGCAAAGGGAAAATAGAGATGGGTGGAAATTAATAATAATAGCAATCAGATAAGGAATATCCCTCCGTTTAGAATAAAAAGGCCGAGACTACCGGAGGTCCATCCTTCGGCAGCTCGGCCATCTTTTAATTTATAGACCCGCCGCTTTCCGCCCTCTTCTCACGAAGGGTTGAGCTTTATCGGGTGAGCCAGCTTAACTATTATAAAAATATGCCAGAATACCCCTCAGCTCTGCTGGGGGGATGAATGGCCTCCCTCTCCCCTGGGGGGAGAGGGTTAGGGTGAGGGGGAAATGATCTTATCATCACCCCCACCTTAATCCTCCCCCATCAAGGGGGAGGAAAGTTTTTTAGAGAATTTGATGCCCCGCAGCTTGCTGCGGGGTAGTTCACTTTACGTATCAAAAAATGTTGAATTTGTCAATGGCAAAATAGCCTTGTCAGCGGTTCCGTGAAATGGGGGG
>DCVM01000147.1 GCA_002327985.1 Syntrophaceae bacterium UBA2188 | reverse complement strand
ACCCTTTAGGCTGTCGCTAACAGCCGTCGATATTGCCACCGGCTGGACAGAACAAAGAGCGCTCTGGGGCAAAGGCGAAACAGAGGTCCTCGGACAACTCCAGGATATCGAAACCTCTCTGCCTTTCCCTTTGCTTGGGTTTGACTGCGATAACGGCTCGGAGTTCTTGAATTGGCATCTGATGAGACACTTTAACCAAAGAGAGAAGCCCGTGCAGTTTACCCGAAGCAGACCCTATCATAAGGACGATAACGCTCATGTGGAGCAGAAAAACTGGACCCATGTCCGGCAGTGGCTTGGATCCCATCGATTAGACAAACGCGTCCTGGTTGGCCTCATGAATCACTTATACACCCAGGAGTGGCGACTGTATCATAACTTCTTCTTGCCTTCCGTGAAGCTAATGGAGAAAAAATTAGTGGATGGAAAGGCCATGAAGCGTTATGATGAGCCCAAGACTCCTTATCAAAGAGTCTTAGAATCCCCCTATGTCTCAGCTCCGGTGAAGCGTTCTCTTAAAGAACAGTATGATACGCTTAACCCCTTTAGGCTAAGGAAAGCTATGGAAGATAAGCTGAATACCATTTTTAAAATCTTACGTTCCAAAAAACCTATGATCACGATACCTCTCTCTTCATTTCTCTCGGGTAACATTTATTAATGAGGCATCAGGCCTATCACAACCAGTTAACTTTGCATCGGCTCTCCAACAGGGAAAGTCTTGAGATGGTGACCCACATTTTAGGAACAAAAGAGATTGAAAAGACTCTTGAGGAGTTGATCCTTGAGAAGACAGAAGGCGTTCCATTTTTCATTGAAGAGTTTATAAATTCTCTTAGAGACCTAAAGATCATAGAGAGAAAAGAGAACGTATATCGTTTATCAAAAGATATTCAGCATGTAGCCATTCCTTCGACGATCCAGGATGTAATCATGGCAAGAGTTGATTCGCTTCCTGAGGGGGCGAAGGAAGTGCTTCAGACAGGGTCTGTTGTTGAGAGGGAGTTCAGCTATCCATTGATAAGTCGTGTAACAGGCCTCCCCGAAAAAGGACTGCTCTCGCATCTTTCCATTTTAAAAGACTCAGAGCTTTTGTATGAAAGAGGAATATATCCTCATTCGACGTATGTCTTTAAACATACAATGACCCGTGAAGTAGTCTATAACTCGATTTTAACCAAAAGAAAGAAAAAACTTCATGAAGAGATCGGAAATGCTATTGAAGAATTATACAGAGATAATCTCATTGAGCATTATGAAGTCTTAGCTGAGCACTATTTCTTGAGTGAGGATTATTCAAAAGCGGCTGAGTATTCGAACCTAGCAGGTAGGAAGGCCGAAAAGACAGCCTCGCTTAATGATGCGATTGTTTTTGCTGAGAAAAGAGTGGCATCTATCGAACAGATACCACAGGCAGAAGTTATGGAAAAACAGATTATTGATGCCAGAGCAGTTCTCGGACTCTATATGACCCAACTGAACTATAATGTCGAGGCCAAAGAAGCCATAGACCCGATTATTCATTTGGCCATAAAGCACAATTATAAGAGGAGGCTTTGCCAGATATACACCATCCTTGGCTCATACTATTGGTTTGTGGAAGAAAATTATCCTGAGACATCTAAGGCTTTAGAAGAGGCCCTAAATTATCGGAAGAGGTGAAGGACATTGTTAGCTTAGTTTTGGCAAGCAACTTTTTTGGTATTGCTCTAGGGTCGAACTGTGAATTTGAAAGGTCAGCACACTATATCCAAAGGGCCATTGATATTAATGTGGTAGCTAAAAATCTTTGGGGGATAGCAGGCTCGAAGAGCAATCTGGCCTATTTTTCCTATTATTACCATGGAAGAGTGAATCTGGCATTCAGGACTTCTAATGAGGGCCTCCAGATTGCCGAAGAGAGTGGGGATATTTATTCAAAGGTAACGGCATACGTAAGTCACAGAGGTTCCTGTTACGGTAAAGGGTTACTTGATGAGGCTGAGAAATATCTGTTAAAGGGGATCGAATTTTGTGAAAGGATCAATTTCCCTGCATGGGACGGTGCCGCACAACATTTCCTTGGAGAGACCTATTTTGAAATGGGAAATTTCCAAAGGGCTAAAGAACACTATGGAAAGGGGATTATGGCTTGCGAGCGCAATCAACAATTTCCTTCCTGGGTGGGATGGGGAAAGGTAGCATTAACGAGGTCAAAAGTAATGAATAAAGAAAAAGATGTGAATTTGGAATCTCTGTACGCTCATTCAAGAAAAAATAAAATAAAAGTAGCTGAAGGCTGGATTCAAAGATATATTGGAGAAATCCTGCTCAATATTGACGACCAACACTTATCCGAGTCAGAATATTGGATTCAGAAAGCCATCGAGGGAGATCAAAGAAACCGTATGATGTTCCACCTGGGAAAGGATTATGCCCTTTACTCAGACTTATTTAAACGAAAAGGCAATAAATCAAAGGCTCAGGAGTATCTCGGCAAAGCTATAGAGATATTCAAAGAATGCGGTGCCGATGGCTGGGTAACCAAAGCTGAGAAAGAACTGACCACACTTTTGTAACAAGTTTTTGCCCGTCTTAGTAAGCTACAGGTTCATGCACATTTCCTTTAATAATCATTAACTCTAAAATTATCTCACAACTTCAGGTTTGTAGGTAACAAATTGAATGAAGAGGGGAAGATTGGGTTGCCATCTTTTCGATAACCCTTTTTGGCTCCCCTCCTAATTCTTCTGTTAAGGCAGGAGGTTATGAGTAAGTCCTCCAATTCTGCCTTCAGCTGTTTAATTAGCCTGATGGGTTTATCCCTAAAAATCTGGATCCCCTCTTTTTTTGAGGGGTATCTGTTAATTATGAGGTGAAGTCTTTAAAGGGGATCTTCTGGATAGACCCGTCTACATGGGAGGGGAATCAGATAACACTAAGCCTTTCCAAAAGAAATCTTCTGTTTCCTGGGTATTCCCTGCTAATGCGTGGTGGGTTTGACTGCCTACTTCCTAAGTAAACAAGGGATCCACGATGCGATGTTGCTTCCTTCAATGTTGTTTTTAGGCTTCTGTCCCTCAATGCAAGAGTTTAACTTGTAATCGATGATTTCTTCATACCCGAACCAATCCGAACCAATTATTTGACAAATCCGACAGCTTTTGATACAGAATAAATCAAACTGGCTCACCCGACAAAGCTAAACTCTTCGTGAGAAGAGGGCGGAAAGCGGCGGGTCTATTGATTACGAGATGCCCGAGCTACCGAAGGATGAACCTCCGTTACGTTCGGCTAACTGCCCATTTCCATATCCCTGTTGTTTCAACAATAATTCTGGAGATTAGAGTATCTGTTCTTTATTCAGGTACATTCCCTTTGGGAATTTTGGGAAAATTTCATAATTAGGAATTATTTTAAGAAATGGAGGTTGTCATATGATAACGAGAAAAGAATTTCTTGAGGAAGTAATGAAGATGGCTAACCTAAAGGATTTAAAACAAGCTGATGAGGCAACCCGGGCTGTAATTTCGCTTACAAAACTACTCATTGGAACCAAATTGTCCAAAAAGATTGCGAAAGTCTCACCGCC
>DCVM01000062.1 GCA_002327985.1 Syntrophaceae bacterium UBA2188 | reverse complement strand
CTCCACTCTAAATTAGAGGAAAGAGTCAAGCGATTGGAGAATTTAGAGGAAAAAAATCGGTCTCATTGAGGTATGAAATATGGCAAAATATCCGAAATTTTTAATGGAACACTTTCAAAATCCGAGAAATGTAGGAGAGATTTCTGACCCGGACGGTGTCGGTACAGTTGGGAATGCCTCCTGCGGCGACATCATGCAGATATTCATTAAAGTTAATGGTGATAAAATTTCTGAGGCAAAGTTCAAGACCTTTGGTTGTGGTGCCGCCATTGCCACCAGTTCTATTTTAACAGAACGAATTAAGGGGGCCACTTTGGAGGAGGCCACAAAGATCTCAGAGGAGACCTCCAAGGAAGTCCTCTCTCAATTGCCAAAAGAAAAAGTTCCCTGCTTTACGCTGGCCACCGATGCCTTAAAATTGGCCATTGAGGAATATCGCTGCAAACAAACGGGATTCCACGAAAAGGGTGGCTTTGACTCAAAAGAAATGGAGAAGGATTAAAAGGGACCGTTTCATGACCAAAGAAGAAAAGGTCGTCTTCCTTAAGAATCCCAATCGGGTCCTCGAACAACTCATCAAAAACTTCATCAACGAGGCTCACCCAAATCGAAGAACCCAGTTGGATCATGGAATTTATTGGGAAGAACCTCTGGTAGGATTTGCCTCGGGGCTTGACCCCCTCTTTTTCGAATATAAAACCCTCATCGGCTCCTTCCATCTTACTCCCAGAGAGGTCATCTCAGCAGCCCTAAAAGAAAGAGGAAGAAGTCTTCTGTTTACCGAAATTGAACAGATCAGCGTCATTTCATGGGTCCTTCCTGCTTCTGAAGATATCCGCAAAAGCAACCGTCAGGAAAACCAATTTCCATCCAAACTCTGGGCATACACCCGGGAATTCGGGGAGGCTTGTAATAATGCCCTCAAAAAACATGTCACCATTTTTTTAGAAGATTTAGGACATGTGACTGTGGCACCTACCCTTTCACCCACGTTTCAATATATTCGAGATGAAAAGGTAGGCTGGGCCTCTCCCTGGTCTGAGCGCCATGTTGCTTATGCTTGCGGTCTTGGAACCTTTAGCCTCAATGATGGTTTTATCACTCCTAAAGGAATGGCCATGCGACTCGGAAGTGTTGTAACCCTCCTAAAATTAACGCCCAGTGAGAAAAAATATCGTGATTACAGGGAAAACTGTCTCCATTTTCGGAATGAGAAATGTGGAAAGTGTATCAAGAGGTGCCCTGCAGGCGCCATTACCGAAAAAGGGCATGACAAGAATAGGTGTTACGATTATCTCCGGTCCGAACCCCTGGTATCAAAACGGACGGGATATGGATTGGAAAACCCCCCTGCTTCCTGTGGCCTCTGTCAAACCGATGTACCTTGTGAATTTCAAATTCCAAGACCAAACCTGATCGCTTAAACAAGTCTCCGCCAATTCAATTCTGCCTCTTGACAAGGTATGTTATATGGATTATATGACTAATGAATCATATAATCATGGAGGCATTTATGGAGGAAAGAGTTCTTGAATTGAAGGCTGAAATTTTAAAGGCCCTGGCTCAACCCACCCGTTTGAAGATCCTGGAACTGCTTCGGAACGGTGAGCGATGTATCTGTGAAATCGTTCCAGCGATTAATGGTGAGCAATCAAACATCTCCCGACACATTTCCATGATGCAGAAGAACCATCTGGTCACTACCCGGAAGGACGGGGTGAAGGTCATGGTAAAGGTGAAAGATCCTGAGATCTTTGAAATTTTAAATAAGGTTAGTTTCATATTAAAAAGGCAGATGAAGGAACAGGAAAAACTTTTTTCTCATATATAATTTATTTCAGAAGGGAGAATTCAAGTGGAGTTTCTTCTTAGGTTGGTTTATGCCGGAGTCGATGCACTGAAGGATTATATCGCTCTTCATGTGGTGACTTGTTTGATTCCGGCTTTTCTCTTGGCCGGAGCCATGGTCACTTTCATTTCCAAAGAAACCATCATTTATTACTTAGGAGCTGCGGCAAGTAAGATAAGGTCTTTTGCCTTAGCCAGCGGAGGAAGCTTTTTTGTGGCTGCCTGTTCCTGTACGGTAATCCCCGTATCAGGTGGTTTGTATTATGCCGGTAGCGGGATTGGACCAGCCTTTATCGTTCTCTGGGTAGCACCTGCGGCTAATATCTTAGCCATCGTCTATACTGGAGCGATTCTTGGTTCAGAAATGGTCATCGTTCGCATCCTCTCCGCCCTTTCGATGGCCTTTGTAGTCGGTTGGGTGATGAGTACTGTATTTCGCCGGGAGGAAGCAACAAGGGGAGGAACAGGAATTAAATTAAATCCTGGAGCAGGTAAAATTGTTGCGCGCAAGGACCTTATTTTACTTCTTCTCGTCGTGGCTACTTTACTGGCTCCGAATTACCTTATTCAGAAGGGGCCATACTTACATAAAATCTATGTTTGGGCTGTTGGAATGATTATTATCGGAATATATACTTTCAAAGTGAAAGCCATGGAAGAAATCCGTCAATGGATGAGGGAGACGTGGTGGTTTGTAAGAATCATCTTCCCTCTGCTTTTAGGCGGGGTGTTTGTTGTGGGTATCATTGGAAAGCTTCTACCACAACAGTGGATTGAGACCTGGTTGGGAGGAACAGGGCTATTTTCCTCTTTCTTTGCTACGATCATTGGGCAAATCATGTACTTTGCGACAATGACCGAGGCGCCTTTTGTTCATAAATTAATGGGAATGGGAATGGGAAAAGGTCCAGCCTTGGCGCTACTGCTTACAGGGCCTGGGATGAGTCTCCCGAATGTATTGGCAATCATCAAAGTGTTTGGTATAAAAAAAGGATTGGTTTATGTTCTTCTTATCACCATTTTAGGTACATTGGTAGGCTGGTTCACAGGGAATTTTATTTTCTCGTAAAAACTAATGAAGGAGGAAATGACAATGAAAAAAATCGAAGTCTTAGGAATGGGTTGACCCAAATGCAATCAGCTCGCGGAGCGCGCTAAAGAGGCAGTTAAAGAGTTGGGTATTGAAGCAGATGTGGTTAAGATTAAAGACGTTAAAAGCATCGCTAATTACGGGGTTTTTATCACCCCTGCTCTTGTTGTTGACGGTGTGGTAAAGGTGGCCGGAAAGGTTCCAAAAGTAGAAGAGATTAAAGAATGGATCAAATAAAGAAGGGGGTTAATATGGAAGAGAAATGTTCGTGCGAACCGACTGAAATCTTAATTTTCCCATGCTCGGGTGGTTCCAATGTGGGTCAGATTGCAAATCAAGCAGGGGTAAAGTTGACTCAAGATGGTATGGGCAAATTTTTCTGTCTTGCTGGAATCGGAGGGCATGTGAGCGGGATGATTGAATCAACCAAAGCAGGTAAAGTCATTGTGGCCATTGATGGTTGCCCGGTAGCATGCGCCAAGAAGACGCTTGAACATGCTGGGTTCAATATCGATGAATATGTTGAAATTACGAGCATGGACATTGAAAAAAATCCCAACTTAAATCCTTTAACTTCTGACGTGGAGAAGGTAACCCAATATCTTTCAACTCAGATTTCCAAAAGGAGAGGCCTATTGTAGCAAGGAAGGGTTCAAGGAGAGGCCGCCTCGGCCCGAGAGCGCCATCGATCCCTCGGAACGCCGAGGGGCACCAAGGCGAGCATGAGATTTTCCAGGACGCTCAGGTCATCGAAAAACTGCGGCTCCTGAAAGACGATCCCCACC
>DCVM01000135.1:2730-3065 GCA_002327985.1 Syntrophaceae bacterium UBA2188 | reverse complement strand
AGAGAGGGTTGTTCCAAGACCTGCGCTTCGGCAGACCCAGCTGCCTTTTCTCTTTCTTCAGCCATAGATTTCCCTCCTTATTCTCCGATCCCCATCTCTTTGAGGAGCTGTTTTCGAGCCGTTTCATCCTTGACCAGTTCCTGTACCTTCTTCCGGAACTCGGGCACATTGGCCAGAGGACCCCTCAACGACCGCATGGCCTCTCTCAGTTCAAGGAGACGTTTCAATTCAGGAACCTGGTTGACAATGGACTCGGGGTCAAAGTCTTTAGTCGATTTCATCTGGAGCTTCACGGTGGTTTCCTCATCCGGCTTCCCGGAGAGCCGATTGGGCAC
>DCVM01000135.1:0-2706 GCA_002327985.1 Syntrophaceae bacterium UBA2188 | reverse complement strand
GGAAGCTCCACATCTTCTTTGACATCCCCTGTTGCCGGACGATAGACAATATTGATTCTTTCTTTTGGAGCAACGGATGCCTCTTTTGCCATAAGTTCCTCCTTTCTTTGGGTTAGGTTTTTCCAATGCGAATCGCCTCGGTCAGGTCAAGTTTGGCAATCCGCTGTAATACCCCCGAAGCCTTTTCCTTTGACGATTGATCCGATTGAGACGAGAACCCGACCCAGACTGCCTTAAGGCTTTTTATAGCTAATTCGGGATCATACTCTTCTAATCTGTAAAAGTCAATCTCTTTTAATATCTGGTCAAGATGGGGAAGGGCTATTTTGACCTGTTTATTCTTAACCAGAAGTTGGGTCAATGCGAGGCGCCAGAGCAGTTTCTCCCTCTGGGAGGTACTGTGTTGAAATTTTTGCTGAAGCCCCCCAATGGCCTCGAGGAGCTTCCCTTTTTTAATCAATGCTTGCGCCGCTTCCATCTCCTTTTCTATGGGATGTCTTTCCTGCAGGGGGGGGAAGGAGGTGGCGGTTGATGAAACCTCTTCAATCCCTCCGCCTTTCAGGGTAATCTCTTTTAACCATTGTTTGGTTTCAGAATCAGCAAATGGGGTTCCGTCGGAGAAACAGAGATGTTCGAGTCCCGGAAGTCGGTAAAGGAGAAAGGCTGTTTCCTGATGGACCACCTCTTTTGCTTTCTGGTAATTTTCTCCCAAATTGGACAGGCCTTCTGAAACGAAACGATTCAGATCGATCCAGAAGATGAACTGGGAAAGCCTTGATTCGGCGGACCGGATGAGATTTTCGTGATCCCCTTTATTCCTCAATTCGGGAAGGATATTTTTCACCTGGGCAGGGGGTGGTGTGATGCGGGTCTGGCCATTGTTTGCGGGAGGAAGCGCTTCCACGTTGGACCACAAGATGATTCTGGACCATCGATAGGGCAAAGGGTTGGAGAGATTCTCTTGCTGGAGAAAGTTTGCGGCTTCACGGATTTTCTGAAGCCCCTGGCTCAGGGTTCTCTGAGCATCTTGGGCGGTGGCGATGGTTTCTGGTTTTTCCGGTTCTTTTTTAATCGTTTGCTCTGGCGGGGGGGCGGGAGTTTCCTTTGGCTTCTCGGGTGGAGGCGGGGATAGCGTTTCGAGTTGATCCTGAACCGAACCGAAAGAGGGAGGTTCTTCAAGATGTTGCCTCACGAACTGTTCGATCTTCTCAAGCCTATCCCTAAGAGAGTCTATTTGATCCTTTGGAAGAGAGCGCTGCTTGACCTGTTTCAGGGCCCCTTCCGTTTTCTCGACCCACCATTCGATGGCGCCGGCACGGCCCTTCATCTTTACGGGAAAGAGACGATCCCAGAAGGTTTCAAGCAGATCCTGATAGATTTTCAGGCCCACGGCAAACCCCTCGGTCTGCCGGTTATAGATCAGAGCCACGGCCAGGTAGCTGGCGACCAAGAGGTCTTTCGATTGTTCAGCTAAGATTTCGGAAGAGAGTTTGATGACCTTTCCCCAGTCCACACTCGCCGGTCCTGAAAGGGAGGAGAGTTTGCCCACCTCGGACTGGAGGTCCTCAAAGAGAGGCTCAAACCGAACATCGGCACCAGCCGGTTGTTCCTGTGGGATCGGTTCCTTGCCCAATGATTCAAGATTCATTGCTCTATCCTATCCTTGGTCGAAACAGACCAGAGTTGAACGAAATCGGATGTCTGGAGAGGACGCCTGAAAACGGCGAGGCAGGTTCTATCCAGTGTCCCTCCCATAAAGATCGCATTCGGAGAGGCTATGATTTGGCGCCTGATCAGGGTGTGATAAAGGTTCGCCTGCGTCATTTGATCGTGATTGGAGTGCATCTCCAGATCGAGGATAAGTTCTGCCTGATCCGAGCTGAAAGAAACCTGCTTTTCTATTTCTTTCAGGTCCTTTCGGTTCATTTCAAAATCGGGCCATCCTGGGTAGGGAGGTCGAATACGATAAACCTCCTGCTCAAATTTTTTTAGGTCATTGACAACGAATGCGGAAAGGTATTCGATCTGATTCCAGGAGGCTTCGCAGGCGAAGGGCATGAGGTCCCAGTGATCCTCCCAGCCATTGAGCAGACCTGTTCCCATGATCAAAAGCGGATAGGGCCTTCCCATACGATCACTGCTATCCCTCAATACTCCACAGGCAATACTCTCCTTCTGCGAACCTCTGGCCCAGAATCGCCACGAGTAGAGATTCGAGAATACATTTTTCTGTGAAGAAAGCTTGCGATAGCCATTCTCCACCCAATCTGAAAAACGCTGCACCAGTGGAAGGTCTCCGCCCACCCGGAAATAATCGTTGGCTACAGGATGTTTCCCGTAAGCCGCCCAATGCCAAGATGAGGTCGATTCTATTGTCCCCAGCATCTCACTATATTCCTGGGTGCCCTTTTAGGAAAAGCCGCCAACTGGGCCAAGAAAGAATGATCCCCGGTAAATTCGTATCTCACCCTGATGAATTTTATTCCAAATTTTTCGAGGTCAGCCTTCTTCTCCGGAAAATCACTGGGCACAAATTGATGCTGCCCACTTTTAAAATCCTGCAAGAACTCTGGAAATGCCAGGTTTCCAATATACTTCTTCGTGAGAACCCCAATGTCTTGGATCTCGATCTGGAGAGTCACATCCGAGCATGTCTCCAAGGACCATTGAAATGTGTTTCTGCAGGGAGAATTATAATTGTCGAGG
>DCVM01000159.1 GCA_002327985.1 Syntrophaceae bacterium UBA2188 | reverse complement strand
ATCATTGATTGACAAGCTATGGATTCGTAGACGGGTTTGCTCAAGCACTACGATACTCCCCTGCTCCAGTGCCTCCTGGATCTTCGGGAGATTTGACAACAAGAGAGTAACCTGTTTAGCGGGCTGGCGATCTGATCCCCTTCTGAACAAAATAACGGAGGGTTCACTCTTTCTCCATAATGCCAAGAATGCTCCAAAGTCGGTATCCGCCGATATCAGTATTCGCTTTTCAGCTTCAGCAAGTGAGAAGATCTCTTCGTCTTGAGCCTTTTGCAATCCGTAATCTCGGACATGCAATGCGTCGTGACCAGCTTGCCTTAAGCCCTCGGCCACCAATGGAGATAGGGCATTGTCAACAAGGAACTTCATGATCCAGTCACCAGTGGGAGCTCCCGTTCTCTTACCGCTTCAGCAGCAAACCGAAGAGCTTCTTGGAGATCGTCAGGCTGAAGATCTGGATATGCCTTCAGAATCTCTTCCACTGTCATGCCATCTGCTATCATTCCTACAACAGTGGCTACCGGAATGCGTAATCCGCGGACGCAGGGGACCCCTCCCATCTGATTAGGATTGACTGTGATTCGATTGAATTTCACTTCCTTACCTCCCGAAATTTCAAATAAATCCAAATGAGCCGCTATGTATGGTACTTCTTAAAGTCATTATACATTAAATCTCTTGTCTCCAAAAGAGAATAAATATAAACGACGCTCTGCTCTATGCTCCATGCTCTCTGCTCTCCTGATGTATTCTTAATAACACATTTACTCATTCACGCATTAACTCGTTTACTTAATGAATCGACCAACTTTTTGATGGATGACACCGAAGCTTTCTGTTACAAAATCTTTTTCGATTTTGAGAAGGGACAAAATTACAGGTGGAGCATTCTTTTTAGAATTGACTTGAGTACTTCTATACCTTTTACCTCTAATGTTCCTAACTTCCTTATAATAAATCGTTTTTCAATTGTGGCCTGTTTGCCAAGTCGAATATATGACTCAGCAAGAAGACCACTTTTTTGCCAATCCGGGATTTTATAATCAGTTTCAGTTGTGTATTCTTGGGTGGTAATCCTTGCGAGAAGGACATCTTGGTCACCGGAATCGTACAACACAATGGCTGGCCTTTTTGATATACCCTGAAGATCAGTGTGCGGAAAACCCATCAGGACAATATCACCGAAGTTATAACTTGTCATAGATCGTGTCTTTTTCTGAATATCCTTTCAGAAACTGAGACATCGACAGCTTATCCCATGCCGTCTCTTCATCATCAACGAGAAGCATTACTTTGATCTTTGAATCCGATTTTAGTTTGTTTTTCAAATCTTCAGGGATCGAGAGATGCCCGTCTGGTAAAACTTTCCCTTCATATTCATAAGTCTTCATCTACTCCCTCCAAATCCATTTTTTTCATTATTATACCACACCTTGGACCTCCAATGCTAAATTCATTTTATTGCTCTTGAGGCTATGCTATTCGCTCTGTGTCCTTGGCGCTACGCTCTTGCATTCTTGATGTCTTCTTATTTTTAATGACTTATCGAATGTCTTTGTCTCCCCATCACCCTATCTCCGTTTCTTCCCATCTTGGCTTTTAATGGGCAGGGCCAACTTTTTTTAGGTATGACACTGGAGCGCTCCGAACTCCTAACTAATAACTCCGAACCTCAATGAACCATCCGTCACCCGCTAATTGTTTTATCCAATGTCAAAGGCTGACCCCAGATCTCACATTCTTCTTTAGCCGAGGGAGAAAAGTGTTAATTTTCAACTACGTCCCCGTTTCCGATAAGCCTGCCAAGAATCGTTTTGTTTAATCCATTCAACTTGATTCTTAATTTTCAACCCTTCGTAATATTCACGATTGCCACGCTATCGACCTTCTGATCCGTCTGGCCGAATTGGATAGACCTCTATTCCGTCTGGTGCTGTAATTGGATAAAATAGATTTGGACGGTCTTGGCGTCGAGCTCCACTCCCTTCTTTGCGCCACTGCCGTCTTCGGTAAAAGAGTTGTGCTTCCTCATCAAACAACGAAAACTGCTTGGTGTTTTGTTCAAAAACAACCTTGCCAACCTGAAATTTTGAGGAGCGAGCATAAATAACAACGTGATCGTGATCATTACTGAAAGACTTAGCATCCATTCGTGGGCTATAAACCTTTTGCCAAACCCCATTTGCAATAAAATTTTGTCGTCCGAATATTTCGTCCATTATGTTACGTAGATGTGTTACTTCATTATCATCGATGCTAATAAATATCACACCATCATCGCGAAGCATTTCACGGAGTAAACTCAGCCTGGGATACATCATGCAAAGCCATTTATCATGTCGAGACAGGTCTTCCATTTCGCCACCAACCACTTTACCGAGCCATTTCCGAATTTCCGGGCTGTTTACATTATCATTATAAATCCAGCGGTCATTTCCAGTATTATAAGGTGGATCGATGTATATGCATTTCACCTGTCCTGCATAATATGGAAGCAAAGCTTTCAACGCCAGCAGATTATCACCTTCGACGAGAAGATTTCCACTTCCCGGGTAGCCCACTGATAAAGCGGGCTCTTCCTTTAAAAGATAAAACGGAACTTCGTTATGATGGTTAATAACCGCCTTTTTTCCGATCCAGTCTAATGTTGGCATATTTTAATCTCAAGTTTAGGGGCTTTGTTGAATTGTTTTACTTAATTTTCTTTTTCAGAAATCTCACTTCCTCCTCACCTTTCAATTGCTATCAACTTCTCGCATAGCGCAGAGCGCCGTGCCTACGGCAGGCAGGCATGGCGCATAGCGTAAATACTCACTCCTTCTTTCCGGGCAGCTTTCAAATCTTCAAGAGATGCAATCGCTGGCATGTTCTACCCCTGTAACCGTGATTCGTGAACCGTGTCTCGTGAAAAAGCATGGAGCATGGCGTTAGCCCCTCAATCGTCAGGCATAAAGGGTGAGGCGTAAGCCGTAAGAACTTAAAAACCATAAGCCACTAATTACCACGTTTCGGCATGAAAGGGCTTTAACGCATTCATTACCTAATTCACTACCTAATTCATTAGGTATTACCTATTTCCATTTGGTCGTCTTTTCCCACTCAGCATTTTGTCCTCTGCCGAGACACTTAACTTTTCCGGAGGAGCGGAGATTTTTCAATACTGAACGGATTAAGTCCACACTTACACCCGGGCATTCTTTCTGAATATCTGAAATCCGAAAAGGCCCAGGATGCCGCCCTATAACACTGATAACCAGTTCTGTCTTTGCACCTTTGGGGGATGCGATTTGTCCTACCCTTTCCTCAAACTCCCGATAAGCGGTTTTGAGGGTGTAAAGAACAAAGTTTACATAGTGCCAGGGATCATGCTTGCCTTCGTGCCAGCCTTCAGAACTCTTTTCCAACGTCTCGTAGTAACGTTCTTTATTCTGTTCGATCAGACGTTCGAGACTGATATAACGACCTACTTCGTATCCGAGATGGTAACACTGGAGCAGCAGCAATAAACGCGAAACTCTCCCATTTCCATCCCGAAATGGGTGGATGCAAAGAAAATCAAGACTAGATGCTGCCATGGCGATAACCGGGTGAACCCACTTTTCAAGAAGGCATTGCTCCCACCTCTCTATCAATTCCTTCATGAACGCTGGAGTCTTAACTGCTGTAACAGTCTTAAACCTCACTCTCTCCCGACCATTGGGATACCTTTCAATGATATCACCATCTTTTTCTTTATATCGCCCTGCATCCCAAATATCGCCACGACACAACCGATGGAGAATCAAAATAGTTTCTTCTGACACAGAGAGTTTTTTACCCTGTTCGTGAATCAGTTTGAGTGCGTCCCGGTAACCCCTTACTTCCTCTTCATCTCGGTCGCGCAGAACTGATTTGCCAAAAACGATGGTTCTAATACGTGTCTGATCGACAGTCACTCCCTCAATCCTGTTCGAAGAAACTGCGCTTTCAATCATGGCGTTCTCGCGTAAGACTCTCAGCTTTTGCGGGGATTGTTTTGTGAAAAGCTCCTGTTTCCCGCGAGCTTCACCCAAGTCTGCCAGATACCAGGAAGTTGCCGCTGGGATGGATTCCGGTTTAGAGGCGAACTGGCGAAACGTCATCATTTCTCTCAGTCTCCATAATCAGGGGAACGTAGTTGAATTCTCCTACTTATTTTTCCCTTTCAGAAATCTATCCACCCTCACCCTCTTCACCGCAAGGCGTTAGGCGAAACTCCAAAACAAAAACCCTTTACCTTTTGATAACCCGTTAAACCCCGATCAATTCTGCTGAATCGGTATATGGAATAATTGCTCCGTTAACTTGTCTCTTCCAGATTTTTTCTTTATGGGCCGCCTCATATACCTTTCGCTCCTCAGGAAATTCCATCGCAATCCGAGTGATAATTCTTTTTTCCTCCCGACTGAGAGGGTCAGCTTTTGACTCATCAGCTTTTATGATGTCTTCGATCAAATCCTTATAATTATTGAGTTGAGGTCCGTAAGGAAGGGAAGCATAAGTGGATCCGGTCATGCTTTCTCCTCTTTCCCTGTGAGCAACCATGTCTGCATACCACAAATACTTTGCGGCAAACAGCATCTTGTCATTTTTCTTAAGCAGATGTTTACCAAGAACGACCTCAAATTCTTTTATGACCAATTTGATCCTGGGAATTGAAAATGCCCGATTTCCAGTACAGCTACCTCCGGCGTTTTGACCCCCAAGAGCAATCCGAAGGGTATGGTCCATGGACTTGCTCTGGATGGTCCCTCCCTCCCACCTTTTGATGCTGGCAATTCCGACATTCATCCGCTTTGCAAGAGCCTCCTGAGTTAAATTCAATCTCTTCCTCTTCTCAATGATTTCCTCTCCTGTCAACAGATTGACTGCTTTGCGGTAGGCATCAGCGATCGTTTCCTGAATGCGTGCTGCCTGGTTTATCGTTCCTGCTTCGACACCACATACAGTGCATATATACTGTTCTATCGGAACGATTATTTTGACTCCACGGAAAGTCATTCTCTTTTTGGCTCTCCTCAACACCATTTTCCCATGCCCGCCTGGGCAATCCACTCTTATTTCTTTCATTTTATTCCCTCTTATCTCCTTTTCTATCTTCGTGAAGCGACACAAGCCACATTCTGTTCCCTTTCATTGTAAACTTGAGGTAGACCCTGCAACCTAATTTTTTACTTAACCACCTAAACGCTAAGAGTTCGTACCCTTCTACGTCATGCTCATAAGATCGTTGCGGTGGATATTGCCCCACATAATCGTTTGGGGTAATTTCCTCCAATAGATCACATAGGATATACGATATCTTTTGAAGATTGATTCCTAATTCCAATGAATCAGTGGCAATGATAACCGGATTCAAGACAGAAAATTGATTTCCTGATACCGCTTCCTTTGCCTGTTTTGTCCTACGGTTGATTTCTTTATGAGAAGGTCTACCATAAATAGTATGGTATCAATTGATACCTTTTGTCAACAAAAAAAATCCTTAGAATATGGTGAAACATATTATTCCAAGATCTTCAGACTAGTTGGGAGTCGATCGGATTTGGCAACAGGAAGACAATTTGTATTATTTTTTAGACTTAATTGGTTTGGAAGTCAACTACAAAATCAGGCTGGGAATTTAATAGCATTACTTCCTAAGCAGTGTAAACAATAGCGTTAGAATAATGCTGATGACAATGGAAGTAGCAAGGGGAAAGTAGAAGGTGAATTTTTCTCTCTTAATGAGGATATCTCCAGGAAGTCTCCCCACCCATGGTATCTTTTCTCCAATCAATAGAAGAAAACCGATGACGATGAGTGCAATACCAAAAAGGATGAGAATCTTTCCTAAGGCACCCAGCCCAACCATAAAACTCCTAAGGGTGCTTAAACTTAATTTTAGGCACTTTGGTTCACTTTAGGTCAATTTAGTCACTTTCTTTTTCATGAATCGTTCTTTTTCAGAGTAGATACAGCCACAGTATTGCTGACGATATAATCCCATCGCCTTGGAAACTTCTGCTCCTCTTTTCCATCCCTTCCGGAAATCCTCATAATAGAATGAAATCCCAATGGCTTGGCCGAATCGCTCTCCTGTTTCCTTGATCAAAGCATGGTTCTGATGGGTACTCTGGAGAAGGGTGGTTGAAAAACCATCGAAGGCGTTTTTCTTTGCCGCCTGAGCTGTGGCTTCAAGCCGAACGGAATAGCAATACTGGCATCTCTCCTCTACTCGATGGGAGACATTTCTTAAAAATTCCTCAAGGAGATATTCATCCCGATAGATGACTTCCACCCCAACCCTCTCTGAGTATTGTTTCAGGGCATCCAGTCTTTTCTGATATTCCTGGTAAGGATGAATATTGGGATTAAAAAAAAAGCCAACGGCCTCATCCCCTTTTCCTTTGATTCGTTCAAGGGGATAAATGGCGCAGTTGGCGCAACAGATATGAAGAAGAATTTTCATTCAATTGGCAGCGAGGACTTCCTTTCCCGAATCTTCTCTTCTGGAAATCCCCAGCTCCTTCTCCATTTGTAAGATCCTGTCGGTGGTCTTGATGACGGTATCCGGATTCAAAGAAATGCTATCAATGCCACAACGGACTAAAAACTCAGCGAATTCTGGATAATCGCTGGGGGCTTGGCCACAGATGCCAATCTTTCTTCCATTCTTCTTGGCACTCTCAATGATCGATTGAACCATCCTTTTCACAGCCGGATTCCGTTCATCAAAGATATGAGAAACCTTCTCTGAATCACGATCCAATCCCAACACCAACTGGGTTAGGTCATTCGATCCAATGGAGAACCCGTCAAAAATCTCAGCAAATTCATCCGCCATGATCACATTGCTGGGAATCTCGCACATCATGTAGATTTCAAGCCCGTTTTTCCCCTGGATGAGACCATGCTTCCTCATCTCGGCCACCACCAGTCTCCCTTCTTCCGCGGTGCGGCAGAAGGGGATCATCAATTTCACATTGGTTAGACCCATTTCATCCCGAACTTTTTTCATCGCGGCGCATTCGAGAGCAAACCCCTCTTGGTAAGACTCATCATAATATCGGGAGGCCCCCCGGAAACCAATCATGGGGTTGTCCTCGATAGGCTCAAATTCGCTTCCTCCAATGAGATTGGCATATTCATTGCTTTTAAAATCACTCATTCTCACAATGACATCTCTCGGATAAAAGGCAGCAGCAATCTTAGCCACCCCTTGAGCCAGCTTATCGACGAAGAAGGCCTCCTTATCCTCATACCCGATGGTTAACTGTTCAATCTCCCTTTTAGTATGGCTATCATTCAACGAATCAAATCGGACAAGTGCCATGGGGTGGATTCGTATAGAATTATTGATAATAAATTCTAGCCTGGCCAGACCCACCCCGTCGTTGGGGATAAAAGAGAGGTGGAAGGCATTGTCCGGATCCCCTACGTTCATCATGATTTTTGTTTGGGGCTTCTCCAGATGTGCCATATCGAAACGTCTCACCTCGTAATCGAGGATCCCTTCAAAAACCAATCCTGTCTCTCCTTCTGCGCAACACACTGTAGCACTCCGATAATCTTTCAGAATTTCACTTCCATTGCTCGTCCCCACAACACAGGGAACGCCCAGTTCACGGCTAATGATCGCGGCATGGCAAGTCCTTCCACCGCGGTCGGTCACAATGCCTGAGGCGATTTTCATAATGGGTTCCCAGTCTGGGTCTGTCATCTGGGTGACCAAAATCTCACCTTTTTTAAATTTCTCAATCTCTCTCGCACTCGTGATGACATTGATCGGACCCGCTCCGATTTTTTCACCGACACTTTTCCCTTGTACTAAGACCCTTCCTTTCTCTTTCAAAAAATAGGTCTCTAAAATATTCATCGCTCCTTGGGATTTTACTGTCTCTGGTCTGGCCTGAAGGATAAAGAGTTGCTGGGTCATCCCATCTTTTGCCCACTCAATATCCATGGGTCTGTAGACCCCTGCTTTTTTCGAATAGTGTTCCTCGATGGTGATCCCCCATTTAGCAAGTTGAATAATCTCCTCATCGTTGAGGATGAAATCGGCCCTTTCTTGCGCGGAAACAGGAATATTCTTTGTCGAACCCTCTCCTTCCAGTGTATAGATCATTTTGATCTCTTTGGTCCCGAGGTTTTTTTGAATGATGGGTTTATAATTTCCTTTGATGCAGGGTTTGAATACATAAAATTCGTCAGGATTGATGACTCCCTGAACAATATTTTCCCCCAATCCATAGGCACCTGTGATATACACCACGTGCGGAAAACCGGATTCTGTATCGATAGTAAACATCACACCAGAACAAGCCTTATCGGATCGCACCATCTTTTGAACTCCTATGGAGAGGGCGACCTGGAAGTGGTCAAATCCTTTATGGGTTCGATAGGAGATGGCCCGGTTGGTAAAGAGAGAAGCAAAACAACGTTTGCAGGCTTGGACGAGAGCATATTCCCCGCGAATGTTAAGATACGTCTCTTGCTGACCTGCAAAGCTTGCGCCAGGAAGATCCTCTGCTGTCGCACTACTACGGACCGCTACATCTGTATCCTCTCCATACTCCTTGCACAACTTTCGATAAGCCTTCACAATATCTTCAACGATTTCCCTGGGAAATTCGAGGCTGTAAATAAGCCTTCGAACCCGGCTTCCACTCTCAGAAAGGGCTTCTACATTTTCAACATCAAGACCCGTTATGATCTCTTTGATACTATCTTTAATCTTTGGTTTATCTTTGGCATCGTGCCAGTCTTGCACAACTCCTTCCTCCAAAAGAGCATGGTAGGCATTGACCGTCACGGCAAATCCATTCGGGACGTTCACCCCTTGTTTCGTCAGTTCTTTTCGCATCTCTCCCAAAGAAGCATTTTTCCCTCCTACAACGGGAATGTCACCTAGTCCAATTTCATCAAACCAAAGAATATAAGGTTTTTTACCCATAACCCCCCTCCCTGGAAATCTTTGTCAATTTTCTTGTTTTTTTATTAAAAATATTACGGTATATTATAATGGAGATTTGGTTTTTAATCAATTATAATTGCAAAAAAGGAACTTAAACTCATGGAAAATCCAAAACATATCTATCTCTTTGAAGAGGCGGATGGAACAAATAAAAAACTCCTGGGAGGGAAAGGAGCGGGCCTGGCTGAAATGACGCGCATGGGTCTTCCTGTTCCTCCTGGATTTATCGTCACCACCGAGGCCTGCCTTCATTATTATGAGAACAAAAAGAAACTTCCTAAAAACCTCATGGAAGAGGTGGCGGTAAATCTGAAAACGGTTGAGGAAAAGGCGGGTAAAAAATTCGGAAGTCCTCAAAATCCCCTCTTCTTCTCTGTCCGGTCGGGAGCGGCGGTCTCCATGCCAGGAATGATGGACACCATCCTCAATCTGGGTCTAAATGACAAGACCCTTGAGGGGTTGATCCAGATCACCTCGGACGGAAGATTCGCCTATGACGCTTACCGGAGATTTATTCAACTCTTTGGGAAAATCGCCTTGGGGGTTGGGGAGAAGGAATTCGACCAAATTCTCAACAAAACCAAAGAAAGGGTGGGAACCAAAGAAGATACCGATCTTGATGCAGATCTTCTTAAGGATATTTGTAAACAATTTTTGACATTAGTGAAGAAGAGGACCAGAACGCCTTTTCCTCAAGATCCGATGGTCCAACTCAGACTTGCTATCGAAGCGGTTTTTAAATCCTGGATGGGTAAGAGAGCTGTGGATTACCGAAAGGAATTCAACATCACCTCAGACATGGCGAATGGAACAGCCGTCAATGTATGCACCATGGTTTTTGGGAATATGGGTTTTGACTCGGCGACAGGGGTGGCGTTTACACGGGACCCGGGCACAGGAGAGAATATCCTTTATGGCGAATATCTCGTGAATGCTCAGGGGGAGGATGTCGTAGCCGGGATCCGGACACCCAAACCCATTCAAGAAATGAAGAAGGAAATGCCAAAAATCTATCGAGAGTTGGAACGGGTCAGAAAAACCCTGGAAGAACGTTTTCATGAAGTTCAAGATTTTGAATTCACCGTCGAGAAAGGAAACCTTTACATTCTTCAGACGCGAAATGGAAAGATGAATGCTCAGGCGATCGTGCGAACCTCCAAAGAGATGGTCGCTGAAAAGCTGATTGAGAGAGAACAGGCTGTCCTGAGATTAAAACCTCAAGAGCTGGAACAACTCCTTCATAAACGGATCGATCCAAATTTCAAGGGAAAGTCCATTGTCGTTGGCCTCCCCGCCTCTCCGGGAGCCGCTTCTGGGAAAGCTATATTCGATGCCGATGAGGCGGAACGGATAGGCAAACTGGGCCATCACGTCATTCTGGTTCGAGAAGAGACGAAACCAGAGGATATTCATGGTTTCTTTGCCTCTCAGGGAATCCTGACAAACCGAGGAGGAAAAACCTCTCATGCCGCTGTGGTGGCAAGAGGCATGGGGAAACCTTGTGTTTCAGGTTGCGAGGAACTCCGCATCGATTCGAAAGCAAGAGAAGCGATCATTAGAAATATCCATATCAAAGAGGGAGATTTTATTACGATCGATGGCTCCAGGGGAGAGGTCTACTTAGGCGAGGTTCCTACCGTAGAACCCGAGATCAGCAAAGATCTCCTCACGCTCTTGAGTTGGGCGGATGAAATGAGAACGGTGGGCGTTCGAGCCAATGCCGATACGCCTGAAGCAGCCGCCCGAGCGAGGCAGTTGGGGGCCGAAGGGATCGGTCTCTGCCGAACAGAAAGAATGTTTAACGCTGTCGATCGGTTGCCCATCGTTCGAGAGATGATCCTGGCAGGATCGAAGGAGAGGAGAGCAGAGGCGATTGCAAAACTCCTTCCCATGCAGCGAAATGACTTGAAGGAAATTTTTAAAGCCATGGCAGGGCTGCCAGTGACGATCCGACTTCTGGATCCACCGCTTCACGAATTTCTCCCGTCTGCTGAAGAACTGGCTGAAGAATTGAGAAAACTGAAAGAGGTGGAAACCACTTTTTCCACGATGGAAAATATCTCTAATACGATGAAGTTTCTGGATCCTTCTTTCCGGGAATCACTCAAACTCCTTGATCATGTGGTTGCAGATATCGTGGAAATTAAGAATCAGAAACTCGACAAGAAGCTGATTCGAAAACAGAAGGAAACCCTCAGGAAGGTGAAAGAGATGATGGAGGTCAACCCCATGTTGGGCCACCGGGGTGTGAGGTTGGGAATCACTTATCCTGAGATCTATCGGATGCAAATTCAGGCTATTCTTGAGGCAGCGGCCGAGCTGATCAAGGAGGGCCTCGACATTGAACCTGAAATCATGGTTCCTCAAGTCTGCACGGCCCAGGAGTTAAAATGGGTTTACCAACTCGTCAAAAAAATCCAAAAAGAAGTGGAAAAACAATATAGCATACAGATCCCTTTCAAATTTGGAACGATGATTGAAGTGGTGAGGGCCTGTATGAGGGCCGGGAGATTGGCTGAAGTGGCAGATTTCTTCTCCTTTGGAACGAACGATCTCACTCAGGCTACCTTCTCTTTTTCAAGAGAGGATGCGGAGAATAAATTCCTTCCCCTTTACAATCAGCGAAAAATTCTTCAGGACAATCCTTTTGAAGTCTTGGATGTCAAGGGAGTGGGAAGATTAATGATGATCGCCATTGAATGGGGAAGGAGGACAAAGCCAGGTCTGAAAATTGGAATTTGTGGGGAGCACGGCGGGCATCCGGAATCGGTCGAATTCAGTCATGGCATCGGCCTTTCCTATGTGAGTTGTTCTGTTCCGCGGCTCCCGATTGCGAGGCTTGCAGCCGCCCATGCCAAATTAAAAGAGAAGGATAAAAAACCTCCTGAAAAATACGACCCGGACACAAGTTTCAGCATCTTTTTTTAGATGATTTATGAATGATAAAATTTTGGAATAGGTTATTCGATTTCAAGTGGGAGGACGGCTCTATCCTTTAATCTCACATACCCGTGATGGGTGATCCGCAGGTGGGGAATGGCAGGGGTGCCGAGCGTATCGACCGTGAGGGTGGGTTTTTCCAATCTTACTCCATTTTTTTTCAGACATCCTTCAAGATTTTTGATCTCAGCACTTAATATTTCCATCGGTTTAAGTGAATAGAAGCCGCAAAGGGGGGCCGGAAATTCTGAGACGATCTCGTCTCCTATCGCATAAACGCCTCCTCCACCAATCTCTTTAAGTCTCCTTATAACCGTTTTCATGGAATCCATATCACAACCAACGACAAACATACAAATAGTATCCCAGGACATTGTGGTTCCATAAGCTCCTCTTTGAAGGCCAAATCCCTTGAGAAGCCCCATAAAGGCCCCTCCCCTTCCCACTCGATCTAATGCAAGCAGCATCGTGACCTCTTTGGACTCTTTGGGATTCTCAAGATCAATCATTGTCTCTTTGGTGACAAGATTGGTTACTAATTCCATTACCCTTACCTTTCCCGCCTTTGCTAAATCTCCGGTGGGTTCCGCCATGGCTCTACCTTTTATTAAAGAAAAGATATCGTCTGGAACTTTCACTGTATCAAACATGCTTTTGGGGAATGTTACTTTCTTTGACTCAACCGTAATGTTCCCCTCTCTACAAATCACTTTCCCCTCACACATCACCATCTGGGGCAAGAAAACTTTGGGAGAAGGAATGATCAAAATGTCTGCCAACTTCCCCGGCGAAAGAGACCCGATGAGATGATCAAGCCGGAAATGCTCTGCCACATTGATGGTCGCCATTTGATAAGCGACTTCAGGTGGAACTCCAAGTTTTAAAGCCGTCCTCAATGAAGCATCAAGATAACCTTCGCGAAGAAAATCTTCAGGATCTACCCCATCCGTTGAAAGGGTGAGTCTTCTGAAATCAATCTTCCTTTTGAAAATCCCTGCGACTCCAGGAAGTTCTTTACGGATGGACCCTTCTCTGATCATCACCCAGTAGCCCAGTCTCAGTCTTTCTAAAACTTCCTCTTCAGTGATGGGTTCGTGGCAGGACGAGATGCCGAAATCCGTATAGGCTTGGAGTTTTCTCCCTGAAGCACCTGCCGTGTGACCTTCTACCCTTTTCCCTACATCAAGGCCCATTGAGGCAAATTCTCTTATCCTCTCCCCCTGTTTCCCTTTCAGGAAGATGTTACCCCAATAAATTTCACCTATCCCCAGGCATTTCGGATTTCTTAGAAAAGGCTGAAGTTCTTTATTCGTCAACGCATTGATCTCTTCCGCGGAAGTAAGGCCGCAAAGAGGAGCCACCGTGTAATAAAATCGTATGGGCTGTCCTTCCAGCCCTTTTACAAAATATTCGATCCCCTCCCTTCCAGCAATCAGACCAAAGTCGATCGTTTCCATGATGACCGTAGTGATGCCACCTGGAATCACATGCCTGATGAATTCCTCCATACCCGACCTGTTAAGGTGCGTATGCCCTTCGATCAATCCAGGGAGCAGCACCCTTCCCTCTGCATCGATCACCTGGGTTTTACCGTCCCTTTGGGGATCATGATCCGGACCCACATAGGCGATCCTTCCATCCTTAATCCAGAGGGACTGTCTCTTGACAAACTCTCTCGTAAATACATTAAAAAGAGTCCCGTTTGTGATCATTGAATCTGGAGGGATATTTCCCAAGGCCACTTCACTGAGGATCTTTCTTTTTTCCAAATCTTTCATGAACGTTTTCATAACAAAAACCTTAACTTTCTGTCAAGTGAACTACCCCGCAGCAAGCTGCGGGGCATCAAATTCTCTAAAAAACTTTCCTCCCCCTTGATGGGGGAGGATTAAGGTGGGGGTGATGATAAGATCATTTCCCCCTCACCCTAACCCTCTCCCCCCAGGGGAGAGGGAGGCCATTCATCCCCCCAGCAGAGCTGAGGGGTATTCTGGCATATTTTTATAAAACGTCTCGATTTATGAAGTTTCCGAATTTTATTCGAGAGAAATTATTGATTGTTTTATCATTGTAATAAGCTAATAATTTTAAATAATTAGAGTAGTTTAAAAAAAGACTTGACAAAAGAATCCAATCATATATGATTTTAAACGAAAATTCCGAATTAAATTATTAAAAAACTGTAAAGAATGCCTAACAATTTGAAAAAAAAGCCGAAATTCATTCAGAATGATGTCAACGAAAATCAAGAATCCGAAAAAAAGAAAAAAATATTAATATCAGCTATAAAGATTATTGGAGATAAAGGTTACCAAAATGCTACGATTGCTGAAATAGCTAAAGACGCAGGCATAGGGGACGCCACAATTTATGAATATTTTAAAAATAAAGAAGATATACTCCTCTCAATCCCTGTAGAAATTACCAAAGAACTCATTCCACAAATCAATGACCATATGATGGGGATCAAAGGGGCTTTTAATAAACTCCGGA
>DCVM01000168.1:3611-4411 GCA_002327985.1 Syntrophaceae bacterium UBA2188 | reverse complement strand
AGTGAACAATGAAATTAATACAAACGCATTAAGTATTATTACATTTTGATTTACTTGCCCCTCACCCTATCCCTCTCCCCAGCGGGGAGAGGGGAGGGTTGCGTTTGTATTAGTAAAGGAGGTTACTCGATGAGGGCAACCGTTACCATTGAGAAAGATATCTTGGATGACTTAATCAAAGAGACAAGGGGAAAGAGTAAAGCTGCTGCTGTGAGATTAGCTGTACAGGAATATCTTAAACGGAAAAAGATTGAAAGGATTAAATCAATGAAAGGAAAATTGGAATTCGATCTTACAGCACATCAAATAAGGCATTATGAACGTTGATAGGATATTGATTGACACTTCGGTTTGGATAGAATATTTGAGAAACAGATCCTCTAACTTCTCGAATAAAGTTGATGAAATCCTTTCAAAGGAAGAAGTTTACGTTCCCAAAATTGTCATAGCTGAATTGATTCAAGGTGCTAAGTCGGAACGAGAGGTCTCAATCATTAGAGATTTCTTGGAGGCTTTTAACATTATTGATCAAACCGAGGATACATGGTTTAAGGCAGGAGACCTTTCGTTCAATTTGAAAAAGAAGGGGAAAATTGTCAATTTGACCGATTGTTACATCGCTGTGATAGCTCAGGAGAATAGTTGCCGAATTTTCACATTTGATGAGCATTTTAAAGATATTCAAAAAAGTCTTCCCATTAGTCTGATAAATCATTGAGAATGTCACCAAAAGGGTGCCTCTACACAAACCCACCGGTTTAATTGACCTGGTGGGTTTTTTATAAAAATATGCCAGAATA
>DCVM01000168.1:290-3605 GCA_002327985.1 Syntrophaceae bacterium UBA2188 | reverse complement strand
TCATCACCCCCACCTTAATCCTCCCCCATCAAGGGGGAGGAAAGTTTTTTAGAGAATTTGATGCCCCGCAGCTTGCTGCGGGGTAGTTCACTTTATTGAACATAAGGAAACATACCGAAATATTATACGTCCTGTATTTTCGGAAATTGCTTCCAGGAATATCGAAGCCATAACCTCAACCATTACCCTACTGGAAATGCTGGTTCATCCTCAAAGAACTGGAGATGAAACTCTCGCCAAGAAATACCGTGGGCCAGCAATCAATTGCTTGACAAATCTACGATCCTATCGTAAAATAGCAACATGATTAAGCGAATCCTCGAAACTTACCTGCTCCGAGACGCCCGGCACTATCCGGTCGTCACCCTTACCGGACCGAGGCAGTCTGGCAAGACGACCCTGGCACGGGCAGCCTTTGCCTCATATCGCTACGTGTCGCTCGAACAGGTAGACCAGAGACGTTTCGCCCGGGAAGATCCTCTGGGGTTCCTGAGCCAGTTTCACGACCCTGTGATCATCGACGAGGTTCAACATGTCCCGGACCTGCTGTCCTACATTCAAGGCGCGGTCGACAAGGACCCCTCGCCCGGCCGGTTTATCCTCACGGGGTCCCACAATTTCTTGCTGATGAGCCGGGTCTCGCAGACACTGGCCGGCAGGTGCGGCATCCTCAACCTGATGCCCTTCTCCCGAGCCGAATTGGAGGGGCAGAAACAGGCAGACCCGGATACGCCTGTAGGACTCTTCGGCAATCATACGACGCGCCTCCACCTTTGGCAGACTCTGCGCACAGGTTTTTATCCACGGATCCACGACCGCCAGATCCCCCCGGAGATTTGGCTCCCTGACTACATCCAGACCTACATTGAGCGCGATGTGCGGAGCTTGTCGAACATCGGCGATCTCGATGTGTTCGAACGGTTCCTGGCGCTTTGCGCCGGCCGAGCCGGTCAACTCCTTAGCTACTCGGGCCTGGCAACGGACTGCGGCATTTCCGTTGACACGGCGCGCCGCTGGATCTTCGTGCTTAAGACAAGCTTCATCATCTTCCTGCTCCCTCCTCATCACCGGAACTTCAACAAGCGAGTCATCAAAAGCCCCAAGCTTTATTTCTACGATACAGGTTTGCTCTGCCAGCTTCTGGGCATCCGTGAGACGCCCCAGATCGTTTCCCATCCACTCCGGGGGTCGATTTTTGAGAACCACGTGGTCTCCGAGGTCGCCAAGGCCTATCTGCACCATCGACGAACACCTCCTCTTTTCTTCTGGCGCGACAGAACTGGGCACGAAATCGACCTCCTGATCGAAAAAGCAAATCTTCTCTACCCGATAGAAATCAAATCGGGCCATACAATGTCCCCTGACATGCTTGACGGACTCCTCTGGTGGACGAAGCTCGCCGGTCTTCCGCCAGATGTTGGGACGCTCGTTTACGGGGGCGACGAGGCCTTTACGCGCAACAAGGTGCCAGTTCGCCCCTGGTTCGCCGTTTAGCGGGCAAGGTAACAAGGGGACGTAGCTTACTATTTGACTAATTCTCTTAAGTCGAAAGGAAGGCTGCGGGGAATAAACTTTTTGATTTGACAAAAATAGAATGCCCCGGTTTCGGCCGGTGATTTGGCGGGCCAATCTTAGGATGTCCACCTGAGGGAGAGCTTTCTCTGATTTATCGCGCAATCTCGCAAGTAAAGATTAATAAGGTTTTGATAAGGCATCCCCAGTTCGGTCGCCATGTTCTTAAAATATGCCACCGAAGCTTTATCGAGCCGAATCGTGACCGGTTGTTTCAAATGTTTAATATAGGGATTCTTCTCTCCGTTCATCTTTGAGAAATCGTAATGTGCTCTCATTGCATCACCTCCAGTAAACAGCTGCCTCTTTGTTGTTTGCCTTTCGAGCTGAGACGATCCGGATGACCTTGTCATCCGACCGATAGCAGTGACATACGACCAACACCCTTAATTTGAAGCTCATGCCGAGCATGATAAATCGATCTTCGTCCTCCGAATGATCCGGGTCATAATATCGAATTGCATTTTCGTCGAGGAAGACTGTTTGCGCCTCATCAAAGGATACACCATGCTTCCTCTTGTTCTCACGGCTTTTACTCTCGTCCCATTCAAAGCGAATGCCATCCATATGTACATTGTATGACATCATGTTAGGCAATGTCAATATCTATGAGAGGATGGCAGTTAGAAGTAACGAGGGGACGTAGCTTACTATTTGACTAACTCTCTGAGGAATGAATAAAATACCTGAAAAGAAGTTACGGGTTGCAAGTTGCGGGTTACGGGGTAACACACAGTGATTTTTTATGACTGGTAGGCCACCTCTGAACCATGAAAATAATGTCAGAGAGGACTGTGAGTGATTAGACTGTCAAACCGAGACGTTTCAGATCGAGTTCTGTCCAATGTGTACCCAGAAGAAAGTTCTGAAGAGTTCCAGGAGGTAAAGTATCCTTGGGACGATGGTAGTGAATGACGACACGCCTTCCATCGTTAAACTCTTTGGCTTCCTTTGCGTTTTCGGTATTGGAACCCATCTTGCTCAAGTGCTCGAAGGAGATCGCGAACAGGAATATTTTTAAGTTTTTGAATCATAGGGATACAGCTACCGCAGGTTCTTCCATGACCTCTAACTTATCAGATGGAGTAGGAATCCCTTCACCAGAATCAATCATATCTTCAATATAAATTTCTGCTGCATCTTTGATATTATCTAAGGCTTCTTGCTTTGAATATCCCCAACTCGAGCAGCCTGAAAGGGCCGGGATAGAGGCACTCCACCTTCCATCCTCTTTTTCTTTAAGGATGACTTTTAAGATAAAGGTCTTCATAGCATATCTCCCTGAAATTGCATTATTTATATTCATTTAAAGTTTATCATAGATACCCAAATGACGTCAAATTTATAATCAGAAAAAGGGTAATCCCTCAGTTACGGGGTCCGGTTGCTCCTGTTGTTGAGATACTGAGGGGCGTTAAGAATGAAAGGGACTTTCAATCGCTCAACGATTCTCTTCGATCGCTTCCACAGATTCCCATAGATGGTGCCGTTATTGAAAGGGCTTCGCAGTGGGGATTCCTGTTGGACGGAAAAGGCAAGTTTGTTTCCACTACAGACCTTATCATCGCCTCGGCGGCTTATAAAAAAGCTCGACTTCTCCATATGGATAGTGATTTTGAGCTGGTATCTACTGAGGTTGATTTAGAAGAAGAAAAAATAAAATGAGAGAGATTACGAAAATATTTTTCCTTGTCTAAGTGAGTAAGATCGATGGAGCCAAATAAATTACCCCGCAGCAGAGCT
>DCVM01000168.1:0-218 GCA_002327985.1 Syntrophaceae bacterium UBA2188 | reverse complement strand
GTATTCTGGCACATTTTTATAAAAAATTTGAAAATCTTTCCTGGTTGGTAGTATTTTCTCAAATCTGAAACCTTCTTCGGGAAGAACGAGGGGACGTAGCTTACTATTTGACTAACTCTCTTAAATTCAAGTTAATAAGGTAATAAGGGAATAAGTTATTAAGTGCTGCAGTGTTGCAGTCGGTTAAGGAAAGGCAAGTTAAAGAGTTAACAGGTTAA
>DCVM01000132.1:35785-36022 GCA_002327985.1 Syntrophaceae bacterium UBA2188 | reverse complement strand
CTTTTTCACTATCACTGACACGCATCAACCCTTGCTATTTCTCATTTCTCCATGATTCTCAAATTCGATTGACACCCTCCTATCCATATGATATTTCAAACCCATGCCCTCTTTAGAATTTACGGTTCTTTTATTTTCATTCAATGCCAATAACCCCTCCCACCTTCCATTAAGGAGGTGTTTTTAACCATGACCATGAACGGTGAAATAAAAATCTTTATAAAAATATGCCAGAAT
>DCVM01000132.1:0-35733 GCA_002327985.1 Syntrophaceae bacterium UBA2188 | reverse complement strand
AGCAAGCTGCGGGGTAGTTCACTCATCGACCATGGATTAACATTGATCGTTCGATAAAGGAGTATGAGGTAGACCATGAAACGAATCGGTATTATTGCCAAGCAGAATAAACCGGAAGCGGTTCCTATCGTCAGAAACCTGGTGGAGTGGTTTCAGCCGAAAAAGATAGAGGTGTATATTGAAGAGGGAATGGAAACATTACTCCGTTCTTCCTCCCCGAGGCCTAAGGTGAATTATGTCGAAAAGGAAGACATTCCAACTCATGCGGAGATGATTATTGTGTTAGGAGGGGATGGGACACTTCTGAGCGTGGCCCGTCTTGTGGAAGGTCATGATGTACCCATTCTTGGTGTCAACCTCGGAGGACTTGGTTTTTTAACAGAGATTACCCTAGAAGAATTGTATCGAGTTCTTGAAAGGGTGGTGGAGGGAAACTTTACGACCAATGAAAGGGTGGTCCTCAGCGCTTCAGTGATCCGAAGAGGAGAACGGATGACGGAGTTTACCGTGCTCAACGATGCCGTGGTCAATAAAGGGGCATTAGCGCGGATTATTGATCTTGAGACGACGATCAACGGGGAATATTTAACCACGTTTAAGTCCGATGGTTTGATCCTTTCAACACCCACTGGCTCAACGGCCTATAATCTTTCTGCGGGAGGCCCCATTGTTTATCCCTCTCTTCACTGCATCATCATCACCCCCATTTGCCCTCATACCTTAACCAACCGCCCGATTGTGATTCCGGATGACGTGGAGATTCGAGCTACCCTTAAAACCAAGCAACAAGAGGTGATCCTCACCCTGGACGGACAGCAGGGGTTCACTCTGGAATTTGAGGACGTGGTGGAGGTAAAAAAGGCGGTAGGCCACATCCTTCTCATCAAATCTCCCTACAGGCACTATTTTGAGGTATTGAGAGAAAAGTTGAAGTGGGGAGAACGATAGAAATTTGGAGTAGGAGCGATTCATGAATTGCCCCTACAGGGTTTTCAGAATTTATGCTTCAAGAGCTTCGCATCAAAAATTTGGCCATTATTGATGAGCTCAATCTATCCTTCTCAAAAGGCCTAAACATCCTCACTGGCGAGACCGGTACAGGGAAATCAATTATCCTTAATGCGGTTCACCTTCTTCTGGGCGATAAAGCGCAGGAGGAATGGATTCGAAGTTCAGAAGAAGAGGCAAGCGTGGAGGCTCTTTTTGATATTTCAGGAAACCCGGAGGTGGAGAAAAAGATTAAAGAGAAGGCTTCCTCTTTGCAGGGTGCTCAAGACGAAGGCTCCTTATTGATTCGACGGGTGATCTCCCGATCAGGCAGAGGAAAAGTTTTTATCAATGGGAATCTGGCCACCCTTGGATTGCTTTCGGAGATTGCAAAAGGACTACTCAGTATCTATGGACAGCATGAACATCAATCTTTGCAGGAGGTGGAGACTAACATTGATATGTTAGATGAATTTGGGGGCCTGCTCGGGCTTCGAGGGGAATTTCAAAAAGAGTACCAGGAATTTCTCTCCCTCTCCGAAGAGGTGGAAAGGATTCGGTCGGAGAGAGAGAGAAGGGCAAAAGAACGGGACTTGATGGCCTTTCAGTTTAAGGAGATTGAGGCTTCTGGAATTCAAATCGGGGAAGAAGAGTCTTTAAAGGAAGAACGATCACTCCTCACCCATGCCAAGAAATTGATGGATTTTGCTCATGCCACCGAAGAAACACTCTATTCAGGGGAGGGTTCAACGATTGAGAAAATTCAGAACATTTTTCATCAGGGGAATGAGATGGCAGCCATCGATCCCTCGCTCTCACAGCCCTTGAAGGCTCTTGAATCCGCTCTCATTCAATTGGAGGATATTGCCCTGACCATGAGGGATTATTCGAGAAGGGTTGAGATCAACCCTGTGAGGTTGGATGAAGTTGAGAACAGGCTGGCGGAGATCGACCGGTTGAAGCGAAAATATGGTCCGACGGTCGAGGAAGTCATTTCCTTTAAGCGTCAGGTTACCGAGTCATTAAAATCTTTCAGCTCCGATGAAGAGAGGCTTTCCCAATACGAAGGTCGTCTGGAGCCTCTCCGGCAAACCGTGATCAGATTAGGGAAGAAACTTTCGGGAGAGAGGAAAAACGTCGCGCTTGAATTAAAAAAGTCCGTGGAGAGGGAATTGAATTCTCTCGGCATGAAAAAAACTGTTTTTGAAATCCGTGTCGATCCTTTGCCTCTTTCTTCCAAGGGGGTTGATCGGGTGGAGTTTCTCATCTCTCCCAATGTCGGGGAGGAGGTTAAACCATTAGCAAAGATTGCTTCCGGAGGCGAGCTTTCACGAATGATGTTAGCGATGAAAAGAATCCTTGCAAGGGTGGGCGGAAGACAGGTTCTCATCTTTGACGAAGTCGATTCTGGAATCGGAGGAGCGATGGCAGAGGTGGTCGGAAAGAAATTGAGAGAGATCTCGAAGCATCATCAGGTCATTTGCGTTACCCACCTTCCTCAGATAGCCTGTTTTGCTAACCAACATCATAGTGTGAGCAAAGAAATAAAATCAGGTCGAACCATTACCCAAGTGGGCCGATTGGACAAGGAATCCATTGTGGATGAAATTGCGAGGATGTTAGGAGGGGTGAAGGTGACGGAGAAGACCCAGGCTCATGCCAAGGAAATGATTGAGAATGCCAGGAAATCGTAAAAAATCCCCCCTTGCTTCCCCGGGGCTGTAAAAAAATTGGGAGGAAAGGGGGATGGAGGGGATTTAGAGGAGAACCAGATGATTCGAAAAGCCAGACTGGATGATATTAAAGAAATTCAGCGATTGATCAAACTCTATGCCCCCCGAGGGGGTATTCTTCCGCGGAGCCTGAGCGAGCTCTACGAGCATCTCCGGGATTTTTTTGTCTTAGTGCAAAATCACAAGATCATCGGAATCTGCGCCCTTCATATTTGCTGGGAAGACATGGCAGAAATCCGTTCGCTGGCTGTAGAGGAGAAGGACCAGAACAAAGGGATTGGTGTGAAACTGGTGAAGGCCTGTTTGAAAGAGTCAAAGTTTTTAGGTGCGAAGAGGGTTTTTGCCCTTACCTATCGACCTGAGTTTTTTGAGAAGATGGGTTTTAAGAGGGTGGATAAGGCAGTGCTTCCCCACAAGATCTGGACCGACTGCCTGAAATGTGTCAAATTCCCGGATTGCGATGAAATCGCCGTGTTGAAAGAATTGGGTTAATGGAATATTGGAATGTTGGAATATTGGGTTGTTCTTTTCATTTCCCATCGTTCCATTATTCCAGTATTCCAATCCCCCTTGCATTTTATTTCTCTTCTTCCAAAAGGATTCTCAAGACGATGTTGGCTTGATGGTGGGCAGCGATTCCCACCCTGGGTGCCATCAAACCGATTCCAGGCTGGGCCGCGGTCTTTTGGTCTCCCACGATGAAAATCTTTGAGGAGAACCGGACCGTTTTGATCTCATTACCGTCTCCATAACCCGCCACGCCCGAAGCGGCAACAATATATTTGTCCGGCATCTTTTCTGAGAGGGTGTTGATCAGCATCGCCTTCTCCTCAGCGCGGTCAAAGGCTTCCACCACCACCAAGGCTTCTTTAAAAATTCTCTCCACGTTGCTTCGATCGAGTTTTTCTGGATAGGTCTCAACCTTTACATAGGGATTCATGGTGGCGATATTTTTCTGGAGGGCGTCCACCTTGGGCATTCCTATCTGATGGACGAAGTATTGTTGGCGATTCAAGTTGGAAGGTTCCACCACATCGAAATCCACCAAGATCAGCTTTCCCACTCCGATCCGGGCTAAGGCAATGGCAATGGCCGAACCAAGACCTCCCAATCCCGCGATTCCCACAACCGATTTTTTGATTTTTTGATGAATTCCAGGTGTATGTCTTGCCATCATTAAAGATTCAAATTCTTCTGGAGAAGGGATCTCTCCTTTCTTGATGAGGACTATTTCATCTCCCTCTTTAAGAGGGCGATCAGCGTTGACTGGAAAGCCACTGTAGATGATTATATCGGCATCGGATTTGAATTGGTTTTTGAGATTGAAAAGAGTGGTGCCCGAGGGAACAGAGGTCTCTTTTTCGTTGATCTTAATCTGGATATTTCCATGAGTCGTTTCTTTCACAAAGACCAGATTAATGGATGGGGATGCAGTTGTCAAGGTCAGGTTTCCGTTGACTTTTCATAGGGTTGATGTTATGAATTTATCGTTTTTTCCTTCCTATTTGAAGAGTTAGAAATTATGATGATGAAGATATCCCAGTTCTTAGGAAGACCAACGGTCGCGGAAGTTGATCTTGGAGCGTTGGAGTTTAACTTCCGGCAGATTCGAAAAAGAATTCCTGGAAGGGTGAAAATACTGGCTGTGGTCAAGGCCGATGCCTATGGCCATGGGGCCATTCCAGTTTCTCTTAAATTAGAAAAATTAGGGGTGGACTATTTAGGCGTTGCCATTCCAGAAGAGGGAGTGGATTTAAGATTAGGGGGGGTGAAAACCCCCATTCTTGTCTTAGGGGGAGTTTTTGGAGAAGAGGTAAATCAAATTTTTCGTTCTCGTCTCACCCCTGTTGTCTTCAGGAAGGATTCTTTGAAAATCCTTTCTGGAGAAGCGGAGAGACGGAGGAGGAAACTGAAGGTCCACATCAAGGTGGATACAGGAATGGGAAGATTAGGAGTGCCCCTCAACCTCTGGCCAGATTTTTTGAAGGAGGTCAAAGGCCTTTCTCACATTGAAGTAGAAGGTTTGCTTTCCCATTTCTCCATGACTAACGAGGAGGAAGCTTTCACCAGAGAGCAATGGAGAAGGTTTAAAGAGGCCGTAGACATGGCGAAGGGGATGGGCATTTCTTTCAAATATCTCCATATGGCCAATAGCGCCACGATCACAACTTATCCTGCTTTCTCAGGAAACTTAGTCCGGCCAGGGATCATGCTTTACGGTTCCTATCCTAATCCCATGTTTCGAGACCTCATCTCACTCAAACCCGTCCTGACCTTGAAAACCCGCATCCATTTTCTGAAATCGGTTCCCTCAGGGACGAGAATCAGTTACGGGGGGATCTATCGAACGAGACGGGAAAGCCTCATCGCTACCCTCCCGATTGGATATGCCGATGGATATAGCCGTCATCTTTCGAACTGCGGGGAGATTTTGATCCACGGGAAAAGAGCACCCGTGGTGGGAAAGGTCTGCATGGATTTCATCATGGTGGATGTGACCAATATTCCCCGTGTTTCCTTGGGGGACGAAGTGATTTTGATGGGGAGGCAAGAGAAAGAGGAAATAACGGTCGATGAGATCGCAGAAAAAATCAACTCCATCTCTTATGAGGTGTTGTGTGGGATCGGCAAGAGAGTTCCAAGGGTTTATAAAGAGTGAAGTGAAAATAACAATCACCAAATTCCAAATCCCAAACAAATCCCAAATTCCAATAACCAAAAAATCTTGATAATTGGAATTTGGATATTGGTGATTATTTGGGGATTGGTTCTTGGTGCTTGGTTATTGTCATCAGATCTTTTGTGATGGCACGGGGGTTCTGTTGAATCCATTTCGATGGGTTGGAAATCATGTGATCCGCTTTGTAGAGGAAGCAGGAGGGATCATGATCCTTTTTGTTCAAACCCTGGGTTGGATCTTTCGCCCCCCCCTGCAAGGGAGAGAGATTTTAAAACAGATGGAGGAGGTGGGGGTTCGCTCCTTTCCAGTGGTGGTTATCACCGCTGGCTTTACAGGAATGGTATTAGCCCTGCAGAGTTTTACAGGATTCAAACGTTTCGGTGCCGAAACGATGGTGGGAACAATCGTGGCTCTTTCCATGACGAGGGAATTAGGGCCGGTCTTAACAGGGTTGATGGTCTCGGGCCGTATGGGCTCTGCGATGGCTGCAGAATTAGGAACGATGCGGGTCACCGAGCAGATCGATGCCCTTTATACGCTCGCCACCAACCCGATCAAATACCTGATCGTTCCGCGCTTTCTGGCCACCCTCATCATGCTTCCCATTCTGGTCATTTTTGCTGATGTCATAGGAATTCTCGGCGGCTATCTGGTAAGTGTCCAGATCCTGGGGACCAACCCGACCCTCTATTTTCGAAGGACATGGGATTTCCTGGAATTGATCGATCTCTATAGTGGCCTTCTAAAGGCCGTTTTCTTTGGAATGATTTTAGCGACGATCAGTTGCTACCAGGGTTTTTCCACCCAGGGCGGGGCGGAGGGAGTAGGTCGGGCGACGACCAAAGCGGTCGTCCTCTCCTCACTCACCATTTTAATCTTCAATTATTTTATCACGGCCTTCTTATTTTAAGGAATGCTGGAATATACGATTCGAACAAAAAAGAAGATTGGAAAAATGGGTTGAAGTGAGCAAAATTCGGATGCAGGGCATGGAATCAACGATTAAAATCCGTGTGGTCCACCTTTATAAATCCTTTGGGGACAAGCAGGTTCTCCGCGGAGTCGACCTGGAGGTGTGGCAAGGGGAAAGTATGGTGGTCATTGGAGGAAGCGGCTCAGGAAAGACGGTCCTGATCAAATGCATCATCGGCCTCATCCGACCGGAGCAGGGAGAGATTCGTGTCGATGGTTTGGAGATCACTTCTCTGAATGCAAAGGAAATGAATGAAGTTCGAAAAAAGTTCGGGATGCTCTTTCAGGCAGGAGCCCTCTTCGATTCCATGAAGGTCTGGGAGAATGTGGGCTTTGGACTCCGGCAGCAGACTCGCCTGAGTGAAGAAGAGATCCGAAAGAACGCTTCTGAGAAATTGGCGCTCGTAGGCCTCAAAGATGTTGAGGACCTGATGCCTTCGGAATTAAGCGGGGGGATGAGAAAACGGGTGAGTTTGGCAAGGGCCATTGCCATGGAACCAGAGATTCTTCTCTATGACGAACCCACAACAGGAATTGATCCTATCATGGCCGATGCCATCAATGACTTGATCGTTCAGATGAAAGAGAAGTTGAATGTCACTTCCATTGCCATCACCCATGATATCAAGAGTGCCTATAAGATTGCAGATCGGATTGCCATGCTCTATCAGGGGAAAATCATTGAGGTTGGCACTCCCGAGGAGATCCGGAACTCTCCGAACCCGATGGTCCAGCAATTTGTTGAGGGCAGGTCGGAGGGGCCCATTAAGATACTGTAAGTGGAAAGCGGAGAGGGGAAAGCAGTATTCAACATTTCGAATAGGGAGGTGCTCGGAGATGAATAAGAGAAGGTCTGAGACGTGGGTTGGCATTTTTGTCGTGATCGGAATTTTTCTTTTGGTTTTTATGACCTTGAAGATCGAAAGATTTCAGATCGGAAAGGAGGCAGGGTACCTGCTTAACATCTATTTTGAATCGGCCGCAGGGTTGTCCAGAAACGCTCCTGTCAGGGTTGCCGGTGTGCGCCTGGGGAATGTGGAGAAAGTTTTGTTGGAACAGGGGAAGGCCAAAGTCACTTTTAATCTTCCCACCCATGTGACGATTTATAAAGATGCAAAGGCCTATTTAAAATCGGAAGGGTTTTTGGGAGAAAAATACATTGAGATTTCCCCCGGAACGCCGGGCCACCCAAAGATGGAACCAAATGGAATCGTTGAACAGGGAGCGGCTCCGGCTGATCTGGAACAATTTCTTACGAATGTCAGTAGCATCGGGGCGGATATCAAGGAGGTGGTCAAGCCTTTAGGAAATCTATTGAAATCGGTGGATCCCCAAAAAGTTGAGTCTTTGGTGAGTCATATTGATCGTTTTTCAGAACAACTCCCAGGCCTCGCAAAGGATTCCAAGGAAACAATCCAGAAGGCCAAGGAAGCCTTCGAGCGGATCGAAGATATCGGAGAAAAGGTGAATAAAGGGGAAGGAACCTTAGGCAAATTGATTACCGATGAGACGATCTACCAGGATGCCAAAGAGGTGGTAGAGAAGATCAAGGAGACAGCGGAGGTCTTGAAGAATGTCTCGGAGAAAATCGAACGGGGAGAGGGGACCTTAGGAAAACTCATTCAAGACGAATCCCTTTACAAAGAGGCCAAGGAGACCCTTCAATCCATGAAAGGGATTGCAGAGAAGGTTGAGAAAGGCGAGGGGACGCTTGGAAAATTAATCAATGATGATACCTTGGTGAAGGAAACAGAAAAGACGATGAAAAAGGTTCAAAAAGCCGCTGAAGGGATCCAGGAGCAAACGCCCATCACGGTATTGGGAACCCTGCTCGGACTTTTCTTTTAACCTCCCTCACGCTCTCCTCAGAGGAGATGGGAGGGAGACATGACACATGGCTATCCCAAAGATATTTTTTCTGTTAGCGATTTTTGTATTCCCCTGCTTCCTCCCGTCCTTTTCCGTGGCGGAAGAAAGACCGTTCACCCTTAATTTTTGGCCGCTCTTCCATTATGTTTCTGATCCGGCAGAAGAGGTAAAAGAGATTGAGGGGCTGGGTCCTTTCTTCAATTGGAAGAAAGATCCCTATCGAAAACAGTGGGGAATTCGCCCTTTGCTTTCTTGGACCGGAGATGAGAAGGAGTCTCTTTGGAGATTGGAATTTGTGTATCCCTTTGGAAAATATCAGGTGAAGGAAGGAGAACGGAAGGGTTATTTAGCCCCTCTTTCTCTTTTTAGAGAGGAAACCTTTGATGGCAAAAAGAAATGGGATTTCCAATTTTTCCCATTCTTTATTGGAGAAACAGTCAAAGGGGAGGACTATTTTGGACTTTTTCCCATTTACGGGACCGTTTTAGAGCGCTATGGTAAAGAGGAAATACGGTTCTATTTATGGCCTCTTTACAGTCATTCTACATCCGAAGGGGTTCATACCACCAACTTGGTTTGGCCTTTTTTTTCATTCATTGAAGGAGAGAAGAAGAGAGGATTTCGATTTTGGCCTTTTTATGGACAACGGGAGGAATTCGGGGTCTCCAGATCGGAATTTTTCTTATGGCCTGTCTTTTTGAAGCAGACCAAAGGGATGGATACCGATGACCCGATTGATGATAGGATGATCTTTCCCTTCTATATTTCAAAAACGTCAAAACATTTTGAACATGAAACCTTTCTCTGGCCTTTTTTCTCCCATGCCAGAGACCGACTCACTGGTTTTGAGCAGTGGGATCTACCTTGGCCCTTCTTTCAATCTATCAAAGGGGAAAACCTTTATGGAATAAAATTTTTTCCTTTCTATGGCGTTAAAGAGAAAGTGGGGGAGTCGAGAAGGATCTTTGTCCTCTTTCCTCTTTACCAACTGGAGGAGGACCGAATGAGAGAGGTGGATGAACAAACGCACCGCATTCTTCTCCTCATTCGAATTCGGACAGGAGAGGATCGTCACGGGATGAAAAAAGAGAATTCCCTTCGAATCTGGCCTTTCTTTGATTATGAGAGGGAGGAAACAGGCCGTACGACATTTTCTTTTCTCTATCTCTTCCCATTTAAAGAAGAGGGTTTTGAGAGAAATCTTTTTCCACTGTTTCGGATCTTCCGCTGGGAAAAAAATCCGCAGGGAAGAAAATCAACTAATCTCCTTTGGGGTTTTTATAAAAGAATAGAAAAAGAAGAATGGGATATCTGGGAAATTGCCCACCTGATCGGGGTTAAACAAGGCAAGGGATGGAAGACCGTCTCTGTTCTGAAAGGTTTGTTCTATTATAAAAGGGATGGGGAGGATGTTGAGTTGAGGATTTTCTACCTCCCCTTTCATCTTCGTTGGTCTCGTCAAGAGAGTGGCAGATTTAAATCCAATGAGAAGGAGTTTGCTGATGAGTGGCAAGAGGATCGGGATAATGGGGACCGGTTCATTTGTTCCGGAGAGGGTCCTCACCAATTTTGATTTAGAAAAGGTCTTAAACACCAATGACGAGTGGATTTATAAAAGGACTGGAATTAAAGAACGAAGGATTGCAGCGCCGAATGCCAATGCGTCAGACCTGGCCAAAGAAGCTTCCCTCCGAGCCATGGAGATGGCCGGGGTTTCGGTCGGGGATTTAGACCTTATCCTCATGACCACCATGACGCCGGATACGGCTTGCCCTTCCGGAGCCAATTGGTTAGAGGCAAAATTGGGAGCGGAGAAAGCGGTCTCTTTTGATGTGACCGCAGCCTGCAGCGGATTTCTCTTTGGCCTTTCCGTTGCCGAGCAGTATCTCAAAACAGGCACTTACAAAACAGTTCTTGTCGCCTCTGTAGAAATTATGAGTCGGACCCTGGATTGGACAGACCGAGAGAGTTGTATTCTCTGGGGGGATGGGGCAGGGGCCGCGGTGCTTCGAGCCTTCCCGGATTCTGAGAACCCTCAACCTACGCAGGAATCTGGGAAAGAGATGAGCGAAGTCCTCTCGGTTCATATTCACACCGATGGGGCGAATGGTGAGAACCTCCTCCTTCCGGGAGGTGGGTCAAGGACCACCCCTATCTCTTACGAGAGCGTGGACCGGAAGCTCCACACTCTTAGAATGATTAAAGCCAATGAATCCGTCCGGGTAGCGGTCAAGCGATTTGCAGAGGCCGCGGAGGAGGCAGCCGCCTTTAATGGTGTGGAAATTTCCGATGTCAGGTGGATCATTCCGCATCAGGCCAATTTGCGCATGCTTCAGCAGGTGGCCAAGCGGTTGGGTGTCCCTGTGGAAAAAGTGTATCTCACCATTGAAAGGTACGGCAATATTTCATCCGCCACGATTCCGATCGCATTAGATGAAGCGGTCCGTAATGGATCAATCCAAAAGGGGGATCTGATCGTCCTCACCGCATTCGGCGGAGGGTTGACTTGGGGGAGCAGCCTCATTCGGTGGTGATAATGGTTGCAAAAGAGATCTTGTTGCATCAATAGAGACGTCATTGGCATTGCATGAATAACCGAACTCCAAGCACCAATAACCAAATAATAACCAAAAGTTCAGTGACCAATAACCAATTTTTTTAAATCATAAGGCGTTGTTTGGTGATTGATGATTTAGTCATTGGTGATTATTTGGATGTTGGGATTTGGTTATTGGAAATTAACTCAATTCCCATTATGAATCGATCTGACGAATTCATTAACCAAGCGTTAACCCTTCTCAGGAAGAAATCGATGGATGGGTATGAAATTTATTTCAATCAATCCTCCCATTTTGATACGGAGTCGAAGGATGGAAATATTGAAACCCTCCAGACCGATCGATATGCTGGGATGGCCTTTCGTATTTTAAATCAACAACGAGTGGGTTTTTCGTACACGACCTTTTCGACTCCTTCTCCTTCCGGAAAACAGAATATTTCGGGTGAATTGGATCGGGTCATCGAGGATGCAATAAGAAGTGCCGGGGCAACCTCCCCGGATCCCTGTTTCGACTTCACCCCTACCCTGAAGATCACCTCTTCCAACCTCCCCATTTTTGATGAAACCTTGGAGAGCATCACAGAAAAGGAAAAGATTGAAAAAGCAAAATATTTGGAAGCGGCAGCCAAGGAAGTGGATCCGGAGAGGATAAAAAAGGTGAGGAAGGCCTCTTACCAGGAAACCCTCTCTCGGACAACCCTGATGAATTCAGAAGGACTTCGGTTTTCTTACGATCACACTCTTGCTTCGTTGAGCGTGACCGCGGTCGCCGAGTTTGGGGGGGAATCAGAAGTGGGTTGGGATTTCGAAGTCAGTCATTTTTTCAATGATCTCGATGCGAAGAGGATTGGGCAATCCGCTGGCAGAAAGGCATTGGAGAGGTTGGGTGGAAGAAGAATTCCTTCGGGCGTCACTTCCGTCCTCCTTCGAAATCACGTGGCCTCAGAATTTTTATCACTCTTTGCTCATTCTTTTTTAGCAGACCAGGTCCAAAAAGGGAAATCTCCTTTGAAGGGAAAACAGGGAGAAAGATTGTTCTCATCCCTTCTCACCCTGGTGGATGATGGACTTTACCCAAAAGGGATTTCCACGGCCCCCATCGATGGAGAGGGCATGCCGGGCCAACGAACCTCTTTAGTCGTTCAAGGAGAACTGACCGGTTATTTATACGACCGATATTGGGCCCATCGTGAAAACCTATCCTCTCCGGGGAGACGCGTGGAGTCTACAGGAAACAGTCGACGCCATGGGATTAAGTCACCCCCGGGTGTTGGAATCTCAAACTTTTTCATTGAGCCGGGAAATCATCCTTACCCTGAATTGGTGAAAAACCTTTCTCAGGGATTGGTGGTGGAAGAGGTGATGGGTCTCCATACCGTTGACCCCATTTCGGGAGACTTTTCTTTGGGTTGCTCAGGGGACTGGATTGAACGGGGAGAAAAGATTTATCCGGTGAAATCGATTGCCATCGCAGGGAACCTTTTCGAACTGTTCCGGAAGATCACCGGGGTAGGGGAGGACCTCAAATTTTATGGGGCCGTGGGATCACCCAGCCTTTTGGTCAAAGATTTATTCATCAGTGGAAATTAAAGGACATCCGATTCCATAGATTATGGAGCGATAACAAAGATGAGTAACACTTTGAAATATAAGTAAAAATCATTATAATCTTTTTTAAAATCTGGGTTATCAGGAGAGCATAAGGATGTTTCCTTGTGCTCTCTAAAAAAAGTCTAAAAAAAGTCTAAAAAAAGTCTTGACAGAAGAATCCTAAGTTTGGTATCTAAATAAGGCTTTAGAAATGGTTCAAAATCATAAGGGTTTTAAACAAGGAGATTATTTTGGATAAAGATTATTTTAATATCCTTATCTTTGGCCAAAAGACTTCCAAGACCCGGCACTTCCGGTTACATAAAAAGACCTTTAAGATTGCCCTTTATCTTTTAGCTTTTGGTTTTCTATCCACCATCTTCTTCTTCTGCGATTATATTCAAGTCAGAAAAAAATCCTTTGAACTGAGTCAATTGCGGCAAGAAACACAAGATCAAAGGTCCAAAATTCATTTTTTTTCATCAAAGATTGAAGATCTAGAGAAACAGCTCTCCAAATTGAAGGATTTCGATAAGAGAATACGTATTATTGCCAACCTGGAAAAAGGGCAGGAAGCGACTTCGTTTATGGGCATGGGTGGGCCCTCTCCCTCGGATATTCGAGATAAATTAAGAGCAGAGAGAGATGAAAAGGGATTGATTCAGCAGATGAGGACGGATATCGAGCGCCTCAACTCAGAGGCAACCTCCCGAGAAGAGAGTCTATCTGAACTGGAGAAACTTTTACAAACCAAGAAAGAAATATTAATTCATACCCCTTCCATATGGCCGATACAAGGTTGGGTGACATCCGGTTTTGGTTTTCGAACCAATCCCTTTACAGGGTTAACTCAGATGCATGAGGGGATCGACATTTCGAATCGGGTAGGAACCCTGATTCTGGCCCCGGCAGATGGGATGATTTCGGACATCGGAAGTGATTGGGCTCATGGAAAGATCTTAGTGGTCTCTCATGGATTTGGAATGACCACTCGTTATAGCCACCTCAATAAAGTATTGGTTCGGGTGGGTCAAAAAGTGAAACGGGGGGACCAGATTGCTGAAGTGGGAATGAGTGGAAAAACAACAGGTCCCCATCTCCATTATGAGGTGAGGCTGAATGGCATTCCGGTGAACCCCATGAGGTATATTTTAAATTAATTGGACTTCTTGACGGATTTGGAAAGGCCCGACGGAGCATTTCTTCGCCGGGCTTTTTGTTTTCCATGTTGAAACCTTACCCTATCCGTTATATAATTTTTTGAAATTATAGAAAAACCCAGAGGAGAAGGGTGTTATATGTTTGGATCATTCATCAAGAAAATCGTGGGGAGCAAGAATGAAAGGGAATTAAGAAGGATTCAGCCTTTCGTTGAGAAAATCAACCAATTAGAGCCAACCATAAGCCCTCTGAGTGATGGTCAACTTCAGGCCAAAACTTTTGAATTGAAAGAGCGGATGGAGAGAGGGGAACCCTTGGACGAGATTCTTTCCGAGGCCTTTGCCGTCGTCCGCGAAACAGCCAAACGGACCCTTGGGGAAAGACATTATGATGTCCAGTTGATCGGGGGAATTGTTCTTCATGAAGGCAAGATCTCTGAAATGGCAACCGGTGAAGGAAAAACCTTGGTGGCCACCTTGCCCGCCTATCTGAATGCCCTCACAGGAGAAGGGGTTCATATTGTGACCGTCAATGACTATCTGGCAAAAAGAGATAGTGAATGGATGGGGGTCATCTACCGGTTCCTGGGTCTTTCCGTAGGGGTGATCCTCCATGAGCTCAACGATCTGGAAAGAAAGAAGGCCTATGGCAGCGACATCACTTATGGAACCAATAATGAATTCGGTTTCGATTACCTACGGGACAATATGAAATTTAGCCTTGACGATTATGTCCAACGGAATTTGAACTACGCGATTGTCGATGAGGTGGATAGTATCCTCATCGATGAAGCCAGAACCCCTCTCATCATTTCGGGTCCTGCCGAGGAGTCCACGGATAAATACTATAAGATCAATCGCATTATCCCCTCGCTGAAGCAGGGGAAAGATTATCAGTTGGAAGAAAAAAGCCACACTGCTTTTTTAACAGAGGAAGGAGTGGCTCACGTGGAGAAATTACTTCACGTGGAAAACCTCTATGACCCCCGAAACATCGAAACGCTTCATCATGTCAATCAGGCTTTGAGAGCTCACACTCTTTTCAAAAGAGATGTGGACTATATGGTCAAAGAGGGACAAGTGATCATCGTGGATGAGTTTACCGGGAGACTGATGCCGGGGAGGAGATGGAGCGATGGCCTCCATCAAGCGGTAGAGGCCAAGGAGAATGTCAAGATCGAAAATGAGAACCAAACTCTGGCGACCATCACTTTTCAAAATTATTTTCGAATGTACAAAAAATTAGCCGGAATGACCGGGACCGCGGATACCGAGGCCGCGGAATTCCGTAAGATCTACAATCTGGATGTGACCGTGATTCCCACCAACATGCCGCTGATGCGCACCAATTACCCGGATGTCATTTACAAAACCGAGGGGGAGAAGTTTCGTGCTGTAGTGAATGAGATTAAAGAACTCTATCAATCTGGGCGTCCGGTTCTGGTCGGGACCATCTCTATTGAGAAGTCCGAGAAATTGAGTCAGCTCCTGAAAAAACAGGGGGTTCCCCATAATGTCCTGAACGCCAAACATCATGAGAGAGAGGCTGAAATCATCGCCCAAGCAGGAAGAGCAGGAGCCGTGACCATTTCAACGAACATGGCCGGAAGAGGAACAGACATCCTCCTGGGTGGAAATCCAAAATTCTTAGCAAAAAGCATGGTGGAAGAGGAGCCCACCGAGGAGGCGATGCAGAAGGCTTTTCAAAAGGTCTTAGCCATTGCCCAGCAGGAGAAGGAGAAGGTCATTCAGTCGGGAGGCCTCCATGTCTTGGGAACGGAACGGCATGAGGCCCGGCGCATTGACAATCAATTGAGAGGAAGATCCGGCAGGCAGGGAGATCCCGGTTCCTCCCGATTCTACCTCTCTTTGGAGGATGACCTCTTGAGGATCTTTGGTTCAGAGAGGATTTCGAGCATCATGGACCGGTTGGGAATTGAAGAGGACCAACCCATCGAACATGGATTGGTGACCAAGGCGATTGAGAGTGCACAGAGGAAGGTGGAAGCCCATAATTTTGAAATCCGGAAGCATCTGCTGGATTATGATAATGTGATGAACCAACAGAGGGAAGTGATCTATTCCCAGAGGAGGGAAGTCCTTGCCAGTGAAGACCTGAAAGACACGGTCATGGGAATGGTTGAGGATCAGGCCGAAGGGCTTGTTGATTTCTACACGGATGAAAAGACCCACCCGGAAGATTGGGATTGGAAGGCCCTTCAGGATGCTGCCTATAAACAATTTTCTTTCAAGTGGTCTGCCCCTTCATTCGAAGAAGATGGTATCCGGAGAGACCAATTGGAGGCAATGATTTTTGAGAAGGCGAAGGACGTTTATCAAAAAAAGGAAGAGGAATTTGGAATCCCGATGCTTCGATATTTAGAGAAGGTCATCATGCTTCAATCCATTGATTACCATTGGAAGGATCACCTTCTGGCCATTGATCAGTTAAAGGAGGGGATTGGGTTGAGGGGGTATGGCCAGAAGGACCCTCGCATCGAATATCAAAAGGAAGCTTACCAAATGTTTCTGGAGATGCTGGACCGGATAAAAAAGGACACCGTTGAGAAACTCTTTGCCATTCAGATCGCCAAGGAACAAGAAGTAAAAGAAGTGAAGATGGAAAGAAAGCAAACCTTTGTCATGAGTCGGGGAGAGTCGATGCAAGGAGGGGGTGGAAAGACGGAAGATGGTAAAGGGGTCACTGTTCGACGGGATGGGAAGAAAGTGGGTCGTAATGACCCCTGTCCATGTGGGAGCGGAAAGAAGTATAAACGATGCTGCTTGCCCAAAGAGGAAGAGGCAAGAGCCTAAGTAAGAGCTGTCAAATGTGCCTGCAAAGTTTTACAAAGCGACTTCATTTTATGGGTGACCATTGTTACTCCTATTAGCGATTCTTAGAATAGTTTTCGGAATCCAATACATCATATCTTAAGGTTTCGCTGTAAAACTTTTTGGCCCACCCGTCAGCGCTTATTTTTAAAAGGGATGGAGAAATAGAATGAAGCCATTCGATTTTAAGGTGTTGGGTTTTCTTTTTTCGGGGATTTCAGCAGGGATCAAAAAAGATGGGAAAAGGGATTTTGGCTTGATCTATTCAGAGATTCCTGCCCAGGTGGCTGGTCTTTTTACCACCAATACCGTGAAAGCGGCACCGGTGCAGTTGGGTCGGGAGCGCATTCGCGGAGGTCTTTGCCAGGCAATCATTGTGAACAGCGGGAATGCCAATGCCTGTACAGGAAGCCAGGGGATGAAGGATGCCAAGAGGGTGTCTTCATGGGTTGCGAAACGGTTGAGAATTGATGAGAGGTTGGTGTTCCCTTCCTCCACAGGGGTGATCGGAAGCCGTCTCCCTATGAAGAAGATGGAGGAAGGCATTCCTCAATTGGTTGACCAACTTTCTCCAGGGGGTTGGATGAACACCGTGGAAGCCATGATGACCACCGATACTTTCCCAAAGATTGAAGTGGCAACCTGTCGTCTCAAAGAAAAGTCAGTCACGTTATGCGGGATGATAAAAGGATCGGGAATGATTCATCCCAACTTGGCAACCATGCTCTCTTTTCTTGTCACGGATGCTTGCATTGAGGCTCCACTGCTTCAGCAAATGCTGGAGAGGGTTGCTGAGGAATCCTATCATCGCATCACGATTGATGGAGAGACCAGCACCAATGATACGGTTTTACTATTGGCCAACGGAATGTCAGGCCATCCTCCTTTGAGCCGTATGAATCGAGATGGCAAAGTATTCCGAACCCTGCTTTTAAAAGTTTGCAAAACCCTGGCCGAGAGTCTGGTGAGAGATGGAGAGGGGGCAACGAAATACATTGAAATCCTGATTCGAGGGGCATGCAACAAAGAGGACGCTCAGCGAGCTGCCTATGCCGTTGCCCGTTCTCCACTGGTAAAAACGGCTTTCTTCGGAGAGGACGCTAACTGGGGGAGGATTCTTTGCGCCCTGGGTCATTCAGGTGCCCGAATCCATCCCGATCGAATTGATGTATATTTTGATCAGGCACGGATCGTAAAAAAGGGGATGGGTGCGGGGCCTCGATGGGAAGAGAAGGCCTCAGAGGTTATTAAAAAGAAGTCCTTCCAAGTCATCATTGACCTCCATCAGGGGAAGGGTCAATTCTCAGTCCTCACCACCGATCTCTCCATGGATTATGTAAAGATCAATGCCTCCTATCGGTCTTAAGCCAATCTGTTGATTTCCGGTTAGGTCATTCAAGGAAAAAGAGGATCTCCTTTTTTTGGATGGCAGCCGGGATCGTCGTCACAAAACATACAAAGGATTCCTTGGGAGAGAAAGAGATGACAGATCAACCCCTATTGCAGTTTAAGGAAGACATTTCAATCGTTCTATGTGGAGAGGCAGGTCAAGGGATTCAGACCGTCGAACACATGCTGACTCAAACCTTAAAACTTTCGGGATACCATGTCTTCTCAACAGAGGAGTACATGTCGCGTATTCGAGGTGGTAGAAATTCGACTTTGGTACGAGTTTCTTCGAACAGGGTGTCAGCACCAGTGGATCGGATAGATCTGCTGATCCCTTTTAGCTCGGGAGGAGTCCGACATGTTCAGAGAAAGATTTCTTCAGAAACCATCCTCTTGGGAGAGAAAAAGATAGTTGAAAATGAATATCAAGGGGACAAATTCATTCCTGTCCCCTTTTCTGAAATGGCCTCCGAGGTCGGAGGACCCATTTACACGAATGCCGTTGCGGCGGCGTTGCTTGCAGGACTTCTTGGGGTGGACCAGGAAGTTTTCAACCGTTACCTCAGGCACTATTTCTCGGGGAAGAATGAAAATACCATCCAGAGAAACCTTGAGGCCGCCAAAAGAGGTTATGCGGTAAGCGAGGATTTGTTGAAAAGCGGTAGACTTCAAATCGAGCTGAAAAAGCGCGATGAAGTGAAAAATGAGATCTTGATTGATGGTGTGGAGGCCCTGGCCATGGGGGCCATCGCCGGAGGATGTAATTTTCTCTCTTTTTATCCCATGTCTCCCTCCACGGCCGTTGCAGTGTATCTCGCGCAGGTTTCAAAGGAATTTGGAATCATTGTTGAACAGGCAGAGGATGAAATCAGCGCTATAAATATGGCGATCGGAGCCTGGTATGCAGGGGCAAGGGGTCTGGCCTCCACTTCGGGAGGGGGATTCGCTCTCATGGTGGAAGGACTGAGCCTTGCGGGGATGATCGAGTCTCCGTTAGTCATCCATATCGGTCAGCGGCCAGGTCCGGCAACAGGACTGCCGACAAGGACCGAACAGGGGGAACTTCTTTTTGCCCTTCATTCGGGGCATGGAGAATTTCCGAGGATCCTTTTAGCCCCTGGGACCATTGAAGACTGCTTTTATCTCGCGCAGAAGGCGTTTGACCTTGCGGATCGGTATCAAGTCCCCGTTTTCATTCTCACGGATCAATACCTCCTGGAATCTCATTACAACATTCCTTCTATCGATCCAGCACGGATTCGAATAGAGAAGCAATTTGTCGAAACGAAGAAAGGGTATAAGCGTTACCAGCTTACTGAAACAGGCCTCTCTCCACGTGGAATTCCCGGATTCGGCGAAGGACTCGTAGTGATCGATAGTGACGAACACGATGAGGAGGGCCATATCACGGAGGATCTTGATCTGAGAGAAAAGATGGTTAATAAGCGTCTCAAAAAGCTTGATCTCATCAGGGAGGAAATGGTTCCGCCCGAACTCATCGGCCCTGACCATTACAAGACCTTGATCCTCGGATGGGGATCAACCTATCACCTCATCAGGGAGGCCATTGGAAGATTGGAAATGGAGGACGTTGCCTTCCTCCATTTTAAACAAGTCTACCCGTTGCATCCGGATACAATGGGCTATCTCAAGAAGGCAAAAAAAACAGTGATCGTCGAGAATAATGGAACGGCTCAATTTGGCCAGGTCCTCCGGCGCCAGACCGGATTCAATGTGGACCGAGAAATACTCAAATATAATGGATTGCCTTTTTCTGTGGAGGAACTGGCAGACCTATTGAAGTCAGCTTTTCATTAGGAGGGGACGCAGATGGATATAAAACGCTACGACATGGAAGACACCGATATCGCCTGGTGTCCGGGTTGCGGCAATTTTGCCATTCTCAATGCCCTGAAACAGGCGCTATCGGAACTCGAGATCCAGCCTGAAAGACTTGTCGTCGTTTCGGGTATCGGTCAGGCAGCCAAAGCACCCCATTACTATCGATGCCATCTTTTTAATGGATTACATGGACGGTCGTTGCCTGTGGCGACCGCCATTAAAGCAGTCCATCCCGAATTAACCGTCATCGATGAGAGCGGTGACGGGTGCATGTACGGCGAGGGAGGAAACCATTTCATCCACACCATCCGGAGAAATCCGGATATTACCAATCTCGTCCACAACAACATGGTTTATGGATTAACAAAAGGCCAGGCCTCGCCGACAAGCCTCCCGGGATTCAAGACACCCGTTCAGCGGGAAGGCGTTTTCCACGAAACATTTAACCCTCTGGCGCTCGCAGTCAGCCTGGGAGCCTCCTTGGTCGCAAGGGCTTTTGCAGGAGATACCCGCCAAACAAAAGAGATGATCAAAAAGGCGATTTCCCATAAGGGGTATGCCTTGGTTGACATTCTTCAACCCTGTGTCACCTATAACAAATGGAATACCTATCAATGGTTCAAGGAAAATACATATGAGATGGACCCTTCTCATGATCCTTATGATCGTATGGAAGCCTTCAGAAGGGCATCAGAGGTAGGAAAGCTGCCCCTTGGGGTCTTTTATCTTAACCCTAAACCGACCTTCGAAGAAAAATTGAGTGTTTATCAGGAAAGCAAGGAACCCTTGTATCAAAGAAGTCTTGACACCCAGAAGCTTTCTGCATGGATCCATTCGAAGAGGGGACTTTAATTTGATAAAGGACTGGTAACGATTCAATGACCTAAAGTGGCTTTTTGGCGTAGGGGTTTCAATAAAAAGTCGAGGGCGTCGATAATAGTCGTAAAGACCACATCCGCTTTCTGCATGGCTTCTGAAGAAGCTCCTTCTTTTCCCATGACACAGATGCTAAAGCCAGCCTCCTCTATCATCGGGGCATCGTCTATTCCGTTTCCAATGGCCACGGTCCTAATTGTCCCCAATTGGCGCAATAGATCCAATTTCTGTTGAGAGGCTTTCCCCTCTTTGAAATCAACAATCTCGGCTTTGACTTTTTTCAACGTTTCTTCAGCCAGTGTTTTTTCTTCCTTCGTCAGGATGTAGATTTTAGTCCGCTTCGAAAGTAAGTTGATCTTATCCTTTGCCTTGGGATGAACCCTTCGATCTGAGGAAAGGGTGCCTTCAAAATCTAATAGAATGAAATGGATTTCCAAAGGGTCTTGGCCAGGTCTGAGAAGGGTTATCATCGTTCTCATCCTTTCATAAATCGTTGCCGCATCACCTCATAAAGGATCATTCCCCCGGAGACCGAGGCGTTGAAAGAGGAGAGAGGACTTCTCATGGGAATGGAGAAGAGTCTGTCGCACTTTTTTTTCACCAGGGGTCTGATCCCTTTCCCTTCCGCCCCGATCACAATAGCCGAATCCATGGTGAGATCGAGTTGGTAGATCAACTCTTTCGCTTCTCCTGAAGCTCCATAGATCCAGATTCCTTCTTTTTTTAAGGCGTCAATGGTCATGGCGAGGTTCACCACTCGCGCAATGGGAAGATGAGCAGTAGCTCCCGCAGAGGCTTTGATCACGGCCGGGGTGATTCCGACAGACCGGTCTTTCGGAATGATGATTCCATGGACCCCGCATCCACAGGCGGTTCGAATAAGGGATCCGAAATTTTGTGGGTCCTGGATCCCGTCGAGAATGAGAAAAAGAGCTTTGGTCCCTTCTTTTTTCCAATGAGAAAAAATGCCTTTGACATCAACATAAGAAATGTCTTGAACGAAACCCAAGACATTCTGGTGAACTCCCCCTTTGGTCATTCGCTCGAGGATTTGCCTGGTCGTCCATGTTACTGGGATTTTCCTTTGGTTGGCTTGATCAAGAATCGATTGGAGTAGTGGAGAAGGGTTTGGAGTGCCAATCAAAATCTTTTCAATTTGGAGGTGTGATGATTTTAATGCTTCCTTGACAGGATGGATACCATAGATGATCTGAGTCACGAGATATCCTCGATTATTTTCTGAACGGCTTCGAGGGGATCTTTGGCCTCTTTGATGGGGCGGCCGATCACCAGATAGTTTGCTCCTGCAGAGATCGCCTCCTTGGGTGTGAGGGTTCTTTTTTGATCATCTTTTTTATCGGAAGGAGCCCGGATGCCCGGAGTGACAATGAGAAATTTTCCTCCGCATCGCTCCCGAATGATCCGGATTTCTTGCGGGGAGGCAATCACTCCATCCACACCTGCCTTGGAAGCCAGGGAGGCAAGATATCCCACCTGTTCTAAGAGGGGCCCCTGAATCCCCACTTCTTTCAAGGTATCCTCATCCATGCTGGTGAGAATGGTGACGGCCAGGATGATCGGTTTTGGAATGCCAAGATTTTTAGCCATTGCGCGGGAGGCCTCTACGGTTTTTTTCATCATTTCAACCCCCCCCAGGGCGTGGAGGTTAAACATGGCCACATTCAGTTTGGTGGCTTCCTCTCCTGCTTTGGCGACGGTATTGGGAATATCGTGATATTTGAGGTCAAGAAAAACTTTTTGGCCCTTCTGGCGGATCATGTCAATGACTTTAGGCCCGGCATGAGTGAAAAGCTGTTTTCCCACTTTAAACAGACCAATATGATCTTTTAAGAGGTTCACCCAACGTTGGGCCTCTGCAAAGTGTTCCACATCGAGGGCAAAAATGATTTTGTCTTTGGGATGGTCCATAAGAGAATGATGGATCGGAAATGCTCTGAATTGAGATACTCTATCATATAAATGTTCCAAGGGTGCTGTCAATGAATAATTTATGTTATAAAGCATGAGTGATGATGGCTGAAGAAAACTACCTAAAAGAGGAAAACCGGAAGATCCGTTACCTCCGATTCTTAGTTGATCTTTCGATCCTTTCGATCCAACAAGATGATCTTTTACTTGAAGAAGCACTCGAACGGGTAGAGGAAGTGAAAAGGGCAGCTTGCAACCTCTTTCCAGGAAAAGAGGATACTTTTGAATTGATTTATCGTCCGAGGTTTTATCGAGTGATTGAAGAGAGATTCGGATCACCCTTAGAAAGAAAAAATGTTTGAGAGAGTCGGGGATTAGGTGGCCTTACCAATATTTGAGTTGACGGACAATGTTAGGGTAACCCTTCTTGCAGCTAATCCTTGCTCAACGATGGCATCTTGGACTGCGGATTACGGGTTGACATCACGTATCCGAGGTGAGCATATGGAAATCAAACCCTCGCTTCTTTGAGGTGTTGGAAACAGAGGATTTATAGCAATACCTGCAATTTTTAGAGCGTCAGAATAACATCTGGAGCCGGAGGCCGAGGACAGTGGCCGTATGCACGTTCTCCCGGTTGATGGTCTGTTTCTGGGCTGGCCTGATCACCTGTATGTTCGGTGTCAGCTGCAACCATGGGGTAATGGCAAAATTGTAAAACACCTCGAACCCATACTCATCCCTCAAAAGTTCCCTGGTCGCAAGCAGACCTGTGAACTTGGGACTCTTGACATCCATGTAGTAGTACCCTAAGCCGAAACGGTCGAGGGGCCGACCGGGGATGATGCCCTTGCCGCCAATTCCTATACTGTAGAAGTAGTGCATGGGGTTGGGATTGCCATCCGAAGCCCCAAACCGTCCAAAGATGCCGATGCCCTGGCCGGAACCCTTTTCCGGTTCGTACAGGTATTGATCAAAGTTGTAGTAGACCATCCAAGAACCATCCTGTTTTTCAATAGACCGGTTCTCGATGAAAAAACGCAGGCTCTGATCGAGGGATGCATAGGTTTTGTTCGAATAGCCTCCACCGATCAAATGGTGTCCGGTAAGCCCGAAAAAGTTTGTCCGCACCCGGGCCTCACCTACAAAGCTTAGTTGGTTGGAGTGCAGATCGTCGAAGCCGATGGTGTTGGCCTTGCCGTTGGTTTGAAGAACGGAAATACCAACGATGGCGGCGTGGGGGTCTTTAGTCGGCAGAATAATCAACCCCGCGCCCAGCGTCGAGTAGGGTACCGTCAGAAGGGTAACCGGATTAATGTTGAATGCCCCGTTCATGAACTGGGTGTCCCCTTTGCCGTGGGCAAACTCGTTCATATCGCCGGAGGTGGGGGTGAGAAGGCTGAGCTTCCCGAGGACCACGCCGCCGTACGGCGAAAGGAGCTGCATAAACGATACATTCGGCACGTTGAGGTTGTCACCGGTCGGCATTGGAAAGATCTGGTTGGTATTCACTGGATTAAGCGCTCCGGTAAGCCCATTTACAGAATTGGTAAAATTACCCTCCACTGCCACCGTGAAGAATCCTCCAGGCCACAATCCAAGCTTATGGGTGTCCAAATTGAATGTTAAGTTCCCACGGCCGCCGTACTTCCAGGCCTCGTCCTTGCCACCGTCGACGATGCCCTGGTAAACCTGGGTCAGGCTCATATCGAAGGTAATGCCCTTTGCCGCCAGATCGTTACGAACACCGAACCAGTCGCCTGTCAGGGTTGAGCGGTGCCAGATGTCGCCCGAATAAGGGGGTGTAGATGGTGCTTCCGACAGGGTAGGCTCCACGCCCAAGCCGAGCAGAACAATCGCCAGGATGATCACTCCTAACACCTTCATCATTGCCTTCATATATTCCCTCCTATACTTTTATAAAAATTCTTATTCTCTCTTCCCCTTTTCTTTAATTAGGAATAATTGAGTCACCCGACAGCATCACTTACCAAAATGAAACCGAACCTTGAGCCCTGCACTTGCCACTATTCTGCCAAACCGCTGCTCACTTTGCCGACGAGGTTAGGTGCTGGTACCACTTTCAGGGGCAGGTCAAAGGTAGACCAGGGATTACATCCCTGAAAGTAATAACACAATAATATCTATTGAATATAGCCTCAAGAATATTTCCATTAGTCCGTAATGAGAGCGGCAGTCCACCACGCAGGTGGGTTAGTTGGCTTTGCCAAAGGTGGGCCAGATACATTGGTCTTGCCTATGATAGGCCAGGCGGCCATGTCTATAATTGCCTGACGAACTACGATGCATTCCTTGTAATGTTGAAAACGGTTCCATCCTGTGCGATGGTTACAGGGCCATCATATTGGCCGCGCATCTCCCGATACGCTGACCCCACTGTATCATGATCAACAACGAGGTGCCACATCACCGACATACGTGCCCCCGCTCTTTTGAAGACTTTACCGGCCATAGCGGGGCTGGTGTGTGATTCGTTTACAACCTTATTGGCAAATTCTTCTGGCACACTTGCCTTTTTCGCGAACACTTTAGCACAGGGGAAGGTTTCATGTATGAGGAGATCTGCACCCTTGCATGCTTCTAATGTGGTCTTAGATGGGCGCGTATCGCCTGTAAACACCACGCTGCCTCCTTTATAATCAAGGCGATATCCAACCGCGCCATTTAGAATATGAATTACCGGGAAAGATGAAATCTTGACACCGTTGCGTTCATAGACTGTTGCTGGCTTATCATACGGTACTTCCGTTGGTATTAGGCGCGAACCAGATTGTCCGGGATGCCCGTTCATGGAGAGATAGTCCCAGGCCATTGCCGCCTCCAGATGCTTTGCGAAGGCGAGAGTGCCAAGTTCTTTAGTCTCGCCAGCAGGTCCCCACACTTCTACAGGGTCCCGTCTCCCGCTCTTGGCGAGGCTACCCAATAAGGTGGGCAGGTCACCCATATGATCAGCATGCAGGTGAGTCAGGAACACTTTGGTTGTTGCGGTCACTGGAAGTCGCAGCCCATTGAAATTTGCTAAGGCACCCGAACCAAGATCAAAGAAGAAGAAGTCTTGCTGTTCATTTCCTACCTCTATAAGTACTGATGCGCACGCCTGACCTTTCTTAACGAATGGATCGCCGCTACCGAGAATTGTAACCCTGATCTCGTCGGTATCCAGCTGTTCAGTCCCCGGCTTAAAGGTAGAATTATATTCCCGATTTGGTTTTCCAACCACTGGTGTATTTGTTAGCGATGAAGTCCCCCCTTCATACGCAAGTTTAGTTGATTCATTGATTTCCATTTTCACGTTATACTCCTTTCATATCGGCTTTTTTCAGGGGCACAGGCCTGGGCCAGCAACGTGCATGGAAAGACCAAATTCTTCATCAATTTTCTAAACCTCCTAATTCGTGAGTTTCTTATTGATTTCGGTAAAGGACTCGCCTTATGCTTCGCCCTCCTTCGCAGTAGCATCCACTGCCCACGGGGGGGTGGCAAACAGGGTGACTCCCATGCATGTCATCGTCAAAATCAATTTCGTCTTCATGTCTTCAATTCCTCTCTTTCAAAGAATCGAAATCAATCATCGCCCTATGGTTTTATTTCGGGTAATCCCCCTCTCCTTGTGGTGAATAAGGTGTCTTTGGAATTACCTAAATTTTCAACAGAAGGGAGTAAGTTGTCAAGAAATAAAAAGCTCCGACGATTACCGATTCAAATCGTGTATACTTTACATGACAATATCTGGATAGTCAAATCTTGACTTTCACAGATCAGGATTCTCCGATGATCATGATTTGGTCATCTACATGAGTCAGTTTTTCCACTCCGCTTTCAGTCACCACATAATCGTCTTCGAGAGCCACGGCACCGATCTCTGGAAAGATAAACTTCGGTTCAAAAGCAAAGACCATTCCGACTTCTAAGGGGTGAGAAAACCCCCTGGCAAGAAGAGGAAATTCATCAATCTCTAAACCGATGCCATGTCCCACAAAGGGGGCCTGGTCCTTTTTCGTTCCGATGAAATACTCTTCCAACCCTCTCTTTTTTACGATTTGAGAGGAGAAATGGTAAAGATGGGAACAAGGAACTCCGGGTTTTGCGATTTTTTCCATTTCATCCCGAATCTCAAGGGTCACCTCATAAGCGTTCATGAGCTGTTTCGGTAGAGTACCGATGACATAGGTCCTTGCCCCATCCGTGATGTAACCATGATAGGCAATACTGAAATCAATTTGGATGGGAACATTCCTTTGAATGAGATTGTAACTGGACCCTTGGGGAAAGGCAGGTGAGATTCCTGGACCAATCACCGAGACATCTAAGTGGGTCGGAACGCCGCCTGAATCCCCTGACAAAACGCAGGCATTAATCATATCTTGGTTCCAGGCCCTCATGCGGGTCAGTCCTTGATGCCCTCGACGCCTCCCCAATTCGATCAGCCGAGATTCAGCCTCAATTTCGGTCATGCCGGGTTTTAAGATTTTTTTTGCATATTCGAATACTTCATCAAGAATTTTTGCAGAATCTCTCAATCGGTCAATTTCGTATGGGGATTTAATCATCCTGATCTGTTTAATGATTTTTGAGATATCCACAAACTCCGATTGAGGGAGCATCTTTTCCAGTTGTCTGAATTGGTTTACCGGCAGGACATCCCCCTCGAAACCCATGCGGTTTAACCCTCTTCGCTTTTTCAAAATAGAAGAAATGGCCTTGGGACGGTCGATGGGAATAATGGTTTTTAAGGGGGATTCTTTCTTGGCCCGTTCCACATCTTTTTGAACCAGGAGAAGGGGTTCCCCTTCACTCGGAATAAACAGATAGGAGCGCTGGATCGTCCCGGAGAAGTAAAAGAGATCGACATTCTGAAGGATGAGACAAGCATCCACCTTCTCCTTTTTTAGATAAGACTGGAGCCTTTGAATCCTCTTTTCAATTTCCTCTCGGGGCGTCCCTTCCATTCAGCTTCCCATTTCCTGCCTGATCATCTCTTTGATCCTCGATAGGACCTCCTCCGTTTTCACCAAGAGGATTTCCCCCGTCCTCCTTTTTTTTATTTCCACTAACCCCTTCTTCAAATTCTTCTCTCCCAAGGTCACTCTCAACGGGATCCCAATGAGATCGGCATCCTTGAATTTGACTCCCGGAGTGTCTTCGCGATCGTCGTATAAGACCTCGATGCCATTCTCCAGAAAGGTTTGATAGAGTTGCTCTGCGGTCTCCTTCAGAAAGTCCATTTTGATGTTGACGGGGAGGATGAGAACCTGAAACGGAGCAATGGGCATGGGAAAGCGGATTCCATGTTGGTCATAGTACTGTTCAATGGCAGCGGCCACCGTTCTTCCCACACCAATCCCATAGCATCCCATGACGATTTCTTTTTCTCTTCCCTGATCATCCAAATAGGTCGCTCCCATGACTCGACTATATTTAGTGCCGAGCTTGAACGTATGACCGACCTCAATTCCCTTATCCAATCGGGTCTCTTCCCCACAGAGGGGACAGCGGTCGCCCGGAGCAAATGTTCGGAGGTTCACAAATCTGGAAACCTGAAAATCGCGGCCTATATTGACATGGATCAAATGGGCATCTTTTTCGTTCGCTCCGGTGACGAAGTTGACCATCTCCTTCATATCCAGATCAGCCAAAATAGGAATGGTGAGACCGATGGGGCCTGCAAATCCTTTTGGAGCATGGGTGATTTTTTCTACCGTGTCTTCACTGGCGAGTTGAATGTTTTCAGAACCCCAAACAGCCTTTAACTTCTTTTCGCTGATCTCATGGTCTCCACGAACTAACGCCGCCAAACATCCCTTGTCACTTTCAAAAATAAGAGTTTTGACCAACTTTTTGGGAGAGACATTGAGAAACTGAGCGACCTCTTCGACGGTCCGCTTCTCGGGGGTCATTACTTTCTGAATAGACTTTTGGGATTCTTGATGAGGGGTTGCTTCTTTATTCTCTGACCTTTGAAAATCCGCTTTTTCAATATTGGCTGCATAAGGACAGCGCGCACAACTGACAATGATTTCCTCTCCGGTTTCAGCCAGAACCATAAATTCATGGGAGAAGGTCCCTCCGATCAGCCCGGTCTCCGCCTCGACGGCTCTAAACTTTAAGCCACATCGGGTAAAGATTCGCGTATAGGCTTCGATCATCTTTTGATAGCTTACGTCGGCTCCCTTCTCATCGATGTCAAAACTATAGGCATCTTTCATAATAAATTCGCGAGCCCGCATGACGCCGAAACGGGGTCGGATCTCATCCCTGAATTTGGTTTGAATCTGGTAGAGATTAAGCGGCATCTGACGATACGACCGAATTTCTTTCCGGGCAATATCCGTGATGACCTCCTCATGGGTGGGCCCCAAGCAACAATCTCTATGGTGGCGGTCCTTAAGTCGTGCGAGTTCACTCCCATATTCTTCCCATCGATGACTCTCTTGCCAAAGCTCTGCAGGTTGGACAAAGGGGAGGAGCACCTCAATGGCTCCGGCTCGGTTCATCTCCTCACGGATAATGGTTTCCACTTTTTGAATGGATCGAAGACCGAGGGGGAGGTAAGAATAGATCCCGGAGGCCAGTTTTCGGATCATTCCTGCCCGAAGCATCAGTTGATGGCTGGGGACCTCTGCTTCGGAAGGAACTTCCTTCAAGGTCGGCAGCAGATATTGTGAATATCGCATTTCCATCCCTCCCCACCCTCTCTGAGGGGGTATTCTTGATTTTTCATTTGATCTGATATATATAAACTTCTCACCAATGAAAAAAATGGCTCCCGTTCAAGGATTGACCCTTTTTTTCTTAATGGGGTTGGTTCTGTTGACTCTCTTTTTCCGAGGCCAAATTCCACTTTGGCACTCTCTGCTGCTGAATTACCTCTTGCTGACGGGTCTTCTCCTTGCCCTCAAATTATCACGGGATCGAAACGTGATGGGAAAGATGGGGAGGCCCTTGTATTATTTTTCTCCCATCCTCTTTGTCATCCTTATCTACGAGTCCCTGGGTAATTTGATCCAGTATCTCCAGCCGGATATCGACCCCTGGTTGACCCAAATTGATTTTTTCATCTTTAGGGTTCACCCTACACTGTGGATGGAGCAGTGGATTGTTCCTTGGTTCACCGACATCATGTCTTTAGCTTACCTCAGCTATTATTTCATTCCAGTCGTTTTAATCGCCGTCCTTTATTTGAAGGATCGAATGACTGAATTTGATCGGGCCATGTTTGTCTTGGCCTTCGGATACTATATTTCATTTATTGGCTATATTCTTTTCCCTGCCATCGGGCCTCGTTATGCCATGACCCACCTCTACACCATTCCCCTTGAGGGGAGTTTCATCACTGATTTTGTCAGAGATACTCTGAATGCTCTCGAGCATAATAAACGGGATTGCATGCCCAGCGGCCATACCCAGATTGTCCTCATGGTCCTGTTCCTGGCCCATCGCTATGAAAAGATTCTCTTCTATATTTTCCTGCCCATTATTTGCGGTCTCATCCTTTCCACGATTTATCTCAGATATCATTATGTTATTGATGTGTTCGCCGGAGCCGGATTGGCGATCGGATGTGTGATGGTCAGCCCCCGCCTACATCAATGGTGGTCTCAACGTTCCACTCAAAGCGGGGTTTCATAAATCCGATAGGTTTTATAACGTGTTCCCCCCATCGCTTCAATCCCATGTTGCATCAAGACATTCTCTTCGAGAATCCATGAACATTCTGCCTGATGGTAACCCTTTCTAAAGCCATTTCTGAAGGTTTCAATATAGAGGAGTCCCTCGACCCCTTTCTTCTGAAAAGCAGGCTTCACACCCAAAAGCATCACTCGAATTTTATGAATCTTTTTTGAATAATAGAGGAACTTGAACAGACCCAGAAAACCGATTTTTCCATTCAAGTGTTTCAGCACCTCATTATAATCTGGAAGGGATACGGAGAAACCGATGGGTTCTTCTTCCAGGTAGGCGAAGAGAACCAGATCAGAAACGACCAGTGGCTTCAGCTCTTTGGCCAAAAGATTGATCTCCTCGTCCGTGAGTGGAACGAACCCCCAGTTCTTGCTCCAGGCCTGATTGTAAATCTCTTTGACGATCTTCAATTCTGCATCGAAATGGCGGAGATTGATTGGGCGAACATGAAGTCGGGGCTCCCTTTTTCTCAACCTCTCGGTAAGGCGGTCCAGACGTTCAAGATGAAACGTAGGTACTTCCAGGAAATAAGCATAGAGATCCATCCTCTTTTTCAGTCCAAATTCCTCCAGCAGAGGTGAATAATTACGAGGGTTGTAAGGCATCATCAGGCAGGGTAGGGTATCAAATCCTTCGACGAGCAGACCGCACTCATCATTGGTGGAGGGGTTCATCGGCCCCGCCATCTTTTCCATTCCATGTCCTTTCAACCAGGCAGCGACTTTTGAGAGGAGAATGCCCGAAACTTCAGAATCAGGGATGGATTCGAAGAATCCGAAGAACCCCACTTTTTCTTGGTGAAACTCGATGTAGTGGTGGTCGATGATCCCAGCAATTCTTCCGACGGTCGTTCCTCCCCGATGAGCCAGAAAGAAAATCATTTGGGAGTGAGAACGGAAGGGATGGGTGGGGCTAAATTTTTGAAGCTGGTCCTTGATGAGAGGAGGGACCCAATAACGATCTCCCCGATAGATCTCCCAGGGGAATCGTATGAAGGCCATGAGGTCCTGTTGATTTTTTACTTCTTCAACCTGAAGTGCCGGTGTCATCATCCCATCAGTTTCCTTCAAATCAGTCCCAATTGTTTTCCTACTTTTTCAAAAGCATCCAGGACTCTATCCAACTGCTCTTTGGTATGGGTCGCCATGTAACTAGTCCTGAGCAGTTCTCTCCCCGGAGGCACTGCAGGGCTGACGACGGGATTGACAAAAACGCCATGTTCGAAGAGAAACTTACACATCGTATAAACTTTCATGTTGTCCTTAATAATGATGGGCACGATAGGCGTTTCACTGGTGCCGGTATCATACCCCAGTGCTTTATAGCTTTTGAGCATTTTATGGGTATTTTCCCAGAGCTGTCTTCTCAACTGGGGCTGTTCTTCAATAATGTCCAAAGCCGTGCTCACCGAGGCCACCAGGGAAGGCGGAAGGCTGGCACTGAAGATCATCGAACGGCCAATGTGTTTGATAAAATCGATCGTCACTTTTGAACCTGCGACAAATCCCCCGATGGCAGCAAGGGATTTGCTATACGTCCCCATAATCAGATCCACCTGATCTTCCAGGCCGAAGTGTTCTGCCGTTCCCCTTCCTCCTCTTCCCAAAACGCCTACCCCATGGGCATCGTCCACCATCACCCTCGCCCCGTAGGCTTTCGCTAATTTGACAATGTTAGGGAGGTCAGCGATGTCCCCTTCCATACTGAAGATGCCATCCACGATGATTAATTTGCCTTTGTTTTTTGCTGCTTCCAGGACCCGTTCCAAATCTTTCATATCATTATGAAGATATTTTTTCACTTTTCCGAAAGAGAGACGGCACCCATCAATGATGCTGGCATGGTCATATTTATCAATAATGGCGACATCGTTTCGGCCCAGAAGGGCGGAGATGCTCCCCAGATTGGTTTGATATCCCGTAGCGAAGACAAGCGCCGCTTCCTTTCGAAAGAACCGAGCTAACTTATCCTCCAGCTCTTCGTGGATTTCAAGATTTCCATTAAGAAATCGTGAACCGGCACATCCGCTTCCAAATTTTTCAATGGCCTTAATGGCCGCTTCTTTTACCCGGGGATGGCTGGTCAGACCGAGGTAATTATTGGAGCCGATCATGATCACTCGTTTTCCATTGACCACCACTTCAGAGTCCTGAGGCGATTCGAGCTTTCTAAAGAAAAAGTAATGACCATTTGCTCTCAATCCTTGGGTCGTTTCATAAATTTTTAGGCATTTTTCAAAAACATCCATGATTCACCTCATTCTCTCTATAACCAATTTTGTTTTTTGTACCATTCATAGGTTAATTTCGCTCCTTGCTCCAAAGGGATCCGGGGTTCAAACCCCAATACCCTTCTAGCCTTGGTGATATCACAGACCCAGTTCCTTTGGAGAATCTCCTCTACCTTACCTTTGTTGAGAAGGGGGGGGCTCCTCAAGACTTTGGAGAAATATTCAGAGAAAGAAGCCGCTCTCATCATCACCCATTTCGGGACACGAACACAATAGGCATTGACCTCCATCGCACGGGCGAAGATATCACCCATTTCTTGCAATCGATAATCTTGACCATCTGAGAGAAAAAATATTTCTCCACTGGAGGTCTGAGACTGGGCCGCCAATAAGATTGCCCGGATAATATCCTCGATGTAACACAGGCTGAGATGCTGGTCTTCTCCGGAGAGGCAGGGCTTAATTCTTTTGGAGAGGAGTTTGAAGAAGGTATAGATATCCCTTTCCCTCGGTCCGTAAACAGCGCAAGGCCTTAAAATGAGGAGGGGGATTTGATGGGCATGCGCAAGGGCTAATTCTTCTCCCCTCCGTTTACTCTGACCATAGGCGGAGACGGGTTCACATGGATCAGGCTCGCTCTTTTTATTTCCATTTCGACAAGGGCCTGCAGCGGCTTGACTTGAAAGGTAGATGAATTTTTGGATTGAGGGGTTGTTTTCAAGGCAAGCCTGAATTAAATTCTCTGTCCCCAATGCATTGACCTCAAAGTAAGTTTTTTCATGAATGGCCTTCGTGACTCCAGCAGCATGGAATATCTGATCCACCCCTTTTACCGCTTCCTTCAGAGAAGTCCTGTCACGGCAATCTCCATAGGTCACTTCAATGGAAAAACCTTTCAGCCATTTCATATCGCTTGTCTTGCGAAGGAGACATCGAACTTGGTCACCTCTTTGAAGGAGAGCTTCGACGAGATGACTCCCGATAAATCCTGTGCCTCCTGTGACAAGGGCCTTCAAATCCGTATTCCCTCAATTAAATCAGAAATTTTATCTGTTTTTTTAGAATTGTCAAGGCGCATTCAGGTGAATTCAGTCTGTTCGATCCTTATTTAATGTTATTTTAATGGGGTTCCCATCCATCGAACCTCGGTGATACGATGCAATAACGATCCGTAAGGGCCTTTTTCCCCCAACTCAAGGTCAGAAACAGTCACCCTCCCAATTTTTTCCAGTAGGGGGCCAGACCTTCCCGATGTTTGGATCCCCCAGATACTATGAATGACATAGTCTTTCCCCTTATCCTTTCCCAGATAGAGCATGATGTGTCCTGGGAGGTAAAGAGTGGTTGTGAGCGGAATCGCTTGATCTAAAATATTTTGTTTTTCTCTGATCCTTTTCTCTTCCCTTTGGAGGAGATCACCTCCCAGGATGGCTTGCTCTTTTGAATTTCGGGGCATCCGGAAACCGAAGGTCCTGAAAAGATCCATAATGAATCGAGAACAATCCCTGCCGCCCGCCATATCTCCCCAACCGTAAGGGTGGTTGAGCATTTTAAAGGCCTGGCGCGCGACATTCTCTTGAGTATATTGGAGAAAACCATGATGCACATCTGAGTCTGCATGGAGGTATCCTTTCTGAAAGGCCAACTTTCCGTTGTCCACTCTTGAAGGAATATGGATGACGTAAAAGGAGTTGGATCTTTCTCCTCCGCCAGGCTTACTCAGGAGGGGGAAGTCATCCCCCATTTGAGTCAGTGAGACCCTCTGTCGCATTGAAGGATCTACGAAGATATTGATCTCATTTCCGGTAACGATCAACCTTTCTCTTTCTTTCTCATAATCCGTTACTTCCTTTTTTTCTTTGGCGATGGCCAGATTGTTCGTGCGCAACCAACCGCGGATAAAGGGGGTCTGGACATAGGCCCACTCTTTATCTTTGCTGAAGTGATAAATCCCGACCGGAGAGCCCATGGAGATGGAGGAATGTTGAAAACGATCAAATCCGTCGTGATCAGGGATGGCGATGGAAGGCTCATCCGTGGGAAAAACACGGATATCCGTCCGCTTGATGATAAGACCAAAGGGCATTTTCCATCTTTCCTTTACGGACTCCTGATTCAGATTGTTTCTTAATTCATTCCAAAAAAAATTTCCAAGAGGGATTTTGTTCTGCCCATAGCGAACCTCTGCGGTTCTTCCAAAATTTGCCCAATCCTCCCTGATGAGAGAAAGGATTTCCTCTCTTGCCCAGTTCTCCTTTAGATCGCTTACCCTGCAAAGAAAAAGGTTCGGCCTTTTTAGATTTTCTTCGTTCATCTTATGGATCTTCTCAGGGGTTAATAATAGATTCGTTGGGTTTTCAATCTTTTTAATCCAGAATTCAGATCTCTCCATCTCCGGAGTCACATTGGGAAGTCGAGGAAAAGCATTAAGATCCTGGGGGACATACCTTGGGATAACGAAGAGGGAGAGGAGGGTGGTTGCAATTATTAAAAAAGAGAGAAATGGTTTTCGAGAAATCATAAAAAATCTATAACCTATGAATTTTCTTTAAATAATACTTCGAGCAAGGGTTAGATCACGAATAACCAAGTTTGCGGGACCTGTCAAGAATTTAAAAATTTTTTTAAAAATATTTCTTGACAAAATAGAAAAAATATTTTATTCCGAAGTGTTCCGTTTGGTATAAGTTCCAATCGGGTTACCGAAAGTTGGTAGCTCTTTTTTTTGTGCTCTTTTACAAAATAGTAAACACCAATTATTACGGTTAGTTAGAAAAAAATTCTATGAGAAGGGAGGTAGATCGCCATGGTTTGTCAAACCGTCAAAATAGGAACAGAGTGCATTTTCATGAAGAAGAATGGCTGTTCCTATAATGGTGGGAGATGTTATCCCATCGTCGAATCCTGCAAAGGGTGTGACAGAGTGGTCACTTACGAAGTGGGTTCCTATTGTAAGACCTATTGTGAACCTTCCATCAAGTGGGCAAAAGGATCCTGCAATTTCGCCACTCACGTCAAAAAGGAGATTAAGGAAGATAATTTTAAATTAAACCCTTTAAAGGCTTCAAAGAGAAATGTAAGCCAAAAGGTTTAATAAAAGTCCCCTTGACTTTGGGGTCATTTTGATCAAAGCCCTTTTCTTATCTCTCTCCTGTGGGGGAGTTGGAGAAGGGCTTTCTTGTATTTAAAACCGTTCAAAAGAATCAACTCATCATCATAGCAAAGAGCTTCCAGGGTTCCCTATTTTTCAGCTCCGCTTTTATATTGTGGAAACTTCCCATAACGTGATTCTCTGGTCAAGAACTTATTCAAATTTGACGCTGGCCTGAAAAGGTGGTAAACATAAATATTGCATGAGCCGGCGTAGCTCAGTGGTAGAG
>DCVM01000149.1 GCA_002327985.1 Syntrophaceae bacterium UBA2188 | reverse complement strand
ACTAGGACGGCTGACATCCCCTGGTTTTCGGGAGTTGTCGATGATCATCACGTTGGGTGAAATCCCCACATTCTCCTCAATGACGATGTGGTTACAGGCACTAATAAAACAGCTCTCTGAAATGATCACATGGTCCCCGATGAAAAGAAGGATTTCTTTTGACTTCTTGTCCTTTGGATGAAGGTTGATGCTGGTATTCCTTTTAATTCTCACATGACTGCCGACATGAACAAATCTCGGCCGATTGATCACCACCCCGGGTTCAATATAAACATCCTTCCCATAGGCCCCGAAGAGAAACCGGTTTTTAATATTGGCCACGGGATACCAGAACTTCTTCTTCTTCATCTTGGGTGAACTCCCTTTGAGAATTCTTTCTGAAAGATTTTTTCCATTTCTCTCCAATTTCTCTCAATGGAATAGGATTCTGCCAATCGGCGAGCGGCGATCGAAGCCTTTTCCAATCTCTCACGGTTCAAAAAGTATGAGATTTTTTCGACCAAAACCTGATCCGCTCGGGGGTCAGGAATGACAAACCCTTCTTGGCCCTGTGTAATAATCCCGCCCGCTCCGTTGGCATCCGTGGTGATCACTGGAAGCCCGCTGGCCAAAGCTTCCAACACGGTCAGTGAACAGGCATCATAAAATGTGGGGTGGGCAAGAAAATCTGATGCGCCATAATATTTTTCTATCTCACCGCTTGAACCCACGAAAATGACCTCTTTAGTAATTCCTAACTTTTTTGCCAACCGAAGATAAGGATTCTCTCGATCCCTTCCCAGAACAAGAAGCTTAAAAGGAGGATGCCCTTCTTGTCTAACTCTGGCCAAGGCTCCCATCAAAAAACTCAGTCCTTTCATCCGAAAGTTATTTGAAACAAAAAGGACAACCAGATCCTCTTCGCCGATGCCATGACGTCTTCTGATCTCTTCCCGATGTTGACGATTTCGGGGATGGAAGTGGTCAACATCAACACCATTATAAACCACGGTGATGTTTTTCTCAGGAATCTGATACCAACGCATGAGATCCTTCTTGACCATCTTGGAAATGGCAATAATATTGCAAAGATTTCCCCCTTTATAAGGAGAATTCTCAATCCAACCACTGACCCACTGTTTCGGGCTGAAGATCCTTCCTAAAAATTTTATGATCCACAAAACGGGATGATCATAGGCCCTAAGACTTCTCCAAAACCATGCCCAATGAACTCCTCCATGAGGTTGAAGAATATCTGCCTTCAGGGTATTGCCCACACCAAAGGTAATATCATAATTTCTATTCTTCATCTCCCTCGTTGCCCTGATCGCAAAAGAGAGGAATCGAAGACTCTTAGGGATTGGAATGGTCCTGACAGGATGGAAATGGATTCCGTGTTCCTCTTCGTCATGATGCTCTGCATAAACATGGACCTCATAGCCTTCCCTCGCCATTCGGGTGCACAGGTCGACTAAATATCTTTCAGCTCCTCCTCTCTTTTTAGAGAAGTTCCGAATACCTATAGCAAACCTTATCTTTCTCATGGTGACGAATGATCCGAATGATAACGAATTACTCAAATAACCCGAATGAACACGCATTTAACGAAGAAGAAAACGCTGATATTCAACTTTGCCCTTTGAGAAATTAACCAGGATTCCAAGTTTATTGCTGTTACTCCTCGGATCGAACCCCTTTAACCACTTCCTCTATTCCACATTCTTTTATCTCAGGGAAAAACGGAAACTGGAATCTTTTCCATCGTCCCTCGGTTATCGTTCATCGTTCATGGTTTGTCATTGAATTCTCTCAATTTTCCGTCCACCACCTCTTCCACTTCATCCACTGTGATGAGTTCCATGCATTGATGATCTGTTGGGCATACCCTTTTCCAACAGGGACTGCAGGCAACATCCTTTTTTATGACCACATGGCCATTTCCCCATGGCCCGGTGGCAAGAGAAGGGGTGGACCCAAAAAGCGCCACGACGTGAGTGCCGACAGCCGTGGCCACATGCATGGTCCCAGTGTCATTGGTCACAAGGAGTTTACATCGTTCCAGAAGAGCAGCCAGCTGGAGGAGATTCGTCTTTCCGGTCAAATCGATTCCTTTTGCCCCGACATGCCGTAGAATTTCATAGACGATGGGACGTTCTTCTTCCTTCCCGAAGAGGAGGATTCTGGTTTGCCATTTGTCCGCAAGCCTCTTTCCCAATTCTCCGAATCGATCAGGATACCAACATTTGGCTAACCCAAACGTAGCGCCAGGATTCATTCCGATTAAGGGCTGTTCTTCTAAAATTCCCAGTTCCCTCAACATGCGGCTCGCCCATTTTCGATCTTCCTCTCTTAGAAAAATCCGAGGAGAAGGAATCTCAACTTTTTTCCCAAAAGGTCCAAGCAGGTTCTGATAATAATGGATTCGATGGCCATGAAGGAGCTCTCGGGTCCGACGAACCCCATGAGTGAGAAAGAGAGAACGCCCTTCGTCTCGATAACCGATTCGGATTGGAATTCGAGCCATGTAAATAAGAAACGCCGAGCGAAAAGATCGTGGAAGGATAACGGCCAAGTCAAAATTCCTTTCCTTTAAAGATTGGCCAAGGCTTAAATCTTCCCAAATCGATCCCAACCCTCCCTTCTTCTGAAAAGGGATAATCTCATCGACATAGGGAAATGTTTTCCAGAGATCAACCAGATATTTTGGAATCAGGATGGCTAAGTGAGATTTGGGAAAGCACCCCTTTAATTGTTGAATCGTCGGATAACTAAGAACAGTATCCCCCACCCAATTGACTCCTCTTACTAAGATACGATTGATTTGTTTAAGATCGGGTTTCAAGGTACCCTTCCATCATTAAATTTAGAATGATAAGGTATTCATTGTTTAAAATCAATTATAATATATATTCAA
>DCVM01000061.1 GCA_002327985.1 Syntrophaceae bacterium UBA2188 | reverse complement strand
TCATAAAACTTTTGACAATATCATCCTATCCCTTTCCAAAAGGGCATACAGGAAAGTGGCACGGATCACAGTTCTGGCAGTAGCCTCCATGTCCGAGAAAGCTCATCTCTCTTCGATTCAGCACCTCACCGGCGAGGATTCTTGGGAAAATCAGGTCAAACAGGGTGGCGTGATGGTGAAAGACACAGGCCGGAAGGCCTAAAACTGGCTTTTCCTGAAGCATCCCGTAGAGAAACATGGCCCCTGGTAAGATGGGGGTTCCATAGAAAATAATTTTTGTCCCGGCTTTCCTAATTCCTGCCCGGGTAACGTCATCTGGGTCAACAGAAAGTCCTCCTGTAACCAAGATGAGATCAACGGAATCCTCTTGGAGATCGAACAAGGCCTTGGAGATTTGATCCATTTCATCAGGGACAACAAATTTTCTCACTACACGAGAGCCAAATTGATTAATTTTTTTTCCTACTTTGTCATCAAATCGGTCTTGAGTCCTCCCCTTAATAAACTCGTTACCCGTCACTAAGACCCCAATGTTCATCTTCTGATATGGAAGAATCTCGATGACTGGGCCTTCCTTCCTGCACCAATTCTCTACCTTCTCAATCTGTTTTTCTGGAGCCATCAGTGAAATGATCCTGGTTGCTCCGACTGCCATTCGCGGAGAGCAAGGGGTATAACGATGAATCGTAGAGAGGATCACATTTCTCGATAGATTGATACGATGAAGCAGGGGAACATTGATCTTTAAAACACCCTTTATCGTTGAATGCAAGGTTACCTTACCCTCGGAAGGACCACTGATCTCAATGTTTCTCCCTGCAAATACCCGACCCAACCGCAGTGCTGCTTCATCCTCGTGGATCATTCCCGGTTTTTGTACCATCACATAGATATGTTCTTTCCCAATCTTTAAGAATTCAGGAATGTCCTCTTTTTTTATTTTGTGTCCCCTTTTGAACCGGGGTCCCTTATATTTTCCAGGGATAATCTGAGTCACATCATGACCGAGCACCATGCCAACGGCATCTTCTATTCTAATCTTTCTCACTGCTGATCCTTCCTTAAAGATTTCATGTTCCCTTTAATGATAAATTCGTAATAATCTTTCTTCCGATTTAAATCTTTAAATTATCTTGTCTCGAACGAATCTCATCAATAATTTTCTGACAAAAAGACACATCCTCTTCCGGCGTTGCGCCGCAGGCCCCTATAGCGCCAATCATAGAGTCCCCATCCCATATAGGCAATCCCCCTGGGATGGTGGTGAGGCGGTCATTCCAGTTTTGAGCATTTAGCCCAAATCCAAGAGCCCCGGGATCACCATACACCGATACTTCAGAACTGGGTCGCCGAAAAACAGCGGCTGTCCAGGCTTTATCGCGGGCAATTTCTGCCGTAGGGATAGGAGCCCCATCCATACGATGAAGTGCCACCAACCATCCGTTTTCATCGACGAGAGCGATGCTAAAAACTCTTTCTATCTCTTTAGCATTAGAAACGGCAATGCTAAGTATGGTTTTTGCCAGTTTTAGATTCATCATTTTTAAAAAATCTCCTTCCTTATTCATAAAGCGCCGTCACACCAGCCTGGCTGACTGAAGTGTCACTGATGTCCCCTACCCCCGCAGGAACACCGCTGCAACCAATGCCACCGATCACCTCGTTTTCTTCGTTGGTAACAGGAATTCCACCAGGAATAAAACAAAGCCTTCCTTTCCCTCTCCCAATCATACCCATGGCGTGATCGCCTAAAAGCTTTCCAATGTTTCGGGGATCAAGCCAGCGAGAACCCATTAATGTAGGCATTTTGAAGGCGACCGATGTCCAGGCTTTTTCAAGAGCGATATCCGTTGTAGCCATACCAGCCCCGTCCATGCGGTGGACTGCAATGACGGCACCCGCTTTGTCCACCACCGCGATGCTACAAGGGGATCCCGCAATATCCCTTGCCCATCTCTCAGCGGCTTCAATCATCTTGAGAGCGAGTTCTAAAGTCAATTCCTTCATATACGTCACTCCTTGCCCCCTCCCCACCCTCCCCCTTGAAAGGGAGGGTTAGGGTGTGGGATCACTTAATTTAAAAGATCATCTGTAGCGATCACATCTATGCCGGTATTTATTAAATTTGGCAAGATGATTTGGCCCACTCTGATGGGTGGTTTGACCTTCACTCCTATGAGCACCTTTGCTGCCTCCTTGAGGTGCGTTTTGAGCAGAGGTTTATTTGTCCTAACCGGGAAAAGGGGGCGCACACTGTTTTGGGTAAGGACGGTGGCGGTGAGCACACGAACCGGACTTCTATATTCTTCAAGAACATATTGCCGCCCCTCTTTGCATTTGTAACCGGTGATTTTGACCACCTCTCCCTGATCATCGATCTTTAGAGTTGTCTCACAACCGAGGGGACAGCCAATACATATGATTTTTTCTTCCGCCATCTTTATTCTCCCCTTTCACACTCCACATTGAGTTCGGTTATTTTTTCCTTCAATTTTTTCAAATCCTTCTGGAGAAGATTAACTTTGATCATCTCGCTGGGCTTCACCACCCTGAATGCCCGATGATAGATATCTCCCACCCTCAGTTGAACTTTTTCTTCCATCTCTTTTACTCGAATATAGAAGGTAACGTCATTTTGACCACTGATCGTTTGGGGAACGATGGAACGGATATTTCTTCCAGCCCTGAGGGCGATTTTCCCTTTCTTTTCATGATCTCCTTTTTGAGCAAGCCTGGCCGCCCAAGCCCCGGCTATCTCGGCCTCCCATGAGACGTCGTCGACTAAGTCGTGAACGTGAACCACGTTTCCACCTGCAAAGATACCCGGAATGTTCGTCTCCCTCCGTTCATCCACGACAGGTCCCCCAACCAACGGATCGAGAGCTACCCCTGCCATTCTGGAAAGTTCATTTTCGGGGATCAAGCCGACTGACAACAGCAGCGTATCGCACTCAATATTTTGTTCGGTGCCATCGACAGGCCTCTTATCCTTGTCCACTTTGGCGATGGTAACCGCATCCACACGCTGTTCACCGTGGATCTGTGTCACAGTGTGTTCGAGAAGAAGGGGAATATCGAAATCGTGAAGGCACTGGACTTCATTTCTGATGAGTCCCCCCACATAAGGCAGGATTTCAATAACCGCTTTCACCTCAACCCCTTCCAAAGAGAGGCGCCGCGCCATGATCATGCCTATATCACCGGAACCCAAAATAACTACTTTTTCCCCAGGAATGAATCCTTCAACATTGACCAGTCGCTGAGCTGTCCCGGCGGTGAAGATGCCTGCAGGTCGGGTGCCAGGAATGGATAATTGTCCTCGGCTTCGTTCACGACATCCCATTGCCAGGACGATAGACTTTGGCTGCAGATGAATCGTCCCTTCGTGACTGTTGACAGCAGTAATCTTTCGATCACCGGATACTTTAGTCACCATGGTTTCAAGGAGCGTCTCAATTCCTAAATCCCTCACTTTCTCAACAAATCGATGGGCATATTCGGGTCCGGTCAGGTCCTGACCGAAATAGAAGAGTCCAAAACCATTGTGCACACACTGATGAAGAAGGCCACCGAGCTGTTCTTGACGTTCCAATATGAGGACATGTTCCGCTCCTTCTTCCTTCGCCTTGATCGCAGCGGCCATTCCAGCTGGTCCGGAGCCAATCACCGCAACGTCTATGTCCGAGAATTTCATCACTTTCCCCCAAGTAATTCCTTTGTCTTATAAAGTAAGACTCGGGATTTCCGACCTTTTTTGGTAACTTTTTCTTCCGGCAGGCCTAATTCCCGACCTAATATTTTTGTGACACGAGGAGTACAAAAACCACCCTGGCATCGCCCCATCCCAGCTCTGGTTCTAAATTTAACCCCGTCGAGCGTCGTGGCCCCTCTGCGAACTGCCTCAACGATTTCTCCCTCAGTCACTGTCTCGCAGCGGCAGACCACATGACCATATCGGCTGTCCTGAGCAATTAATTCCTTTTGCTGCTCGTCAGAAAGCTGGTTAAAAACAGGTGGGGCTTTTCGGGAGGGACTGAATCCTGGATTTGCTTCCAACCTTAAACCTTCTCTCCGTAGCAATTCTGACACTTCTCGGCCAGTCGCCGGGGCTGCGCTTACCCCAGGGTAACCAATACATATGCTTATGAAACCTGGTATTCTACGAGAAGCCTGAACCACGGACTCGTGCCAGCCAACTTCCCAGTTTCTAAACATGAGGAACCCGGCAAAGGAATGAATGATTTCCTTTTCAGAAAGGTCGGGAATGATTTTCCGGACATTTTGCAAACCAATTTCAGCAATCCTTCTGGTCGTAGAATAGTCTCCCCTCTGGCTTGGCTGCATGGTCGTGCCAAAGAAAAGATTACCGTGGACACTGGGTGTCAGGATATTCATCTGCCCGGGCGCATCCGGCCGCATATGGATTTCATGTTTTATCAAGTCCCCTAAATTTTTATCGAGAATCCCAACATATCCCCTAATCGGGTAAAGAACAAAATCGTTCGAATTCACCAACTGGGCTATTTTCTCCACAGAAGTCCCCGCGGCATTGACAATGAAACGGCATTGAATCGAGCCGCGATTGGTCTCCACTTCGAACTGATTTAATTTCCGTGAAATATCCACAACCTCAGTCTCCCGCATCACTTTAACTCCGTTTTGACCGGCATTCTCTATGAGGGCGATGGTAAGCCTGACCGGATCAACAATGGCAATATTCGGATCATAAAGTGCTGCAATGGCCTCTCGGGTGATGTTGGGTTCCATCTGTCTGAGAGAGTCTTGATCTATGAACTGATGGCTGTTGATACCGAGCTTTTCTGCCTTTGATTTCATCTTTCGGAATTTGCCCAACTCCTCATTATTACGGATGAGGGCGAGTTCTCCCACGCGTTTAAAAGGAACGTCAAGCTCCTGACAGAGAGGTTCCATTAAAGGCATGCTATCCCAGATGAGTTTGCTGCGGTGGTATTCTGGACGAAACTCCAGAGTATCTGCCCCCTGGCAGACGATACACATATTGGTCTTGGTGCTCCCCCAGCCAAAGTCAGCCTCCTTTTCTGCTAAGATGACATCCACCTTGTAACGGGAAAGTTCCCTGGCGACGACTGCTCCTAAGACGCCCCCTCCAATAATCAAAACCTCTGTTTCTATCTGAGCCATGTTCTATCCCTTTCCCTCATGCCTAAAGTTTTTATTCTCTTATTATGTGGGTATGTTTTATCTCGCGCCCTGAATTGACTGGCCTCTTCTTTAATATCAATTTAACTAAACCGGCATCTTTACCTTAACCCTTAGCCCAACGACTCTTATTTTCTAACTGTCTTGGTTAAAGCAAGAAGTTTCACTCCGGTGACTTCCTTAAAGGTCGCCCCTTCGCTGATAGATTGAATCACCTTTTCTGAATCGACCACTTTTATACCACAGATGGCATCGATTCCATAGTCAAAAAGAATAGGGGAAATGGGCGAAGTGGGGCCGACCAATACGATAAAAGCCCTTTTACAAAGAGCAAGAAGACCTTCTATGGTATGGTTGATGAAAGAGGTTCCCGTTATTCCTACAACTTCACACTGGGGTAAAATTCGATCCGCTTCCCTAGCGGGCAAATCCCCCTCTTTGAGCCTCTGTTCAAGAACCCAGAGATTTTTGACCTTCCCTCTCAACTTAGGAATCCAGGGAAAGTGGCCAACGATTGCCACATTTTTGTCCGTTCCATTCTCCAGAATTATTTCAAAGGCATTCTTTTCGATGCATTTTGATTCATCCACATCAATCAGTGAATTAATGGTTGCCATCCCGATTGAGGCTTCCAATAAACTCCCTGACTTAGCATATTCGGCTAATTCCAATGCTGTCTTTCGGGTAAGGTTTCCTACGTCCCGCACACCCCGATCGTGAGGAATCCCTTCATCTCTAAATGTTGAGGAGAGGCCGCAGTGTTTTGTGACGACTGCAGTCCAAAAGACACAGGTATGGACGCTCCTCACTGGATCATCATTTCTTTTAAGATCTGAAAAGAGGTCATCAAGTATTTTCAATGGCCTATTCTCCTCCTTTCTCCCCATAGATCAGTTTCGATTTTCTTGTAGGACTCATCATCTTCGTTATGTTTTTAAACCTTTCTCCAAATATTGATCCTTCTTCCATAAGAAACTTCTTCGCATCCTTTGAACCAAGAAAGAAGATCCGAACATAAAAAAGGAACCGCACAAATGCCTTCTCCGGTTTCGCGTGCTCCATCAGACAGAATCTGCCACCCCCTCTTAAAACTCTTGCCACCTCACTGATGGCTATTGCTCTTTCCTCTCCCTTTAACTCATAGAAGGCATGTGAACATGTTACCCCTTGAAAGGAGGATCCCTTGAATGGGAGTTGACTGGCATTCGCCTGCACCAAATGAAGGTGATCAATCTGAAACTTTTTAGCTTTTTTTTTGGCCTTCTTAAGCATTCCCCGAGAAAAATCGAGGCCCACCACCAAGCCATCTTCGCCCACAGGTTTGGCCAATTCCATGGCTACCGAACCAGTCCCAGTGCAGAGGTCCAAACCCTTTTCCCCTTTGGACAGATTTGTTCTTTCGACAATAAATCTTCGAAGCGAACCCTCGATATCCCGGGAATGGAGTCGGATAATAACATCGTAGATCTTAGAAAAAAGATCATAATAGAGGCGGCGTAAAGAACTCATAACAAATAATCCAAAAGTTGGAATAGTGGAATACTGGAATAATGGGGCGGCGTAAACCCAAGATTCCATTTCTCCAACATTCCATTATTCAATCATTCAAATTCTTTTTACTCTCTCAATGTAGCAATAAGTCTCTTAGGCTTCAGAAAGAGATCCAAAGCATCAGAAATATTCTTTACGATGACATCCGCACTCTTCATGGCAGAAGCGGATATTCCCTCATCCCCTAAAACGGCGATCCCGAGAGCAGCTTCTTTCAGAATGAGATGATCATTGCTTCCATTTCCGATGGCAACCGTCCTCATCGGATCCAGGGATTCCATAACTCTTAATTTCACTTCGGTGCTGTTTTCTTCTGAAACCTTCAGTAATTCTACGCCCATCGCTGAACTTTCTTCGATGGCAGTCCCTTGAGTGTCAGCTGTAAGTATGTAAATTTTCACCTTCTCAGAGAGTACATTTATTTTTTCTCTCACCTCGATGGGAATCCTCCCGTCTGTGGCAATGGTTCCATTCAGATCGAGGACCAGATTTTCAATCTCGATGTTTCCCCATCCAGGGATATTTATATTGATCATAAAATAAAGTCTGAGGTCCAACGGTTAAGGTAAGCCTGCCTGCCGCAGGCAGGGAAGCCGGTTTCGTCAATAGGTTACATCAATCGTCCTAAAATCTTTACTTCACCCTCTGACATCAGACCATACAGGCCTTGTCACCTTAACCAAAAGACTATTTTCGTTTTAAACCTCCAGTACACTCCCCACACATCCATAGAAGAATCTGTCTCCAAATTCTTGATGGAGTCGGAAAGCCGCCTTCATTCCGGTGCAATGGGAAACGCCAATCTTTTCAATCTCCATCTTTTTAAGAGACCGAATCGACTCCTCCAATTGCTCAGGGGTTAAAAAATCTAAGTGAGTTCCCCCCAAAACGGCATGAAATCTCCCTTTTCCCATTTTATTGACAGTGTGGTGAATGATATTGATCATTCCTGCATGGGCACACCCCAGAATCAGAACCATTCCTTTATCTGTATCCAGAATAAGGGATTGATCATCTAAGAAGAGATCATGGGTCGTTTTCCCATCCGTTTCACTGAAAAGTCTTGGATCAGGCTTTTCAAAAGAGGTTTGCCTTGGAACTTCCCCTGTCAAAAACAGTCCCTTCTCCAATTCCATAAAATTCGTATTGAAGACAAAATTAGCTCCGAGAGATTCTAAGTATCTCTTTTTATAACGAATGCCTATGAATCGTTTTATGTCCCTGCCCTCTTCTTTGAGTATAGCAATTCGGTCCAAGAAGACATGAGGGTGGGCGTGAACATCCACCTTTCCCTTCAATTTGAGCACTTCAGGCAGCCCTCCGGTATGATCATAATGACCATGGCTGAGGAAAATTTTTTTTATGCTCTTCAAATCTTTACTCAGGGTAAGGCTGTTTGGCACGATAGAACGACCACTCCCCGTATCGAAAAGATAATTTCCCCTTTCCGTTTCAATAAAAGCAGAAAAACCATGTTCGCCTGAACCCACTAATCGACCCACCAGATTCTCACATAATATCGTTATTCGAGCATTCATCAATGTCTCTCCTTACCCTTCAATGAGTTGAATCTTATCCCCAAACTTAACCTCTCCACTTTCGATCACCTTACAGAACACCCCTTCCTTGGGTAGAATAGAATAACCCTGATAGTTATAGGTGTGAGCCTGGGATGGATCTTTACCAATCTGGATTATTTTGAGTTTCGCCTCACCAATCTGTAATGTTGACCCAATAGGGATGGATACTAAATCGACTCCCTCGGTGGTGATATTTTCAGCAAAAGATCCAGACCCAGCCGAGAGGCCTGTCTCTTGGCAAAGTTTTTGGATACTCTCCATCGCCAAAAGGCTGACTTCTTTCTCGGTCCCAGCATGAGAATCGCCCACCAGTCCATGACCCTTTTTGAGGAGACCCCTGCCCACATTTATCTTTGGATCAGCCCTCCTTTGACTCACACACACACCCACCACTTTTGCATGCTTTTCCATAGAAATTTCTGATGAAACACGCATCACCCCTGCCTACCGCAGGCAGTCAAAAACGACGAAAATGGTATTTGGGTTAAGGTTAGGAAGCCCGTATGGTACAATGGACAATGGACAATAAACGACGAATAATGAACTAAAAGGATAATACACTGTTTATCGTTTATCGTTTAACGTTCATGGTCATAATAAAAAGGGCATCCTTACCCATACTTTTAGACCAATGACTTTTATTTTTAATGAATTTATGTTCCTTCGCTGATGGCTTTTTCAGGACATTCATCGACACAGGTGCCACAATCGACGCAGGTCTCTGCATCGACCACGGCCTTCTCATTCTCAATCTTAATGGCCTCTACCGGACAACCCTCTTCACAAGTACCGCATCCTGTGCATTTTTCCAGATCAATAATGACTGCCATGTTCTCATCCTTTTGGATTTTTATTAAATTCAGAATTCTGTATTTTCTACTTAACGATTTTCTTCGCTGCCTGCTCGGCCGCTATTAAAATAGGATCCATGGGGGCTGAGAATGGAGGCGCATAAGCAAAATCGAGCCTTGCAATTTCATCGATAGTCATTTTTTGATGAAGAGCAACCGCCAGGGTGTTGATCCTCCGAGCAACTCCTTCCTTTCCAACCATCTGAGCTCCCAAAACTCTTCCATTTTTTCTGTCGAAAATCAACTTAACCACAATCCGTTTCGCCCCGGGCATATAGCCTACCTTTGATTCCGCCTCGATGACCTGTGAACCTACTTCAAAACCATAACGTTGAGCAGCCTGAGTGCCTAAGCCGGTAAAGGCAACTTCCAATTCAAAAACCTTAAAGGCTGCTGACCCGACGACCCCAAGAAAGGTAGCTCTTCCACCTGCGGCATTTTCACCGGCAACCCGACCCTGTTTATTGGCAATATCACCAAGAGGTGTATGAACCCAATCCTGGCTTACCAGATTGAAAGCTTCGCAGCAATCGCCAGCAGTATAAATATCTACAAGGTTGGTCTTTTGAGCCGTATCTGTTCGAATGGCTCCGGTCTTTCCCAACTCAACACCTGCCTTCCTGGCTATTTCCACATTGGGGATAACACCAACCGCCATCAGAACCATATCCGCCGGAAATTGATCTTTGCTGGTCTCAATCGAAGTGATCTCACCATTACTATTCAGTCTAAAGGCCACGGGTTCCTGATGGTCCAGAAAATGAACGCCATTCTCTTGTAATTCATTCAATATTTTTTCAGAGATTTCCCTTTCGAGATTTCCTGCTGGCAAATCTCTACGGCAGAATAGAAAGGTTTCCATATTCCTCAACCGAAAAGCCTCGCACATCTCCAATCCAATAAACCCACCACCTAAAACGGCTACCTGGTTTGGCCTTTTTTCGTCGATATAGTTTTTAATATGAATGCCGTCCTGAAGATCCTTGAGCGTAAATATATTTTTTGAATCATTGCCGGGAATATTCAGCCTTCTGGATCGGGCGCCAGTGGCAATGACGAGTTGGTCATAAGGAAACCATTGAGTTTCGGATTTTGATAAATTGTCGACTTGAATCTTCTTCTCTTTGGGATCAATTTTCGTGACCCGATGCTCGGTTTTGACCTCAATATCCTGCATTTCTTTAAATTGTTGAGGGGTCCGAACCACTAATTTTTTCTGCTCTTTGACTACATCTCCGATGTAGTAGGGGGTCTCTCAGGAGCCGTAGGATACGAATCGACCCTGTTCGAACATGGTGACTTCAAGATCAGGATTAAACCGTTTTGCCCTCGCGGCTGCGCTTGGGCCACCTGCCGAACCGCCAATGATGACGAGCTTCTCTTTCTTTGACATCTTACTCTCCTCACCTTTAAATTTTTATTCATTCCAGATCTGAGATCTTTCTATGACGGCTACCACACCTTCCGTTCATATGGGACAGGCTTAAACCATGAAAACTACCAAGAACTATNNCCTCTCCCCTGCCTTCGCCGAAGCGGCTTCGCGCAGGCAGGCGCAAGGGGAGAGGGAGAAAATAGGCCTATCCTCAGAACAATATGTTCTATCAATCAGGAGCCCTTTTTTATTTTTAGACCTGTTTCTTTCCTACAAACCTTTTTTCTCAAACCAGCGAAAGAGTAGTAACCCCCCGATCACAATGATGGCTATGATGATCCAGTGATTCACACCTAATACTTGGGGAAAGGTAATTTTCCCAAGATCACCCCATGTCAAAACCGTGTTTTTCATGCCCGGATAGGCCTCTGCATAGAGAGCTGCACCTACCAGCATTCCCAGAATTCCCCAGATCGCATCATAACGTCCTTCCCCTATCGCTCCGACGGAAGTTCCTGGACAGTAACCCAAAAACCCCCAACCAACTCCAAAGATCAAACCGCCCAGAATAACGCTTCCCAAGATGGTCGTTTTTATGGAGAGTTTCACCAAGCCTAAGTCTTTAAGCAGATAAGTACCAACCATCGCCACCAGGACGGTTGAGAGCATAAACTTGACGATAGTCATATCTATTAGCCGGAGGGCACCGAGCTGTTTGTCGTAGCGTATCACTCTTGCTTTCTGCAGTAAAAAGCCAAAGATGATTCCTGTAATGAGCCCATAGAGTAGCATCATCTTTGATCACCTCCTCCGTAGAGGAGTCGGGCAATGAACATCCCGCCGATAAAAAAGCATATCAGAGCAATATAGCCACTCACTGCTAACTGGAGCGAACCGCTCAGTCCATGGCCACTCGGTCACCCATCTGCCAGGCGGGCGCCAAACATGGCGATCACTCCGCCTAGAAAAGCGACAATTCCCCGTTTGAATTTACTCGGGCCAAACCGTTTTGCCCACATATCGGGCACACCCTTCCAGAAGAAGGTGCCAGAGGCTACCGAAGCAATGAGGGAACCGATAAGAATGCCAACCACAAACATCCACTGCCAGTCGATTTCAGGGATCTCTTTAATAAAATAAGACATTCTGGCTACCCGTTCAGAACCGATGATTTTTTCAACCATTCCGGCAGAACGGACAAAGGTGGTTGATGCGCCGAAGTACTTTCCGGTGACCCAGACGGAAAAAATGGATAGCACCCCACTCAGGGCTCCCGCTAAATACGGACTCCAGCCTTTCTTTTCCAGGGTGGCCATCTTCCTTAAGTTCCTCTTTCCCAGATTTTGAATCTCAATTTCAACTACATCGTCAAATGAAGGCGTTGAGGTGCGTAACACCTCAACGCCCCAGGTCAATCTAAGCTGTAATAACGTATCGGGTCCCGGCCATGTTAAGGACGAATTGTTTGGGCATCTCGCGCTCGAAACCAGTAATGGCCTCCCACCCTGCACAATGCCCAGGGATAATATAATCGGGATTGATAGCCTTGATGTCTGCGATTGTTTTTTGAATTTTTGGCATTGGAGCACCGATCAAATGGAATCCGCCTATTACGGCATGAACCTTATCAATTCCAGTCATTTTCTGAGCATGTTTTACTGTGTTGACGATCCCTGAATGGGCACAGGCGGAGGCAACCACCAGCCCTTTCCCTTTCACATTGAAAACCAGTGATTGTTCCCCCATGAAGAGATCGAGCTCCCTTTTGTCCCCTCTTTTTATAAATAGAATGGGAGAGCCTTTTTCATACTCTGTCACTCTCTCAATATTTCCTGTTAAATATGCACCGGGAACAACAGGAGTTGGATCTTTTACCTCTATCATCTTGACAATTCCTAAACTATCGATCTCGTCTTTATTTAGTTGTCCAAGGTCATGGAAGCCACCTGGATCGTAACGATCCACAGGCAGATTGACATACCTTCGTGCATAAGCTTCTTCACCTACATAGAGAGGAATTCCTTTATGAATTTTAGCTCTATTATATTTTAAAATTTGGATCAGGTTTCCAAAATGGTCTAAATGGCCATGACTGAGGACAAGTGCGTCTAACCTCCCAAGATCGAGGTTTAAGAGCTCTATATTCCTAGTTACTCCGTTGAAATCCCACCCAAAATCGAACATGAGGGTGTTAGTCTTCCCGTTCATTACTGACTCGATATAATAAGTCAGACCATGTTCAGAATGAATAGTAACACCGGGCACTACGCTTGCGCTCCTTCTGGCTATTTTTTCATGCCATCTTAGAGTGTCGTAATAGTTGTCCGTAATAACAGTAATGACCAATTTTTCAACTTCCGGGATTTTTACAGAACCATAAGCCACCGTAGCACCTCCTTTCAAAACATCACCTGCCATCAATACCGCACCTGTTGCTGCTGACGTCTTTAAAAACTCCCTTCGATTCATCTCTTTTAACATAACCCCACCTCCTTAATGTGTTAGGTTTGAGGTTAAAGGTTTGAGGCAAAACATTTAGCCTTTAACCACTAACCTTGACCTCATATTAAACTTACATCTTCACCTTAACATCCCCTCATGCAACATTAATAATTCTTCGTCTTTCACCTCCTTTCAGAATTCCTGACGGATTCTTTTCTTAAAAATGAAGAGCGAGAGACTAAAGAGAAAAAAAACGAATCCTAATAAAATTAATAAATCCAGATACAAAGGGATCATTCCTTTGTCTTCCAATAAGCAATGTTTCAAACCATCCACCGTGTAGGTCAATGGAAGGAGATAAGAGAGGATAGGAAGAGGAAAGGGCATGGAGGACACAGGGAAGAAGACCCCGCAAAGGAAGATCATGGGAAACCGGAAGAAGTTGGACATGGTCATCGCCTCAAAAACTTCTTTCACTCCCACCGAGATCAATATCCCAAGAAGGGAGAAGGCCAGGCCGGAAAAGATATAGATGAGAACAAAGGCCCAGAAGTTTCTTATGGAAAGTCCCATGAGTGGAATCAGGATGAGGGTGATGAAAACGGCCACCATCAGCCCAAAAAGGGTGCTCCCAAGAGATTTACCTAAAAGGATGGTTCTGAAATTCAATGGAGCGAGAAGGAGCCGTTCCAAGGCTCCAATTCTTTTCTCAAAGGTGATCACGATGGCAGCCATGGAGGTGCATGAAAAGAGAAGGGTCAACCCAATCAAACCCGGGACAACCTCTTTAATTCCCGCAGGGTTTCTGAAATAGAAAGCTAATACAAATACGATGGGGAGCATCAATCCCCAACTGATCAAGGGAGGCTTGAGGTAGTAAGCTCCCATATCTTTCTTGGCAATGAAGTAGGCTTTTATGAATTCTTTATACATTTGGGCTGAAGGCTATGGCTAAGATGCCAGTTTTGTCAATAGGTTAAGTCATTGGTATCAAAAATCTTCAACCTTAACCCTTTAACCTAACCCAAACTGGCTTCTTCGCCTTGACCTAACGACAAAAAAATGTATTACTCCGGTCCCATTTTCATGGGTTTATCAATCTTCATTAATTCTGAATCGAGGCCGGTAATCTTTACAAAAGCATCTTCCAAGGTGGGGCTTAAGGTATTGATTGTTTCGATTTTAGCCCCTTGTTCTTCAAGAACCTTAATCACTGGATGAGTGATTTGATCAAGCTTTTTGGTATGAAAACGGATTCGATTTTCAGAAACCAAAATTTTTTCAATCCCCTCCATAACAAGAAGTTTATTCTTCAAATCTTCTGTGATTCGATCTAAGCCGATTTCAAGAATTTCCGTCTCTTTGACCTGGGCTTTGATGTTTTCAGGAGTATCGATGACCCTTATTTTGCCTTTCACAATAACAGCAATGCGATCACATAGACTCTCTGCCTCAGGAATGTAATGAGTGGTGAGAAAGACGGTCAATCCTTTCTTTTTCGAATCGAGAATAAGTTTCCTGAGTCCCCTTGCACTCATCACATCCAGGCCTGTAGTGGGTTCATCGAGGAAAAGAATTTTGGGATGGTGAACAAGCGCAGCGGCAATCGTAAGCCTCCGCTTTAACCCTCTTGATAATGCCTGGAAAGGTTTTTCTTGATGTTCCTTCAGATTAAATTCCTCAAGAAGATCAAGAGCACGAATTCTACGCTCCTTTTTCGGAACCCCGTAGAGTTCTGCCTGATAAATGAGGTTTTTTAAGGCGGTCAGCTCTCCATAAAGGTTCGATGTCTCTGGGACAAGGCCGATTGTCTTTTTAACCTCCACGGGTTCCTTCAAAATATCGTGGCTATCAATCCATGCGGTTCCCGAACCGGGTTGGGTCAGACCTACCATGATCCGAATGGTGGTCGTTTTCCCTGCACCATTGGGCCCAAGAAAACCAAAAACCTCACCTTCTTTGACGTCAAAAGAGATATGGTCAACGGCAAGGGTTGAGCCATATGACTTTGTAAGGTCTCTGACTTGAATGATATCCTTCATCGAATTTGTCATTAAATTTTCACCAAGAGTTCCCATTTGCCAAGAATCAATTTATATTCCAATAGCATTCCTAATTCCCTATATCATCTTTATCGCCTCCAATAAACAGGCATCCAAACACTTACTACATTCCTGACAAAAACCAGCGACAGGGTAAGGGTAATCATAGGGTTCCATCTGTTTTATGAGTTTAGTGGGGCAGGCCAGAAGAGCAGTGCAAATGCCCTTATCACACCTCCTGGGATCACACCTTTTATAGTCTATCGCCACTTTAACCTTTTCCTCGGGCATTATTCTTTACCAGTCCCCTTGACGCTCCACAGTTGAAAAGTGAAGAGGTAATCAATTCCTTCCCCCTTACGATGGGGGAAGGTCGGGATGGGGGTGGATATCGTGGATCTTCCCCCCTCACCTTAATCCTCCCCCTCCGAGGGGGAGGAAATTATTTTTTACCTCAATAGATTTTAATAGGCCATCTCCGGTTTCCAGACCTTCCAAACCTTTCCCACCAAATCGGGACCAGGTTTTAGGGTTGGTTTCCCAGGCTGCCATCCGGAAGGCATCACCTCACCTGTGGCGCGTGTATGCTGAAAGGCCTTGACCTGCCGGATCAGCTCGGAAACATTCCGGCCCACCGGTGGCGTTACAGTCTCCATGGCTTGAATGACCCCATCTGGATCGATTAAAAAACGACCCCGAATATCTACTCCTGCATCTTCATCGTAGACGCCATAGACACTACCGATGCGGCCTCCTGCATCTGACAGCATAGGGAATGGCACTCCTCCTGGAACCATTTTGGAGAGCTCCTCCTCCTGCCAGATCTTGTGGGTGAAGCGGCTATCTGTGCTGAATGATAAAAATTCTACGCCGAGAGACTTGAATTCTTGATATTTGACGGCAACTGCCGACAATTCAGTCGGTCAAACAAAAGTGAAATCCCCGGGATAAAAACAGAGCACAACCCATTTCCCTTTATAATCTGAAAGTTTAATGTTCTTAAAACCCCCATCCACATAGGCACTGGCCTCAAAATCGGGTGCTGGTTTGCCAACTTGAGCGATCATTTTGATTTCCTCCTTTTGCATTGTTGAGGGTTGAGATGTTTTGGATTCCCCCGGCATCATTGGTCCTTTTGCCGGCTTCACACATCCATCTATTGCTTCTGCCATAAGACACCTCCTATCTCTTCTTTAAATGTCTCCTTTGTTTTTTTTCTGGGATTTTACAACAATATATTACGAGTCCTTCAGTTTTTTGAGCATTTTTTTTAGCAATAATTCTCTTTTTAGTCGGGAGATATGATGGATGATCAAAATTCCATTTAGATGATCTATTTCATGTTGATAAACCCTGCCTGGAAAACCAACTAACTCCAGATTCACTTCCTTTCCATCCAAATCCCAACCCCGAATAAAGACACTATCCTTCCGTTTTACCGGCACTTCGATGTTTGGTAAGCTCAAGCATCCTTCCTCCAAGACAGACTCACCCTCTCCTTCAACCATCTCAGGGTTGATAAGAATCCGTAACCCCTCTCCCAAGTCCACCACAATAATCTGGCTGAGGACGCCGATCTGAGGTGCCGCCAGCCCAATCCCCTTATTTGCATGCATGGACTCTGCCATGCGGTCTGCTATTTCTTTCACTTGACCATCAACATTCTTAAGGGGTAGCGCCTTCTTTCTTAAAATAGGATCAGGATAAATCCGAATCTCATCCATTTATTCTCTTACCATATTGGGAAGTCATTCAATCTTACTTTCTACTTTTTCAAACAATGGTTCCTCTATGTCCAACACCTTTAAAGGGCTTTCATGGGTAAAGAGTTTAATGATTTTCCCCACGGTATAAGCATTCCCCTTTAACAGCAATTTGCAGTTTTTAAAGGAGCATCCTGATAGCTCTGTTTCTCCTCTCTCCAGGATGAGCAAACAGTTATGGAATTCGCAATGAATAAAAGACTTTCCATCGAGTTCGATCTTTTCGTTTGAGAATTTTGAGCTTCTGTATCGGATTTGATAGTCATCCTTCAAGGATTTTGACTCCCTTGATCAAAAAGTTGAATCTTTAATTTTCACAGGATATCCCCTAATGATTACTGGATATGCTTCAACTCCTTAATCGTTTTCCCGTACACCTTTGAAAAATCTGTGCGCTCCACCCACCCGATCCTTACCTTCGTTTTCGAATCGATCGGGGGCAGATAGGGTTTGATATCCAGAAGAGGAGTTCCTTCCAATGCATCTAACCCTTTTACTTTTAGTTTATTCTCTTCTCTTTCAATCAACTCAACGACGGATAAGCCCAAAGCATTTGGCCTGTTGGGAGATCGGGTCGCAAACACACCATGCGGCTCAGAATCCCAGGGTGTTTTTACCAAAAGGGAATAATTCTTGGAACAATGAAGCCAATAAAATAAGAGCAGGTGGGAGAATCCATCGATATCCTTCAGCCCTCCCTTATATTCTTCAAATACCTCTATCCAGCAAATTTCTTCCCGCCCTTGGGGCGGGCATTTTTTTCTTTCCTTATACGGAGAATGAATGATTCCAATGGATTTCAGTTGCATGTCTTTTTAATCTTTCTAACAGCCATCCTGGCTGCCTTGCTATCCTCAGGAAGGTGCCTTAAAGACGAGTGTATCTCCATCGTTTAAGGATGCCTGCATTCGGTTCTCAGAGAGATAGGTTGCCCCATTAAGAAGTACCCGAATGTCCATATCGATATCTCCATTCTTATCCAACAGGAACTTTTTTATTTCGAATCCAAACTTTCTTACCATGGCGTCCATTAATTCCTTTAAAGTCTTTCCAGGGAATTCGAATTCTATCTTCTTGCTCTTTCCAAAGGTCTTATAAAGAGGTATTCCTGCTATCTCGATGTTAACCCTCATCTTTCCCGTCTCCCTTAGGTGAAATGATTTGCCCTCAATCAATGAGGACACACCTTGTCTTCAAATATTAATCCCGTCTGCAACCGCTCCCCGTGGAACAGGGAGGGGTGGAGCATCGTTCTTCTCTCCCACAGCAGGTATGTCCAGATGCTCTTTTCTCACCCTTTAAGGGATGAGACACCGAGATCATTTTTTCCAGTTGGGAACTTCCGCACTGTTTGCATGAGAGAGAGCTACTTTTTGGTCCTATCCCGACTAAAAATTCTGAAATAGTCCCACACTGATGACAGCGGTATTCATAAATCGGCATTTAAAAACCTCCTTAAAAATTGAAAAGCATTTTGTCAGTTCTTTTACCGCAACAATCATTATTCCACTTTCAGCTTATAGTTCGCTTTCCCTGCCTTGGGATAGATGAGGAATGTAACTCTTTTCCCCTCCGTAAGATGCCCTTCATATTGACTTCGAAGATGACCAAAATCTGTAGACTCCAGAAACAGCCTCAACACTTCAAGCCTCTCCCCAAGTTCTTCATCTACAGGCCCCTTTTTTAGAAGGAGATTGAGGGTCCGTTCATATTCCTTTTTGGATAAGGTTTCAATACAACTCGAAAGATTAGGTTTCAGCTCAATGGGATCCATCTTCATCTCACGATTTAATCTTCGTTCTTGTTGTCGCCGTTCCCCCCTTGAACCCTTACTTCAAAGTACTGATCTATTGGGAGATGAGCAAATTGAACAGCACCAATGCAAGGAACAACGTATTTGATTGGCCACTGTTTTCCCACAATGTTAAAAAATTCAATACAGGAAGAACAGACATGGATGCTATCGGCGATGGAATAAGGCGCCTTTATCCCATCCGTGTTGATAAGGAACTGAGGATCAATGAAGTTGGCATGATTGGCTGAATGGTGTGCAAAGATTTTATCAAAATCAAAAAGCTCTTTGGGCTGGTGACGTTCAAACCACCGTTTATAGAATTCTTTATCAAGCGGGTCGACTTTTTCCCAGACATCGGGTTTCAAACTCTGATATTTTTCTGATTTAATTAATCGAAGGATTTCTTCATAGGAAGGGAGGTGATTGGGTTTAAATTTTGATGCTTTGATGATGATTGGATTTCCAATATCTAAATGACCCAGAGAGGTATTGCTGACCACAAGAAACTTACCCCTCTTGTCAGATTTTCGGTACCACGAAGTCCTCCTTTTACAAAAGCCATCCCATGCCGGAGGTCCTAAATATCCAATATCTCTTGACGATCTTAATACCCGGCAAGGGATTCGAGCCTCATCGTCCAGTTCTTCTCCCTTTTGTTCAATATACTCCTTCACTTTTTTCAGATCATCGGTGTCCACCCAATAACAGAATTTTTGATATTCGGACATCTTATCCAATTAAAAAACCCTTCCTCTCACCCCAACCTCTCCCCATCAAGAGGAGAGGGAAACAGGGTGTTTTCCACCTCTTTCCACATTTGGTTCACGATCCCCTGGACTTCGTTGCAAGGATAATCCATAACAGTCTTTCTGTTGACTAATGCCTCAACCACTTTGGGTTCGTAAGGGATTCTCCCCACGAGTTTCGAACCATTCTTTTCACAATAGGAAATAATTTTTTGAGAGTTTTCTAAATTAATATCAAATTTATTGATGCAGACCATGGAAGGGATTTTAAAGTGTTCTGAGAGTTTAAGAATTCTCTCTAAATCATGAATCCCTGAAAGGGTGGGTTCTGTTACTGCTAAAATCAGATTTACACCAGTTAATGAGGCTGTAACCGGGCATCCAATTCCGGGAGGGCCGTCGATCAGGATGAGTGCTAAATTTTTCTCCTTTGCGATCTCCACAGCTTTCTTTCTCACCACTGTCACCAGTTTACCTGAATTCTCTTCTCCGATGCCCAATCGGGCATGGACAAAGGGACCATAAGATGTTTCAGAAAAAAACCAATCCCCTGAAAAGGCCTCTTCCATCACAATGGCGCTTTCGGGGCATATGTGGAAACAGAATCCACATCCTTCACATGATATGGGATCAAGTACCCCGTTATCGATGGCATTAAACCGACATACTTCGGTGCAGAGACCACATTGGGTGCATTTCTCCAAATCCACACGAGGAGATCTTCCTCCAAAATATTTTTCTTGGGTCAAGACTTTTGGCTGGAGCAAGAGATGGAGGTCCGCCGCATCCACGTCACAGTCCACCATCACCTTATTTTTAGCTAATGAGGCAAAGGCAGCAGCAATCGTGGTCTTCCCGGTTCCACCTTTTCCGCTGACAATAGCTAATTGCTTAATTTCATTTTGCTCCATCATCACCCCCACCTCTAACCTGTAGAGTAAATTTCCCTACTCTTCGGGGCAAACCTCCCCGGCAGAGACTGCATTACAATAGGAAGCAAACAGGAAATCGAAAGCGCTCCTTCGGCAGTTTCAATGTTGGGCAGGAGGCAGAGAGGCGGCTGAGAGAGCTTTAGAGCGGAACCTTTTAGCAAAAAAATCATAGGCTTGTTTCCCATGCCAACACCCCTTTTCACCATTAGGCCATTTGTCTATGCACCTAAAATAATCGCAATTCTAAAGCTCCCGAAGCTGGCTCTCTGTCCCCTGACCGCCATGATGACACAATCTCACTATGGGGAGAGACAGGAGGATATTATTTTCTCTGATAATTCAAAATCGCCTCATGCAATCCTTTTACGGCAAGAAGGGAGCAATGGGCTTTTCTTGCCGGAATGCCACCGGCCGCCTCGATCACATCGTTGTCCGTCAGTTTGAGCGCTTCTTCGAGAGTTTTTCCGATCGCCAATTCCGTGGCAATGCTCGAAGTGGAAATGGCCCCTGGGCATCCCTGGGTTAAAAATTTGAAGGCGGATATCCTGCCGTCTTCCACCTTGAGATATACCCTAACGAAATCCCCGCAGGTCGGATCCCCTACCACTGCGATGGCATCAGGATTTTCGATTTCTCCGACGTTCCTGGGATGCATAAAGTGATCGATCAACGTCTCATTATAGACGAGATAACCCACTTCATCATTCAATTCTTGGCCTTCTTCGATTTGACTCATGAAGTTTCTCCACCTTTTCAAATAAATCACAAAATCTCTGGATATAAGAAGGATTCTCAACCACAATAGGAATACCTTTTGAATAAGATTCAGCAATTTTTCGATCCATCGGTATTTCCATGAGAATCGGAATATTTTTTGATTTACAGTAATCCCATATCCCTCGATCCCCTATATCCGCCTTATTGATCACAATCCCCATCTGAATTCCGAGTTTTTCCAGCATTCCCACTGCTAATTCCAAGTCATTCAGCCCAAAGGGAGTCGGCTCTGTGACGAGGAGACAGAAGTCACTTCCTTTCACCGTTTCAATGACAGGGCAGGCTGTCCCGGGAGGCGCATCGAGAATGGTGATCTTATTCTTTTGAATCCCCTCTTTTGCTTTCCTGATGATAGGGGAAGCCATAGGTTCTCCAATATTCAAAATCCCATTGATAAAAGAGATTCCATTTGCGCTCCCTTCCTGAATGATGCCGATTTCCCTCTCTACTTCAAAAATGGCCTTTTCGGGGCATAAGTAAGAACAGGCACCGCAGCCATGGCAGAGCTCATCAAAGACCAGCACATTTTTCAAAATGACGGCAATCGCATGATATTCGCATACCTGAGCACACTTCCCGCAATAAGTGCATTTCGATTCATCGATTCGGGGAACCCGCATTCCTACCGAGGTAACCCGATGGAAAGTGGGTTTAAGAAAAATATGGGAGTTAGGTTCCTCGACATCACAATCAATGAGTTGGACAGTCTCTTTGGGGAGCGAAAGGGCTAAATTAATGGCGATGGTGGTCTTTCCGGTTCCCCCTTTTCCGCTTGCAATGGATATAATCATAACCCTATTCTCGTTTAGTGAATGAGAGTGCCTTCGTAATAACAATGGTGCTCATGCATTCGATAGTGGACACTTCCTTCTTTGATAAGTTTTCCCAAATATTTCACCACCTCATCTAAATGCAGTCCAAGGGCCCTGGAAATATCCTCTGCGGTGCAGGGTCTCCTCTTAATCAATTCGATAATTTCGGCATCCTTGTCTGAATCAAACCGATCTCCCATGGGGCCCATAAACTCAGAGACGACTCCTGCATGGTCCCCCAATTTTTCCTTTATGTTTTCTAACTGCTTAAGAGTTAGGGGAAAGACAAAATCTTCGGCAGGAGGCCTGACCGATGTATTTAATTGAATCCTGTCGGGCTCTACTTTCTCAATGACATCTTTCAGTTTTTCAACCTCTTCCTTCCCGTCATTGACACCCCGGCAGAAGAGGACTTCCAGCCAGATCTGGCCTTGATACTGTTTCCGAAATTGAATCAGACCTGAAATGATTTCCTCTATTCTTAAAGAAGAATGAGGCCTATTGATATACTCAAAAAGAGCAGGTGTAATCGCATCAAGAGATGGGAGAACGAAATCTGCTTGCAAAATATTCTTCCTCACCTCATCCCGAAACAGAAGAGACCCATTCGTTAGGACAGCAATGGGAATGGAGGTGACCTCTTTAATCTTCCGAATGATTTCTCCAATATTTTTATTTAAAGTGGGCTCCCCGGAGCCAGATAGAGTGATATAGTCAGGCTTTTTATTTAAAATGGATAGAGTGAGTTCCAGTTCCCTCTGAATTTCTTCTGGAGAAACAAAAGGTTGTCTGGATATCGTTTTATGAGTCGTCCTTCCCACATCGCAATAGATGCAATCAAATGTGCAGATTTTATAAGGAACGAGATCGACCCCAAGAGATCTTCCCAACCTCCTTGAGGGCACCGGGCCGAAAATATATTTTTTCTCGATAGAAGATTTATCCAATGAAGCGCTCCATTAAAGCCTGTAAAACACCTCCGGAAATGGTCCTGGCCTTATCCGAGATCGTGTAACAATGAGCCTTCATTCCCCGTGGATCGACGTCTCCCAGTTTCATGCCTTTCCAGACTTCAGTGCCATCTCGAATTAAACCCCGAATCACTCCTGCAATCCTGGATTGAACCTCAACATTGTCTACCATTGCAACGTTTTCATTAGCCTTCACATCATCACCGATCTTTTTTAATGCTTTAAACTTTCCCTCCTTGGGAGCCCGGATCACTCTTTCCTCTGTATAACCACCAATGGGGCCCGGAATCCCTGTATTGGGCTCGGCTCCTCCGTTGGCAATGATTCTTCCCAGGTTGTGACCGCGGTTTGTCTCAATAACCAGATGAACGTCCTTGCCTGCACGGAAACCAGGTCCAAGACCGATAACCAACGGGGCATCCGTGATCTTTGTACCTAAATTCTTTTTAGCCAGTGTTGCATCAATGAGAACATCGGGTTTCAAGAATTCCTTTACCCTTATCTCTGGATCTATGAGAATAGGAATCTTTCCTTCTTTCCACACTTCGGGTATCTGATCCTGAGATTCAACCCTTTTGGCAATCACCCCTTCAACCTCTTTCTCTGAATCAAAGATCACCTCTGAAAATGCTACTTCTCTTCTCACGGCTTGAGGATTCGAAGTTTCAGTCATACAAACCTTAAAATGGCAAGAGGCAAGTCGATGAACAACCCCTGTGGCCATTTCCCCGGCGCCTCTGACTAAGATCACTATGTCATTTAGTCTTTTATCCATTCCTATCCATGTTGAATGATCTCAAATCTTCAACCAATCGTTTCTCATCGACAGGCAGGGAGCACCCAGGGTGACTCCCCTGTATATCTGCTTTCCTAAGTAGACCAATGAAAAGTACTACTTTGGTTTCCTATACCTGCCTACTGCGCTCGCCACTTTCTTTCCCTCAACAGAAGCTCTCCCTTCCAAGAAAAATATTTTCCGAGATTCGTCAACAATCCTTGCCTCCAACCTAACCATTACTCCAGTTCTGATGGCATTAGAATACTTGACCGACAATCTTCCCGTGAGAGCAGGGATATCCTTCATTAAGAGACAGTGAGTCATTGCAGAATCCAACAGAGTCGCGATGATTCCTCCGTGAACAATGCCCGAGTAGCCTTCGTACTTCGGATCCGCAAAGAAATTCCCAAAAACAGTCCCATCTTCATGTTTGTAAAACTTGAGCCCCAAACCCATTCCGTTATTTGAACCACAAGCAAAACAATTCCTATGGAGATTGTTTTCCATCTTCCCTTTTCGGTTAGGCAGCATCCGATCGACTTAAAATTAGGATTCCAAATCACTCAACTCTGATTTCTTATAAGTATTCTGGAAATTCCCTTCATCCGAAAGCTAATTCATTTTCTCACCATCTTTGCCCCACATTTGGGACATTGCTTAAGAGAGCAAGGAATTCCAACCTCATGAGGTGCGACCGTTCCGCATTTGGGACAAACACACTCCCCTGCTGGGCCTGCACCTGCTCTGGAGCCACCCCTTCTTCCCCTTCGTGATCCACCCATTCCAGCACCTCTTCCAGTGCCTGGACCAGTACTCGAAGGTGGACCTGTTCCATTTCCTCTTGGCATGTTAATCACCTCCTATACCTACAAAATCGCGTAACGCATAGCGCAAGAAATATTACCCATGCCTGCCGGCAGGCAGGCCTCCCTTCTCCCCTAAAGGGGTGGGGGGGCTGGGTTCCATCGAAGGCCCCCATGCAACCGCTATTTTTTTATATCACCAACGACGGAACCCACGCCCGCCACCGAATACTCTACCACGACCACCACCCCATGGAATTCCTCCACGGCCTGCCCCGAAAACGGGCCCATGAAATGGCATCCCATAGAATGAGCTTATACCGGTAGGTGGATAATAGGGTGCCCGCATACCATATGCATATGGACCATAACCTTTGTATGGCATAGCACAAAACCCTCTGCCTCCACCTGTCATCGGACCCATTCCCATTGGTCCTGTTCCATCAAATCCTGGCATGACCAACACCTCCTTCCGAGTGAACTACCCCGCAGCAAGCTGCGGGGCATCAAATTCTCTAAAAAACTTTCCTCCCCCTTGATGGGGGAGGATTAAGGTGGGGGTGATGATAAGATCATTTCCCCCTCACCCTAACCCTCTCCCCCCAGGGGAGAGGGAGGCCATTCATCCCCCCAGCAGAGCTGAGGGGTATTCTGGCATATTTTTATAAAAGTCATTAGTCCAAAGGTTAGGGTTAAGATGCCGGTTTCGTTATAAGGCTACGGTTACGTAGTTAGGGCTTAAAATCCTTTAGCCGGAACCCTATGACGAGATACGATACGGGCCTCCTAACCTTCGCCAAAAGACGATTCCTATGACTATTTCTTCAACTCTTCGATCCTTTTCTCAATCTGACTTAGCTCTCCCCGAAGGAAATTGGCTTCCTCTTCGAGAAACCGTATTTCATCTTCTTTGGTTGGAGTTCCCCATGGTGAAACGGGTGCACCATACCACCCGGGGTTCCAACACCAACCTCTTCCATATCCATAAGGATGATGTCTCCATCCCGTAGGTCCCATTCCGTAAGGCATAATCATCCCTCCTTTTTCTTATAAAATGGTGCTATTTTTAAGGTGATGATCTATTTCCTTACCATCTTTGCCCCACATTTAGGACAATTCTTTTTGTAACAGGGAATTCCAACCTCATGAGATGCGACAGTTCCGCATTTAGGACAGACGCACTCCCCTGCTGGCCCTGCGCCTGCTTTGGAGCCGCCCATCCTTCCCCTTCGTGATCCACCCATTCCGGCACCTCTACCTGTTCCTGGACCACTACTCCCACGCGGACCAGTTCCGTCACCTCTTGGCATATTCATCACCTCTTTTCAAATTTTTAGAATCATCTGCTTCGACACCAACACGAGTTAATGCACTAATGTTACTCTTGGGGACTTTGGGCTTCTTAAACAGCGCCACTAAAGTGGAAGCCAATGGGACCAGCATCTCAATAAATCCAACATATCTTTCAACTCGACTTCCGCCTATTTTAGAGCTGGTAGAGCTCCGCGGGCCAAGGCACCCTCTTGCACCCCTTCCAGAGCCCGGTCCACTACCCCAAGGAGGGCCTGTCCCATCACCTCTTGGCATATTCATCGCCCCCTTTGATCAAATTTTAATTCCCTTTCTTACTCAGCTCCTCAATCCTCTGCCCGATCATTCTCAATTGGTCCTCCAAAACCTGGGTTTGCTCCTTCAACATTTGAATCTCTTGTTCTTTGCTCATCGCCTGAGGTGGAGGCGGAGTTGGGCTCATCATTCCCATCCCTCGCCCCATCCCTCTCCCCATACCCATGCCTCGTCCCATTCCCATGCCTCGGCCCATGCCCATTCCTCCGCCCATTCCTGGGCCAAAACCAGTAGAAGGACCAATTCCCGGCTGCTGTCCCATCCCAAAATGGTCCTGTACCGAGGGGCCAAAGGCTTCTTGAAGTTGTCCATTTTTAAACATCTGAATGGCTTCCCGAACAGTTCCGGTGGCGCCTAAAAAGACTTTTACACCTGAGGTACTGAGCGCGGTCGATGCGTTGGGACCCAGATTTCCAGTGATGATTGCTTCGGCACCCTTTTGGGCCACAAACTGGGCGGATTGAATACCTGCCCCGCCTGATGCCATCACATTCTCATTCTCAATGGCCTCGAATTGCAGAGAATCGGAATCAACAAAGATAAAATACTGACACCGGCCAAATCTGGGATCTATGGGTGAATCCAAATTCGAGCCTGTTGCCGTCACAGCAATCTTCATAGCGTCCCCCTTTTCTTGAATTATTCTTTTTCCATCTGTGAAATTCTGTTTTTGATCTGATCAATCTGCTGTCTGATTGACTCGGCCTGGCTCTTTAACCACTCCTTTTCTCCTTCCCCGGTCGTCATCGGGGATTCATAATAGCTCTCCCATGTACCCATTGCTTGTGGATATTCGGGATAAAATTGAGAGTAAGGGGGATAATCCATTCCATAAGGGTCCCAATCCCCCGAGAAGGGATGGGGATATGCACCGAACGAATTTGGGTTGGAATAAAATGGACCCCAATTCGCACCATATGCCCAGCATCTGGGCAATCCTCCTCTTCCCAGGCCCACATAGAGCCAAGGTGGAGACCATCCTCTAAATCCAAAACTCTACCAAACCGCATAATTACACCCCCTCTTTTTTTATTTATGGCGAGGGCTCATGGGGATTGGGCATCCAATCCCCACTGGGTTCCATCGAAGGCCCCCATGCAACCACTATTTTTTTATATTACCAACGACGGAACCCTCGCCCACCACCAAAAACTCTGCCGCGGCCTCCACCCCATGGGAGACCACCACGGCCTGCGCCAAAGACAGGGCCATAGAATGGGTACATACCGGTAGGTTGATAATTAGTTGGGTAATAGGGTGCTTGGAAGCCATATCCGTAGCGTCTATCGGCCCCGTATGGCATTGCACAAAAACCTCTCCCACCACCAGTCATCGGACCTTGACCCATTGGTCCTGTTCCATCAAATCCTGGCATAAATATCACTCCTTTCGCATAAGAAATAACGTGTCCCTGCCTACCGCAGGCAGGCGTGTCAAGTGTCTCGTGTCCGAAACCCCTTCACCCAACCACCCTGACTCCTCAATCGAGAGTGAAAGATTAATAATAAAATGAGTGAAGTTATTTCTTCAATTCTTCGAGTCTTTTTTCGATCTGGCTCAGTTCTCCCCGAAGGAAATTGGCTTCCTCTTCGAGAAACCGAACCTCCTCTTCCTTGGTTGGGGTTCCCCATGGTGGAACGGGTGTTCCGTACCACCCGGGGTTCCAACACCACCCCCGACCGTAACCATAAGGGCGGTATCCCCATCCTGCAGGTCCCATTCCGTATGGCATAGTGATTCCTCCTTCCCTTAACTCATAGTTCGTGATTCGTATCAATTAATTGGAGATTTAAGACCCTCTGCGACTACCCATACCCCGACCTCCTCCCATACCAAAGTGAGGAGGAACCGTGGACCCACTCGTTTCCTTAAGTTTTCCTGACTTAAATGCTTCGATCACTTCCCTCACTGTCCCTCCAGGGACTAAGTAGACTTTGATTCCTGATGCTGAGAGAGCTGAAGCTGCGTTAGGTCCAAGATTACCTGTGATCAAAGCCTTTGCCCCTTTTTGGACAATAAGCTGTGCAGCCTGAACCCCGGCACCGCCAGAGGCCATTAATCCCTCATTTTCTGAAGATTCGAACTCCATAGTTTCAGGATCAACAAAGATAAAATACTGGCATCTTCCGAACCTCGGATCGATCTGGCAATTAAGATCTTTTCCTGTTGCGCTGACAGCAATTTTCATCGCCCCTCCTCCCCACATCCATGGTCATGCCCGTGATGTTCACAAGCAACGATTCCTTGAATTTCTCCTCTGAGATAAGCCTCTACCACATCCCTTACCCTTCCTTGAGCCCCTGTGGCGACATCAATCCCAAATTGGGTGAAAAAGTCTATGGCCCTCGGCCCCATTCCGCCAGCAATCATCACATTTGCCTTTTGAGAATGGATAAACTGAGGGATGACTCCCGCTTGATGGTTTGGAAAGTAAGGATTCTGGACGACCTCAAAGCCCAGTATCTTATCTCCTTCCACGTTCACAAAGGTATAGTAAGGACACCTCCCAAAATGGGCACTGAGAGATCCCTCAAGACCGGAACCGTCTTCAGAAGCCAATGCAATTCTCTTCATCTCTTTGCCTCCTTTTCTTTGAAATGATAGGGATATTTTTCTTTTTCAAATTGTTTCTCTATCTCTTTAAAGCCAACATATTCCTTACAGCGATCGGCTATTTGCTTAAAAGCCTTGGCTGCCTCCGACTTTGGTTGAGACATGACAAAGGGCATTCCTCTATCACAATCGGTGACCATCTCTGGATCAATGGGAATTCTTCCTAAGAAAGATACCCCCATATCTTTTGCTGCCTTCTCCCCTCCACCGATCTTAAAGAGGGGAATCTCTTTTTGACAATGTGGACAGATCAACCCACTCATATTTTCGACAATCCCAATGACTGGAATACCGATCATTCGACTGAAGGTAATGGCCTTTCGGGAATCGAGCAAAGCAACATCCTGAGGTGTCGTGACAATAATGGATCCGTCTACGCTTTTAATCAGATGGGCGACGCTTAATGGTTCATCGCCTGTCCCAGGCGGAAGATCGACAATGAGGAAATCAAGGTTTCCCCATTCCACCTCTCCCAGAAATTGGTTGATGGCGCTATGCTTAAGAGGACCCCTCCAGACTACCGGATTGTCCCGATCTCCAATGAAAAAGGCCATGGAGATCACCTTTAAATTTGGAAAGACCTCGATCGGAATCATTCCCTTACCAGACCCTATCACCTGCTTTGACTCGATTCCCAGCATCTTGGGAATGTTGGGTCCATGGATGTCGGCATCCAAAAGCCCAACATCAAAGCCATCCAGCGATAGGGCAACAGCTAAATTGGTCGATACCGTACTTTTCCCAACACCCCCCTTCCCGCTCATCACCATGATCCGATGTTTGATGTGGGAAAGTCTTGACGTCAGTCTTTCTTGATTATGGGCCTCTTTCTCCTGTTGGCTGCATGAACCCGATTCATCACAGGTATCGCAGATCGCATCTTTCTCACATTTTTCTTTAGTCATCTAAGTCCTCCCTTTCCTTAAAACGCTCTCTCTCGGACAATTCCGAAATCCGAAATCCGTTATTTATACCCTCTTCTCCAAGCGCAAAAGCCTCTTTGCCTTCTCCTATCGCAGCAAAAGTCTGGCCGAAGCCTTCCTTTCATGAAGAGACCGGAAGCGATCTCAGCATCTCCTGCCACATTGTGGACAACTTCAATCCCTCTGCTTCCCAATTGATTTAAGCAGAACCCATCAATTCCTCCACAAATCACCTTGTTCACCCCGTTGGAGGCTAATTGATCAAGACGCTGAGTAAGGTTCAGATGGGCCACAGGAAAGTTTTCCTGATTGACCACTTTTCCGTCCTCTACCGTAATGATCCGAATTTCCGGAGAGAAATCAAAGCGAGGCGAAATCCGAGTTCCAAAAAGTGGGATTGCAATTTTCATATCCATAAAATTATTTAAAGCAAGTTAGATGCCAAAGAAAAATAAAAAATAAATGTTTATTAAGTTCAATAAGTTGGAGAAAGATGTGGGTCATGAGCTTGAATAAACAATGAATAGTTGTGTTGCATAAATGAAATGAATGCAACATATGATGTTGCTGATTTGAAATAATTTAAGATCGCGGTGATAGGAATATGAAGTTTAAAACCCATAAACAAATAGAAGTGAACTACCCCGCAGCAAGCTGCGGGGCATCAAATTCTCTAAAAAACTTTCCTCCCCCTTGATGGGGGAGGATTAAGGTGGGGGTGATGATAAGATCATTTCCCCCTCACCCTAACCCTCTCCCCCCAGGGGAGAGGGAGGCCATTCATCCCCCCAGCAGAGCTGAGGGGTATTCTGGCATATTTTTATAAAAGACACTCCCGCTTTCAGAATCAAGCTTGATGACCAAAGTTTTTTACGTGACACACGTGACCCTAAACCCTGCTTCTTTTAGGTCTTGAACAATTGGTTCAGGTCTTTTGGCCTTTACACGAAGCACAATCATCCAGTCATTCTTTTCTTCTCTGAACCAAGATATCATGCTGAGGAGGATCGTTTCATGCTGATTGGCAATGGAATTGATCTGATTGAAATCTCTTTCATTCAAACCCTCAATCGTGATTCGAGATCCTTCTTCCCTTACGCCCAAGGCATGGATCAATACCCGGACAATATCCGATTCGGTCGTAATCCCTACCAGTCTCCCTTTGTCCACGACAGGGAACGAACCAATTTTTTTTTCCTGTCCAATCCTTAAAGCCTCTTCAAAAGGCGTATCCGGAGAAAGGATCACAGGATCTCTTGTCATCACTTCTTCTACCGTCAATTTTGAAAGGAGAAAATTCAATTCATGAATATTTAAAGAGATGGCCGGTGAGGGAGCCGCCTCGAGAAGATCGTGCAAGGTAACAATCCCCACTAATTTGTTCTTGTCAACGACTGGAAGTCTACGGATATTATTTTCTTGCATGATCTTTCTCGCATCTAAAACCAATGTTTTGGAATCCACCGTAATTGGATTTTGCTTCATCACATCCTTGATTCTCATTTTAATCACTCCTTTCAATTTAACCTTTGCATCTTCCACAGACTCCTTGTCCTACACAGAAATTATTTTAAGCTTTTCTTTTCATCCGTCGGGAACCTTTTTAGAATATCCTCAACCTTCGACCGAATCATGCGTTCAGGAAGGGCACCGAGGAGTTCATCCACCTTCTGGCCATCAACAAAGAACATTTGCATTGGGATGCTCATGATCTGGTATTTCGTTGCCATTTGGGGATTCTCATCCACATTAATTTTGCAGAATTTAAATTTGCCCTCATATTCCCCTGAAAGTTTGTCATAGATGGGTGAAACCCTAAGACAAGGGCCGCACCATGGCGCCCAGAAATCGACCTCTGTGGGAACGTCTGCCTTTAAAACTTCCTTCTCAAAAGTTTGATCCGTGACTTCCATGACCTTGCTCATATTGCCTCCTCCTCCTTCCTCTCCTCTTACAATAAATTTTTACCTAAGAGGAGACTGACTTCTTTCTGGATAGTTTTGTGGACTTCCTCCTTTAATTCTTTTGAGGGTAACTTCTTTAACTTTTTCACGCCAAGTTCTGATGTAAGCTCAATGTAACGATCTACCGTCATTCCTTCCCTCTCAAAAAGCTTTTTGCCACATTGCACAGGGCAGGCGTCGACCAAAACTCGCTTCTCCGATTTCTTCATAATTTCATTAAATTTCCAGGGCACGATGACAGCCGGGAGGCACCCGATCTTTACCTCATCCGGGTTATCCTCCCATATCCTGATACAAGATTTTGACGCTGCAACGCCAGTGGCACACCCGCCATAGCAGGTGAAAATTAAGAGCCTGTAAGGCATGTTTTTTACCTCCTCCCCATTCTAATGGAGCCCCACGGGCAAGCCCGTGGTCCCCCAAAACCATACCCACCTACGCCCCTGGGCGCTGAAGCGCTTCGGCGCGCAAGCACCAAGGCTTCGGTGGGTCATCCACCGGTGAGCGAAATCCGCCGAAGCATGATAGATTGATCGCTGAAATGGTATGTCGCGCATTAACGCATTCCTCCACGGCCAAGGCCGTGGTATCCTGCGTAGGCGGATGAACTCTAATCAAACCCTCTTTCTATTTGTATCACCGAGTCTGCCATCTTCACCTCATTAGCATTAGCAGCGTAATAGCCGGAAACATAAGGTAACCCAGGCTGTAGATAACCACATTTTATCCTCCTTTGCCCTCTAACAGGCTGCTGAAAAAGTGGTTTTTCCCAGGATGCTCAAAAATGCCCAGATGCAAGGCTCCCGAAATCTTGAGGAGTGAGGCGTACTTGCAAGTACGCTGCAACGACTTGCCCCGTTAGATAAAATCCTGATTGGTCTTGCAGCTATTTGAAAGCTGATGTCTTCACTGATTCCTCTCCAAAATCTATCTGTTCATCTAACAGGGCGAGGATGAGCCTGCCTACCGGTAGGCAGGGGGAACGCAGCAGATGGGCGTTTTTCAGCATCCTGCTAATGTCCTTAAGGCTCGCAGTAATGCATCATTAGCTTTATCCATTTCTTGAGCTGCTTCCAATATGTCATCACAGGTTTCAGCCTTTCCGAGTCCTTTTGCCTTCTCCACCCATTCCCTGAATTCCTGGCTGTGTTCTTTATTATATTCAATCCAATGGTTTAGCAATATCTTAAATTTTTCTCTTTCAGCATTGCGCATAGCTGACCTTGGCTCTCCTTTTTTACCCCGTTAGAAATAATGCCCTGCTGCTCTGCAACGGGGTTAGATTTTATAATAATTCCGGCGGGGTTTAATGCCCTGCTGGAATTTCTAACGGGGTTTACCTTGTTAAGTTCCTCTTCCAGATCCTCAAGCCCTCGGACCATCCTGACGGCACGGGATCAGGACGCAAGTGGCGCTTAGGCTCCACTATCCTTTCCTGAAGTTCTCCAGGGATCCCATGCCGGCCAGGCTTTGTATACAGGATTTTCGTGGGGGTCTTCTTCAAGGCAGACCTTTCCAGCTTTCCTGCTCCATCGCCAAGAAAACCTGTCGCTCTTCTTGGCTCATCCCTGTTATCTGGATCTCGATTTCTGCGCCTAAGTCTGTCACTACCTTGCGCAGGCTGTTCACGAGATAATCTTTGATAGAGATGGGTACGTCAAGAAAGGGAAGCGCCAAGGTGAGCGTGACCCTGCCATGCTCCATAGTTATATCTTTGGCCATTCCCAGATCGACCAGGCTTCGGTTGATCGCGGGGTGCATCACCCGCCCCACTGCTCGATGCACATCTTCTTCTGAAATACTATTGGTCACTGTAAACTCGCTCCCCTCCCCTCGGATCTATACCCTACTATTTCTTCAGGGGGAAATCTTTTTCACCAGCAGGTATCGCCACCTCAAGCCAATTTTCCCGTGGCACAAGCCGATGTGTCGCAAAGAATCTATTCTTCTCCTCACGTTCCCTCTCAAGGACTGCTTTCCATTCCGAAATTTCCACAGTTGTTCACCTCCTTAATTTGGCCTTTCAAACAACAAGAGGAGTCGCTTAGATAAAAGAGCAAATCCTTTGGATTAAAATTTTTATTATATCACCTTCTTCCACGTACTGATCATCGACCATCTCACCCCTTACCGATATCACGGGATAACCACAATCAGATTCAACCTGTTTTGCCTCAAGGCAGGCGTGCTTGCATCCATTGACAATAAGGACCATGTCAACAGCCCTTTCTTTCTCGGTCGTGAGTTCCACCTCTAGGCCCATCTTTTTGAGACCCTCTCTCAGATCTATCACTATCCTTGATCTGTCTATCTGGGGATTACATCCGCCGCAATACCTTACGCCAATGGTGAACATGGATTCTAAAAGACCGAAAGGACAGGTCATTAGTGTATTTGTGCTCTTCGCTCTTCTATCTTTTTCCTGACTTCATCCCAATGCGTCTTTTCATCCTTACCGACGATGGTTTCGAAGTCTCTATCCTTTCTTATGCCTGCTATGGTTTCGGCAAGCTCTATCTTCTTTTCTATCCCGCTTCTCCTTTCAATCATGATCTTCTGGGCTGCGGGCGAACCTGCTCCATGCATTGCCTCGGGGAGCCCCGCCCCGACAGACATATTCTCAATCAATCTCAACATCTTGATAATATCCCGGGGTGGAACCCCATCCTTACCTGAAAAACATTCTTCTAAAACCTTCCCAGACGCAGGGTTATTAAGGTCTTTTTCCGATGGCAGTGTTATAATCTTTCCGCCTGCTATGTCCTGGCCCACCCTCATCCATTCATAAACCATCCTCGTTATGTTTAGTTTAGTCACATTGGCAAGAAGGGGATTAATGTGGTATGCCCCAGAAGGAGTTCTATATCCTTCATAGGAACAGGCTAAGGTACAAGACCAGCAGGTTTCTGCCATAGCGATCATCTCTGTCAGTTTATCAACGATGTGGGAGGCCTTGCCGATGCCGTGGGCCTCGGCTATCCAACTCGATCCGCCTATGACCACATCAGCCAGACCCACCTTGCAACCCCCGTAGTTACTCCTGTGGTATCCAGCAAAGGTCTCTACCAGTTCGGTCGTAAAATCATACTCACCGGCCATGAACACCCTCTCCCAAGGGACGAATACATTCTGGAAGATGATCACCGCCTCCCCACCTACGATACCATACTTTGGATTTCCAGCATCGAGCACCCCGTCTAATCGCCTGGTATCATTCGTCTGCCTGCTGAAAACGAACATAACGCCCTTAGCATCAGCAGGAATAGCAAAAGAGACAGAATAATCCCTATCTTCTTCGGTCATGGTCCTGGTGGGCATGGTAATGATCTCGTGGCTGTTGATAGCACCCGTAATATGGGCCTTGGTCCCAGAAACGATGACCCCATCCTTCAATCTTTCCTTGATGTGAAGATAGACATCAGGATGCTTCTGCTTACTAGGACGAAGGCTTCTATCACCCCTGGCATCCGTCATAGCCCCTGCAGGCATCCAATCGTTTTTTTGCACCTCCAGCAAGTATCTCTTGAATCGCTCATGGTAATCTGTCCCATATTTCTGATCGATGTCATAAGTGGTCACGTAGATAGCATTCAGGCCGTCTAAGCCAACACAACGTTGGAAACAGGTGCCGGTCTTTTGACCGAGAAGCCTCATCATCCTCACCTTTTTGACCAGATCATCGATACCATGGTGGACATGGGTAAATCTGTTAATCTTTTCACCTGTCAAATGAGAGGTAGCGGTCATGATCTGTTCATATTCAGGATGATGAGCCAGTTCATACGTCATGGCCGCTCCATGAAGATGGGGCTGAAACATTGGTTCATCAACGATATGCTTTATCCTCTGGCCTAAAAAATAGACCTCCGGTTTAGTAGCCCGGAGGGACTCGATGTATTCCCTTCCAGTCATCATAGGCATTTTTCTACCTCCTCATAGCCTCATCGCTTCGTAAGGGGAGCATTTAAAAAGACCCTTCCAGCATCTCCTTTACGGTAAAATCTTTGTCATGAAATGAGATGGCTCCTTGAGAACATACCCCAACACAACGTCCACAGACGATGCAGCACTCAGCATCAATCCATGCAGTCTTTTCGACAACAATTGCCCGGACAAGACAGTTCGCTTCGCATAATCCACACCCCGAACATTTCTCAGGGGCAACAATAGCTTGGAAGAAAGGGAGTTTGGACCTGTGTTCAATTTCTCTGATTCACCCCTTCAAAGAGGAGAGGCTAACACTAAGCGCCTGCAACTTTGCTCTAAGGGCTCGTAATTCCTCCTCCCGTTTCATTGCGCTTCCCCTTAATACCTCATGGCTAACTGGTAACCTGCCTGCATGGCGGTGAAGATATCTTTGACATCCCTGGCATCGCCGATAATTTCTATCTTGGAGACAGCCTTAAGGATTTCTTCATCCGGTCCCGGGGCCCGTACCATGCCTGATGCCAGAACAACCGTCTGGAAAGGCTCGAGGGACTTCCTAATGCCATCCTGTTCTATCTCAACCGTATCCTGTGTGAATGACTTGACAGCGGTATGATGCATCAAGGTCACCTTTGGCATCTTCCCTATCCTCATCAAGGTCAAGTTCCTGGTAATCATTTCCATCATGCCCCCGATAGGGTCTGTCCGCTTTGTGGCTACTACCTCATAGCCCCCTTCTCCCAATTTCTCGACAATTTCGATACCCGTTCTTCCAGCCCCAATTAAAAGAACTCTCGGGCCATAAACCTCCTTTTTGCCAGTAAAAAATTCTAAGGCTTTGATGATATACTGATTTTTGAGTCCCGGGATATCAGGGATATTTTGTAAAGGGCCTGTTGCCCATACCAAAAGATCTGGCCGGAGCTCTTTAACAAGAGCCGCATCTACAGTCCTGTTAAAAATGACCGAAGCTACGTTCTCCTTTACAGCGCGGACCAAACTCTCTAACCCATCTTTCATGGTCTTCTTGCCGGTGGCCTGCCATGCAAGAGCGAATTGCCCTCCGAGATGATCTAACTTCTCGACAATTGTGACCTGGTGATCGCACCTACTCATATAGAGGGCTGCGCTCATACCGGCAGGGCCTCCTCCGGCGACGAGAACCCTCATGGGTTGAGGTGTTAATGCCAGAGGTGGCAAACCGATCTCCGGATTCAAATTACAACCCAGAGGCTCTCCGCTCCTCACACGATGAAGACACCCCTGGAGGCAATAACCACAGTACATAATTTTTTCCTCTTTCCCCTTTTGCCATTTTCCTATCAATTTCGTATCCGCAATCAGCGGTCTTCCGAGGGCAACGAGATCAGCAAACCCTTTCTCAAAGATTTCCTCAACCCTTTCCCTTCTGCCCATCCTACCCGCCACGATGAGGGGCAATGAAGTCTGAGCACGGAGCCAGGACAAAGCATCCATTTGTGGTCTTTCCGGCAGACTGCCGTGATGGAAATACCACGGAGGACTGAAGCAGGCATTTCCCATACCTACGTGCAGGGCACTTATTCCCATCTCCTCTGCCAATTTCAGGAAGGGCAACAGATCCTCCTGTGTTATGCCAAACTCGGGCGACATCTCATTGCCTGAAATTCTAACAATGCAGGGCACGTCCGGAGCCCCGTCTCTCACACTTGAGATGACCTCTCTTGCAAAGAGCAATCGGTTTTGACCGTAACGATCGTTCCTCTTGTTGACTTTGCCATTGAGAAATTGAGACAGGAGGTAGCCATGGCCCGCCTGAATTTCGATCAGGTTGAAACCCGCCTCTACGGCCTTTTGGGCTGCTGATTTATAGCTTGCAATGATCGTCTTTATCTCCTCTTCGCTCAACGGCTCGGACTCTTGTCCGCTCGTCAAGCAGGTGATGACTGAAGGAGCCTTGGGTTTGGTGCCCGTTACCTTGGGATTGGCGGCTGCGCCAGCATGGTTCAGATGAAGGCAAGCCAGGCGACCCTCTTTTTGAACCACACGAACAATCTTGTTCAGTTCCTTTGCGCTTTCGGGGAGATGGATACAGAGCTGTTTGGGATGCTCTTTACCTTCCACGGTGACAGAGACTGGCTCTAAGATAACCACGGCGGGGCCCTCCCTGGCGATCTGGCTGTAAAATTGGAGTTGTCTCTCCGTTACCTTGCCGTCGGGATTGCCACAGGCAAGCTTAATGGGTGGGAACACGAACCGGTTCACCAACTTGGCAGTACCGAGTTTGAATTCTTCAAACATTCTTTCCATGGGTAACTCCTTTCTTTAATGGAGCTCCACGGGCAAAGCCCGTGGTACCTCCATGAAATACCCTTCTACGCCAAGGCTCTCGCCTGCCAAAGAACTTGTTCGGCGAGCAGGTCGAAGGGTTATCCGCCAGTGGCGAAATCCGCCGAAGCATTAATACTGCGGCGCATCAATGATCCCACCAAGGCTTACACATTCATCCACGGGCAGAGCCCGTGGTCTTCTGCGTAGGCGGATAAATGATCGATGGAAAAAGCTCTTGATCCCTATGCTGGCCCATCTTTTCTCCTTTTGTTCTGTCTCGCTTCCATTCTTCTCACTTTCCTAAAACTAAAGATACTTTGAATTTATATCTATCTTCTGAAAATCAATGAAATCAGAAAGATAAAAGTGCTCGCTAAGATGATTAAAGGGCCTGCCGGGAATCCGGTAAGTCTAAAAAAGAGAATCCCCAAGAAAGAGGATATTATCCCAATAACCATCGCCCCAAAGGCATATTGAGCCAAATTCCGGCTCAGGTTTCTGGCAGCGGTGGCGGGAATTGCCACCAAGGCTGCGGTTAAAAGGCCCCCCACCATTTTCACTCCCAAGGCAACAATGATAGCAATGGAACCCAAATAAATGAGATTATATTTCCTGATGTCTACTTTCTCCGACATGGCCAACTCTTCAGAAATATTGATCAAGACGATTTTTGAATAAATTTTCTTTACCACAAAGAAAAGAAGAAGGATTAAAATAACCGAAACCGCTGCTTCTACAAAACTCACTTTTGTAATATCGCCCACCAGGACTGCCTCTGCCTGCTGAATGGGCAAAAGCAAAAAAGCGATAGCCACTCCTGAGGCGAAGACGACGGCTGTTAAAGCCTCCATCGGCAATTTCGTTCTCATTTCAAACAACCAGATTAAAACGATTCCAAAAATAACAAATGGAAATGCACCCAGGGAAACATCGAAATCATACATCAAAGCCAGAGCTATCCCCGGCAAGGTCAAATGTCCCAGTGGGCCCGCCACCAAGGCCATTCTTCTGCCTAACATCAGAGACCCCAAAAATCCGGCTGCCCCTCCGACACAAATTCCTACGATTAGACTCAATAAAAATTGATTATCCATGTTACGCCCCTAATGTTTGTGTTGATAATATTTCACTTCTCCGCCGTAAAGCCTTTGTAAACTTTCCGGAGTCAAAATCTCCTGTGGCGGACCATAACAGATCGGTTGTCTATTTAAGCAAATCACATTGGTAGAAAACTTATAAACAACACTTAAATCGTGGGTTACTAACAAAATGGTTAAATCCCTCTCCCCTTTCAATTTTACCAAAAGATTGTAGATGGTCTCCTCTGCACTGATATCCACTCCAGTCGTCGGTTCATCAAAAAGTAAGACTTGTGGGTTTCCTACTAACCCCCAAGCGATCAATATTCTCTGAAACTGACCTGAAGATAGATCACCTATTTTTTTTCGTAAAAAATCCTCCTGAAACCCCACTGAGTTTAAAATTGCCTCTGTCTCCCTTTCAGGAGATCCCTTTAAATTGAAAAAATCTTTTATGCTTAAAGGAATATCTTTGATAAAAGGGAGCCTCTGGGGGACATAACCAATCTTAATGGCCTTTGCCCATTCTATTTCTCCCTTATATGGGACCAATCCGAGCAAGGTTTTCAGCAACACGGACTTTCCAGCTCCATTGGGGCCTAAAATGGTGAGGACGTCTCCCCTTTTTACTTCAAACGACAGATTTTCAATGATACTTTGATGGTCCAACCTCACATTCAAGTTTATAACTTTTAAAACGAATTCTTTTTCCATCCTCTTTCCTTCATTCTCAACCATTCAAAAAAAGTTATTCCTCTGGCTTTCTCCTCTTGGGTAAGGCGACGGTGAATACCGACCCTTTTCCCAATTCGCTCTCCACGAAAACCTTTCCTCCATGCCCATCTATAATGGCCTTCACTACAGCCAGACCCAAACCGTACCCCTTTCCCCTCTTTTCACCATACCCCTGGTAAAAAGGATCGAAAATATAGGGAAGGTCCTTTGAATCTATACCGGTCCCTCTGTCTTTGATCTTGACCATAATATATTGATCAGTGTGTTGTGTGGTAATGGTGATCAGGCCTTTTTCTCGCGAATGTTTCAAAGCATTATCCAGAAGATTTGAAAACACCCTCTGTAGATATTTTGAATCGGCTTCAATAATCGGTAACGTTTCCATATTTCGAAGCTCGAATTGAATACCCTTTTGAGAACCTTTATTTTGATAAGTTTCGTAAATCTCGATCAGCTCTTTATCCAAGGATGTGGCGGTAAAGTTAAAGTTCAATCTGCCGGTTTGGAGATGGGAATACTCCAGAAAACCATCAATTAAAGATTCTAATTTGCTTGCTTCGAGTTTTACGATTTTTAGATATTTTTTCCGTTTTTCTTCGTCTATCTCATCGGCATTTTGCAGGAGACGAAGGATAAAACCCTGAATGCTGATTAAAGGGGATTTCATATCATGGGCAAACATAGAGATAAGATTGGCCTTCTCTCGCTCCAGCAATTTTGAATGAGAAATATCGACAAACGCCTCCAGCCCTCCGATAAGTTTCCCATCCTCATCTAATAATCCAGCAGCATGTTGCCTGATGGGGATAATTTCCCCAAATTTGTTACAAATTGTGCTCTCAGTCCGTACAACAGACTCTCGGTGGTTGAGTACCGTTCGGAGGGGACAGTTGATGCTACACAATTCTCCATTTAGGATTTTACCGCAGTGTTGGCCTATGGTCTCCTCTTTTGAAAAACCGGTAACTTCTTCTGCGGAGGAATTAAAACCGGTTATCCTCAATTCCGGATCAACGGTCATCACTGCCACAGGCAAACTTTCAATGGCAAATTTATAGAAAGTCAGATCATGGACATCTCTGATGTCCTCCATCGCCTTGCTTTTGATATTTGCCATTCTTATCATCTCTTTCCCGGTAAACGTTTCATTCAAGCCAACCCTAAAAACTCATTTAGAGAATAATTCCAAAAAAGACGCGGGTGGCAAGAGCCAAGATGATGGCCACAGATAAAGTAAAAAAAATGGCCATAAGAGCTCCTTTCTTTCCAATTTCTCTCCAAAGGGCTGCAATCGTAGCCAAACAGGGAATGTAAAAAGTAACAAAAATGGTAAACACCATGATCTGGGTATTGGTCATTACTGTAAGAACCTGGGTGGTTCCTAACGCCTGGGTCAGCATGATCAAGGAGAGTTCTTTTCTTAAGAGACCAAAGATAAGTGTTGTTCCCACAGAAACCGGCAGACCAAGGAGGTGAGTGAGGGGAGACAGAAAACGATTGAAATAAAGGTCTACCTTGCCATACTCCATCAGGGCCAATAATGCACTTCCAATAATGAGGAGGGGCCATGCGATAACGATAAATTCCTTTATCCGGTACCAGGATTTCTTTAATGTGTTTTGCAGCGGAGGTAACTGGTAGGCAGGGATCTCCAGAATCAATCCGAGACTTCCGGGTTCAGGATAGAGGGTGGAGAGGATCTTCCCTGCGATAGCCACGACCAGAATGTTAAGGGCAAAAATCGCCAGCGCGGCATTGGGGCTGATAAGAAAGGCAACCAGGCCGAAGATGATCGTGATTCGAGCCGCACATGGGATCATGGTCGTCAGGATGGAGACGATAAACCTGTGCTGGGGAAATTCAAGGATTCGGGTGGCCATCACAGCTGGAACACTGCACCCATACCCCAGAATAAATGGAATAATGGATTTGCCGTGAAGACCAATCCGGTGCATAAAAACATCCATCAGGAAAGCTACCCTCGGCAGATATCCAATGTCTTCCAGAATGGAGAGACCGATGAAGAAAGGGACAAGATAAGGGAGGACAATGGCAATTCCTCCTGCAATTCCCTGGAGAACTCCTTTGGAAAGGAATAGGGCTAAACTCTCTTTCCCAAATAATTCTTCAAGACCTCCTATCCATTGGTTAAAGAGCGCCATCAGGGGCTCTTCGATATATCCGCCAATTCCAAAGATGAAATTGAAAAAACCATAGAAGACACCCACCAGAATTAAATAACCGAAGAATTGATGCATCACCCAGTGATCAATGGCGTTCCGGATGTCCTGCTTTGGAGGATGGATAAGAGTGGAAACCTTCTCAAATAAGTTCATCGTCAGGGCATGACGTTCAGAGGAAATAACTTCATCCGATGGACAGCCATGAATTTGCTCCAACTTTTCCTGAAGGGGCCTTATTCGATTGATAGCGTTACTATTTTGCTTTGTTTCATTAATGAAGAACCCATCATTTTCAAGGAGTTTTATGGAAAGAAACCGAGTGGGAACCTTTTCTTTAACTGGCCATTCAGAGTTGAGTATGGAGTCCAATTGACTTACAATTTCTTCGATGTCTTTGCTGAATTTTGGGGGTTTCCCTATCCTCTTTTCTTCTCGGACCCTTAAAACTTCAATAAATAGCTCCTTCAGCCCTTTTCCGGTTGTGGCGATAGTGGGAATAGCCGGGACTCCGAGAAGGTTGGAGAGTTTTTGGCCATCAATCTGGATTCCTTTCCTCTGGGCCTCGTCCATCATATTCAGGCAGAGGATCATGGGAACTTCCAGTTCCAGAAGTTGAAGTGTCAGTTCCAGACTTCGGCAGAGGAGCGAGGCATCGACTACATTAATAATTACATCTACTTCTCCAGAAAGGAGATGTTTTCGTGCTTCCAATTCGGCTGGGTCCGACGAGGTCAGCGAATAGGTCCCAGGAAGGTCAGTGCAGTTGCACGTATATCCATTGATGTGGGTTTTCGTCTCAGTGTATTTAACGGTCGTTCCCGGAAAATTGGAAGTCATGGCTTTGTACCCAGCGATGTGGTTGAATATGGTGCTCTTGCCACAGTTTGGCTGGCCAGCCAGAGCAATTTTCATTCTACTTCCTCCACAATGATTCGGGAGGCGATCCCCCTTCCAAGAGCCACCTGACTGCTATGCACCTCAATCAGAATAGGACCTCGGAGTGCCCCGTACCTCAACATCGTTATTGTATCGCCAGGATGAATACCCATCTGGCCGAGACGTTGCCTTATCCCTTGGCCTCCTTGAATATCGACCACCGTTGCTTTCTTATTCTCGTAAACCTGATCCAGAGTCATTGGCATGATCTCCTCATTCGATTAATTGATTTCTGGTTCTGTCAATTTCTGGTGGATTTCATCGATTCTCTTGTCCTCTGTTATAATCACCTCAACGTCTGCATTGGAAAAACATAAGAAGGTCCTTTTCTAATGAAGGCCTTCCTGATATAAACGGTATCGACTCCATTCTGAAGGAGCCATTCACTCACCTTGATTCCTTTCCCTTTATAAAGACCCCACGGAAATGCTTCGAACTTTCTTTTCGATAACCGTATCCCCACCAGGACCAAGAGGCTGGCAAAAGTATCTGAGAAACCATGGATGGTGTCGGCCAGAAGGGCAGCGCTACCCGAAAGCCATGCCAATACGCCTTTTGCCCCTGCTACGAAAATATTCAGAAGAGTTGAATAGAAGGCGATCGCTGATGGATCGTTGTCCTTGCTCGAGAAATTTTGTTTTTTTGTCATGGCCTTCTTATTACGTCTCTTAGACTTTTTTGCAATGTTCTACTTCTAAATGGCCAACCTCTTCTTGGAGGATACTGAGGGTTTCTTCCACTGCTTTCATCCGCTCTTTTACATCCTGAAGGTCTTTCACCTCGATCTCATCTGCCCAGACGGATTCCATGTCCTTTTCGGCTTGCCTTATTGATTCACTCAGAGTCATGATCTTTTCTGAAAGTTCTGAGAGTTTCCTGAAATGATCTTTTTTCTCTCCCATAAGTTTCTCCTTAAGTTAGTGGTATGCAAGAGGATAGGAAGCTTCCAATAACTGTCTAATTTCTTCCGAAGAATCCATCCCCAATGCCTTGTTCGCAATATGAGATGCCTTCTCCATGGTCACCAGCCTGGCAATTTCCTTGATCTCCAGTATTGAAACTGGGGCCACGCTTAATTCTCTAAGACCTAAGCCGAATAATAAAGGAAAGTAAGTGGGGTTTCCTGCTATCTCTCCGCATATGGAAACGCTTTTGCCATAAGCTTTTCCACCTTCGATCACATTTTTGATGAGCCACAGGATTGAAGGATTTAGAGGCTGATAAAGATGGCTTACCAGGTCGTTATCCCTATCCACAGCCAGAGTGAACTGAACCAAATCATTCGTCCCAATGCTTACGAAATCAACCTCCTTCATCAATTTAAATGCCACGATGGCCAAGGAAGGGACTTCAACCATAACACCAATAGGAATCCCCTTTTCAAAATTGGCTTTTTGACTCAACAATTCGTCGTCCACTTCTTTGACTATCTTCCGCAATTGCCTCACCTCTTCAATGCTTGAAACCATGGGGAATAGGACCTTCACCTTCCCATAAGCGCTAGCCCTGAATATTGCTCTGAGCTGAATTTTCAACATCTCTTTCTCTTTCAAAAAGGCCCTGGTGGAGCGATATCCCAAAAACGGATTCTTTTCAGGACGAGGAGAGACCAGAAACTTATCTCCCCCAAAATCGAGGGTTCGGATGATCACCTCTCTCGGATTCATTTTTTCAACGACCCTCTTATAGATTTCGAATTGTTCTTCCTCTGAGAGAAAATGGTCTCCCACAATAAAAGGAAGTTCCGTCCTGAAGAGTCCTATCCCATCTGCTTGATAATGGATAGCAAATTCCAGATCCATCATGCTTCCGATGTTGGCCATCAGCGTGAACCGTTCGCCATCCATAGTCTCTGTTGGAGAGGTAATGAGTTTTTCCAGACCTCTTCGATGAGCTTTAATCTTTTCCTGATTCTTTTGGTATTCCCGGATGACTCCCTCGGGAGGGTTAACCACGACAAAACCCAGATTTCCATCCACGATTATAAAATCCCCTTTCTGGATTCGGGATAGCAACCCTCCAATCCCTAAAACCGCCGGAATTCCCATAGAACGTGCAAGAATCGCCGCATGGGATTCTCTTCCGCCTTGCTCCGTAATGAATGCCAATACCCGCTCCTTTTTGATTTGAACCGTGTCCTTGGGCGTCAGCTCTAATCCAGCCACAATGACTGCCTCTTTAAACGGACAATCAAACTCTATGGGCCCGATTAAGGATTCAATCAATCTTTTTCCAATATCCCGAATATCCAGGATACGCTCTTTAAGGTAAGTATCTCCCATTTTAAAGAAGACCTCTTCATATCTTTTTATCTGGGATAACACAGCAGCCGTCGCATTGATTCTCTGCGTGGCTACCTTTTCGAAAACTTCTGATAAAAAATGCGAATCTTTCATAATGGAAAGGTGGGTCGAGAAGATTTCGGCATCTCCATATCCCCCGTATCCCAGCTGCCTTCTAACATTGTCATGGTCCCTCCGGATCGCCTCTTCAACTTCTTCTATTGCTTTTTTAAGTTTCTGAATCTCAAGTCCAATTTGATGATCCTCAATGGTATAAGTGGGAACATGAGAAAAAATATCTTGATGGATGCAGACCTTCCCCATGGCCACCCCAGGAGATGTGGGGATCCCTTTCATCAGTTTTTCACCCAATTTGGGTTTCTTAAATGTTTTCCCTGTCATTCGACTCCCCTTTCATCTCATGTCCTGAAAAGCACTTTTTTTCTCGTGAGCTCCCCTTCTTTTTCCTCCAGTAATTGACGACATCATACCTGACAGAATGCGGAAGGATCCTCTTTTTGATGTCTTCAATTTCTCCTCCAGTTCTTCGATTTCTTTCAAAAGTTCATTCCTCTCCTCTTCCAAATCCATAGGACTAGATCCTTTTATCTCGACCTAATCTTTTCCTCTTCTGTTGCTTTCTGTAATTTTTAAATTATTATCATCTCTTCGGACCTCTTCATGATCTCCCTTACAAAGGTTTCACCGAAAGCCTCTTTCAGCATATCGATACACTCTTCATCTCCTGAAAGATCTTTACAAACCAGAGGGACCACATCCTGTAAAAACCTGATCTTATCCTCCCTCGAGAGATTTTGAACCGCCTTTTTCATTTCTTCAAATTTTGCAGACAAATCCTTCTCCTCAGGATCCCAGATGACCAGAATGACCGCCCCTTGAGATGACTTGAATGGACCATGGGTTTCGTGTTTTGGGATCAACCGATAAGTCCCCGCCTTAAAAACTTTCCCCTCACTCTCATACTCACCCTTCAGGACAATATGCTGTTCCACCGTGGTATGGCTATGCCCTTCCATTTTAAACCCTTTTTTGATTTTGCGTAAAAAGGTCTTCCCTTCTCCAGGTCCTCCCTCTCTGAGAATCTTGATTTTACTACCCTCCGGATACCCTGGGGCATCCGCCCATTTCATCTTTTCATAATTTATGGATCCCTCTTTCATAGGACCTTCCTCCTTTCCTTGAAAACAGTGAAACCTCTGATGCGATAAAGAATCCCTTATCTCCTTGGTCGTTTACGGTTGGGTTCCCAATCAAATGCAATCACCTCGTGTTTAAAACTCTTTCTCATTTCCTCTAAAATCTTCGACTCCATCTTATCTCTCCAGAACAAAACGACTTTGCCCCTGCTGCAGGTAATGTCCAACACAGGACTTATTGGTTTCTACTGTAGGGACAGATTCTATTAAGTCCCAACAACTTGCATAACCCTGCCCCCGTCACTCCATAGGTCAGGTAATCTTTTTTGTAATTCTGCACACAATGCATGATGTGATTAAAAGTTCCGTTGACAAACGTTGTCCCTGTAATCAGAATGACATCGCCATGTTTGATTAATTCTTCTGTCATTTCGTTGCCATCCCAAACCTTTACTCCATGCTTAAAAGAATTTACATTTTGTTTATTGAGGTCGGTAATCCTAACGCTTTCCGCTCCAAAAGTTTCGACCAGGTTCTCAGCAATGGCTGGATTCAAACCGATGAAACCGATTTTGGTTTTCCCGTAACGCTTCAGAAGTTGGGAAGCAATTTCTTTACCGCATCTCTCGGGATCTTCGTCCCTACAGTGGATTGTGTTATCAATGAAGCTGAGATATTTCAGTGTCGCATTCATTGTTGCCACATAAATGCTTCGCTCTCTATTTGAGGTAAGGGGGAAATTGAGCACTTCTTTTAAATTACCCACAAATTCTCCAGGAGAATCGGTAAAGGCATGGGCCTTCGCTCCCAGAACTTCCGCCTCGACGACCCTTTCCTTCCCCAGAATAATCGGAAAGTCCCTTCTCCCCGGTTCCCCAATTGCTTCTGCAGGAGTCAGAGTTTTAACCAGGACGGATACATGGGCGTCAAGTAACCTGTTTTGGGTGACGATTTCGGCCAATTGCATCTTTGAATTTTCCAAAACAGAGGTTTTTGTGTATTCCATGATCTCCCCTTTTCTTCCTTTCTCAGGTTTCACCGTGTGGCATCTTCATGGCCTTCAGGCAACTTTGGCACAGACCGAAAGCACGAATGGAAATGTAGCTTAATGTGAAATCCTTCTCCTTGACGATCGCCGATTTGATCGTGCCGAAATCCCCTACGGAAAAATCGATGATCTTTCCACATTCCTCGCAAATGAGATGTCCGTGTTCTCTCCTATGCGATAGAGGCTCGTAGTAGGAACAATTCTTTTTAATATCGAATCTTTCTATAAGACAAAGTTTTTCAAGAAGCTTTAATGTTCTGTAAATGGTGGGCCTTGAGACTTTTTGTTTTTTTTGGTTGAGACCGGAGTAGAGGGTCTCTGCATTGAAATGTTCTCTTTGGGTTTCCAGCTCTTTTAGAATAATCTCCCTTCCTTTGGTGCTTTTAAAACCCTTCGCACACAGGAAGTCTTTCAGTGAGCTCTTAGGGCACTCCCTGGTTAGGCTATGGATTTTGATTCTCAATTTCAATACCTCCCGACAAAAAAAAGCTCACGCCGAACTTACTTATAAACCAGCTCCTTTATGCATATCCATCGTAGTGATGAAATAGAGCATGATTTGACTGCGCTTTCAGAACCAGGTCGCCGAGGCTGCAATGGATATCCTCGGCAATGACGGAACATTTTACGTTTAGTAGAAAGAAAATGGGGCGATGTTCTTCACTGAGCGATTCGTAGTTTCCCTGCCCTTTCGATAGTATTAGATCCGAAGTCTTATAGTGTTTCAAAAACTTCTCCGAACACCTGTCGAGAAGGGTCCCAGGTGCATCAAAACCATTGGAGACAACTTTGGCCACTTTGTCTAATCCGACAAAATGGGCATCCTCCATCGTCACATCATTGAGAATCGGAAAACCTCTCACCGCATAAGTAATATCCAAACCAAAAGTCTCAATGAGTTCCTCGATAAGGATTTTATCCCAAACGATTTCCCCGGCGTTATCCCCTAAATAAAGTAGCGATTTTGACCGAGCCAACTTTTTGAGAAATAATTCATAATCATCCCAGGCAAATCCCTTACTGATCATTTCCATGTATCGCTTATAAATGTCAGGGATAGGGCAATGCGGAGCCAGATCAATGGCATTTCCAACAGCGGAAAACATCATGGCTGCCTTTAAAGAATCAGACATTTCTGCGATTTGTAAACTCACGGTGCTTTCGAACTGCAAAGCCATTTCATTCTGCTTCTTCTTTATTTCCCTGTAGGGATCAAAATTGCCTGTGATCGATTTTACCCTCAAATGGACAAGATGGGCGATTTCAGGAGGAGAGGCCTGGGTAGATATATTCGATAGAATCGAAAGAACAGAGGTTAAAACTTTTCTCTGAATTCCTTCATTTTGCGATGCCATTCGAGCGGCCTCTAATGCTTGCCTTAAGAAACAGGGCAAACAATCCAGATGAGTCCTCATAAAATAGAACCTTTCCCTCGGAAATTGGGCCTGCACCTACTCCACGACATATGTCACATTCTGAAACTATTCCAGAATTCTTAAACAATTTAGTGTCCCGAACGGATTTTCAATAAAACAATGGCAGTGGGGGTCGTTTTCCCATTCTCCATCTACATAGAATCGGTATTCGTATTGGCCCGGATCAAGAGCGAGAGAGATTTTCCAGACTCCTTGTTTATTCTTTTTTAGTGGATGAGAAGACAAATCCCATTGGTTAAAGTTCCCAGCTATAAATGCAGTGCTCGCATCAGGGGCCAATAAACTAAATTCTGTTTTCTTTATTTTCAGATCCTTCTTGGATATTCTTGCCATAGCCCACCTTCTTTCCATTTACATCGATCCTTTGAGCTGAATGACTTTTCCAACCCCTGCCTGAGTGAACTACCCCGCAGCAAGCTGCGGGGCATCAAATTCTCTAAAAAACTTTCCTCCCCCTTGATGGGGGAGGATTAAGGTGGGGGTGATGATAAGATCATTTCCCCCTCACCCTAACCCTCTCCCCCCAGGGGAGAGGGAGGCCATTCATCCCCCCAGCAGAGCTGAGGGGTATTCTGGCATATTTTTATAAAGTTTTTCCCATAGGCATCTTTAAACATGGCCATCGCCAAATCGCCGGTACAATGACAGGGAGCAACCATCTGAACCTTCATATCAAGAAATGAATGAATAATCTCTTGAATTTCTTTTTTACCTCTTGAAAAGAGATGAAATCCTCCGAGAACCATGTGAACGTCTTGTCCTGTCGTTGTCTTTGCTTTCTCAATGATTTCGACGATTCCCGGATGGGCACAACCCGTAACCAGGATCATCCCTTTAGAAGTATGAATGAGAAGGAATTGCTCCTTTATTCCGTTTTCCATCTCTTCGGTCAAATATATCCCCCGATCAATTTCCAAAGAGGTATTGACTCTTACCACCTCAGCTCCATACTTTTTTACTCTTTGTTCAAATTCCTGCGGAAATGATCCCGGAATATAAACTTTCAAGTTTGGCTTCTCTTCCAATAGACTCCACAGTCCTCCTGTATGATCTCCATGGATATGGGATAAGACGACCCTGTCAATGGTTTTTGGGTCTTTGTTTAACACCCTCATGTTATAAAGGAGGATCCCTCCATCTCCTCCCGTATCGAAAAGGATCGTCTTTTCCTCAAGCTTTATCAGGCACGAGAAGCCCCATGATGATTTCAAACGGTAATCATTGGAATTGTTATCATAAAGGATAATCAATCTACCCTGAGATTGTTCGGATTTAGGGTAAACAGGGTTCCCCAGACCTTGGTCGTACAGAACCAAACCGAGTAGCACAGGGACAAGAGAGAGCTCTATCATACTTAGCAACAACATCTTGACCACCTTAAATGATCCTCGCTCGTAATAGAATTTTGCCATCCTTTGATTCATTGAAGACGACTCTAAGTAAGGTTCCCTGTCTTATGCCACGAGGTATTTGGACAAGCAATTTCTTCTGCTCTCCTATCGAGTTAATAATGATCTGTTTTTCGGTTCCCCAATATGCCTCCCTCGGTGTAAGCGGAAGTTCATAAATTTCATCTTCTTTTTCCTTTTCCGAAAAGTCTTTCACAAATTGTTGGATAAATGTCCTTCGAAGAAATTTCGCTCTCCTGTGGCCACACCCTCTCCCTCTTTTCCCACAAAAGAATTCACGGAGCACCTGATCGCTGAACCCAAACGAGAATTCCCTGAAGAGTTCCTCGAAGTTGAAATCACTGAAAATATTATCTGTGTTATATTTACGCTTGAACCCGTTGTGACCAAACTGGTCATACTCTTTTCTCTTTTCCGAATCGCCCAAAACGGCATAGGCTTTGCTGATCTCCTTGAATCTTTCTTCACTTTCTAAATCATCAGGGTGATGATCGGGATGGGACTGTAAGGCCATTTTTCTGAAAGCTCTCTTTATTTCATCTTCTGAAGCATTACGATTTAAACCCAATATTTCGTAATAATCTTTTTGAAACATATATATAAATTCCTGGAAGAGGCACCCGACCCCTTAATGGATTGCTCAGGTGGACCCAGTTGAACATCCTTCAGAAGATTTGACAGAGCCTGAGCTAAAAGGGGACAAAACCCTCTGTGGCTTTTCAGCTTGACACCTGGGGCACCGGAGATGGCTGTTATCCTCATTCATCTTTTGCAACACTTCGAATCTTTCCTTACAGCTTCGGCATTCATACTCATAGATGGGCATGTTCTACTCTCCCCTGGTCGCTATATCTTCATTCCATTGCTTCGCCCAATCATTTCTTTTAGAATCGAAGTATTTTTTGATAGCCTCCTTTAGGGCATTGGATGCCAGAAGAGCACAGTGGACACTCTCCTCAGGTAACCCATCCAGGGCATCCAGTATCATTTGCTGACTTATCTCCGCCGCCTCTTCAATCCTTTTCCCTTGGGCCAATTCGGCTGCCATACTGCCGGCGGCGATAGAGGATGCGCATCCATCCGTCATGAATTTAATTTTCGAAAGTTTCCCGTCCTTGACCTTGAAGGAAATCTGCATCGTATCCCCACAGGGACCTTTAACCTTTGCAAAACCATCCGGCTTCCTGATTTTTCCCAAGTTCCTCGGATTCAACCACCGCTCGATCACTTTTTCAGAATAGATCTTTCTGGCATCTTCCATAATGGATTCTTGAAGTTCGTTTACCGCCTTTTCAAAATCACTGGACATGTTTTGACTCCTTGGCAGTAGGGTACTATTTCTAACGGGGTAAAGTTTCTGCCATTTATTTCCCTTTTCATCGGTTTTTTTATATAACTTGGTTTTTCTCCTTCATTCTTTCTTCGATTATTCATTTCTTTAGTCATTGTTTTCCCTTCGCTACTCCTTCTCATCCTCTTTCAAAAGAGGGGGGCTAAACGGACCACGATCATCCCACTCTTCCGCGATCTTTGGGTTTAAATACCTATATATTTTTCAAACCTCTCCAAATGGGCCTCCAACTCTTGTATTTCACTAAGTAGCATTCTGGCATAATGGGCTAAATCTGTATTCTTTCCAAACCGTGCAATCCGCCGCGATAAGATTCCTAAAGCCACGATCCGGTTTCGAAAAGAATCGGCAGTCTCCTTGACAATCGCATTTTTCCTTCTATACAAATCCTCTAATTGCTCCACGATTTCGGCTTTGCCTGTTGCCGCTCCGATCAACTCTCCTATCACCTTAAGATACTCAAAATCCTCATCTGAAATGGGAACCCCTTCTCTCCCAGAATCAACAATTAAAGCTCCTACTCGCCTTTCCTCTTGGGTTAAGGGATCAACATACCAGAGTGGAATGATGGCCTTAATCTTGATTTCCTCACCCAGAGTATGCCGATAACCTTCGGTATCATGAGGATCTGTCAGGTTCAACGGCACTCCCTTTCCAACCACCTTCCAAACGATGCTCTCCTGGCAAATCTGAACTTGCTCTATTGGACGTTTATATTTACCGACCCAGCATTGGAGTTTTAATTTCTCTCCTTCCATGAGGCAGCATCTTGCTCGTTTCCTAAGCCTTTTACCTATATGATCAAGGCAGGTTTTAATTAGATAATCCCGATTGGTGCACCAACTCACTAAACGGGCGATTTCAAGAAGGTCCTGATAATGCCTCGCCATATCCTTGATTATTGGGCTCTTAAGCCTCGCGGGAGTCTTGATCTGTCTCCTTTTAGGAACCATTTGATTTATTTCAATAAGTTGTCCACCATTCATCCTATTACTCTTTCTCGCTACAGTGTAATGATGGTCTATTGTCAAATTCTTTCAACCTACCCCTGCGGTGACTTTTTGGGCCTGATATAAACGGTCTGGCATTGACTTTGAGACCCTTCTGAAGGGGAAGACCTATCCTTTTTTGAATGGGTATGTTGAAGAGGTTGTAGATGAACCTCGTAACCCAGGAAGTCGTATATCTCCACCACATCTTTTGCTTGAATCTCATCTGCCACAAATTGTCGAAGCCATCCCTTTTTTTCCAATTGCTTATGGCGCTGTCTCATAACATTCTCTTGTTTCTTAAGGAGCCGTCTTTACTTTTATCAACCTTTCTTCCCCAACAATTCTTTGACGGCTTTCTTCAATACCGAAAGATCGTATGATTTCACCACGAAGGCATCCGCTAACCAGGTCATAAAGTCACCCTGATAGTGGGCATAGGCTGTGTGGAGAATGACAGGCATTTTTTTGTAACGCGATATGATCTTTCCCAGAACTTCAATTCCGTCCATCTCCGGCATCCTAATATCAAGAATGACAAGATCACAGGGTGACTCTTCAAGGCACTTTAAAGCCTCTTTGCCGTTCCTTGCACAAAGGACACGGTAGCCCTCCTCCCTCAGCTCCTGTTCATAGAGCAGACATTGGTCTTCTTCATTTTCGACAAGCAGTATCTTCCTTGTGGAGCAATCCGTTTGGGTTAGTAAGGGCTGAACCAAACAACTTTCTAATGCGGGATCTAAAACCTTATCTGAATAATCTTGCATTTCCTTATCCTCCTTTGTGTTTAGCAAAGGCGCTCATGTTATTCCCCATGAAGATAGGATGGGAAGATGAACGAACAGGATTAACTTCTTACTTGCCCATCCGTTCAACTAATTTATTAAGTTGTTCCTGCGAGAGCGGTTCGCCAAATGCAGCGTAATGATAGATCGGTTCCGAAGGATTCTGGATGGGAACCCATTTTCCTTCTTTCCGGTCCTGGTAAATACATTGGTAATCTACCCCTTTGACCACAGGGATAACCCCCTTCAGATTCACCACCTTTTCTTTTTCAAGCCAGGTGAGTTTGACTTTCCCACTTTGGACATCCTTCATAATCTTTGTCCCGTGGCAATCATCGCATTTCCTTCCCTCTTTCATCACTGAGTGGCTCATATGGGGAGCAAACATGAAGAATGTTTTATCGCCTTTTACCACGAAATTCTGCATGGTTGCCGAAGAAACCTTTCCTCCATAGTTCATTAAAAATACCCATCCGGACACCGGGATCGCGGTACGCTTCCCTTCCCTAATTTGAGTGTCAAAGTGACAGTTGGTACAGCTCACCACATGGCGTATGTGACAGGCTTTGCAATCCAGTTTAGTCCCATGCACGGTATGGGAATCGGTGGGTTTCACAGTGGGATGGCATTTTTCGCACTTCGTGTCCATGGCACCAGGCTGTTTAAGTGAAATATATTCCGTGCCATCGCCGTGCATCTCCCTGGAGGAATGGCAATCCATGCATTTCATCCCCTTCGCATAATGGACATCCTCCTGTTTTGCTGCACGGTCAATTCCGATGATGGCCTTCTCCCTTACATGGCATTCCAAACACATCGTCTGGTTTTTACCCGCCTCTGTCGAATAGCTTAATTTCTTGTCCTTTTCAATCCTGTGGCAGCGATCGCACCCAGGCACATGGCAGTTCTTGCATGTGAGTTTAGAGTAAGGAACACCGGCCAGTATTTCTAAACCACCGTTGGCCTTGTCATACCAGTATTCCATCCCTTTTGCGGTATAGTGTAAACTCGACAGGAAGAAACAGTTTTCCTTCTTGATCTCCTGACCATAGGGATTTCCAAGCATGCCAAAAAGAATTAAATTCAGCACGATGAGTTGAATAACCCATTTCCTTTTCATTTCCCTTTACCCTCCTCTATTTGAATTTTAGATCCTTGCCTAAAATTCTATTTCGTGTAAAGCGACGCTATTCATTTTTTATTCATGCCGATCAAAATATTGTACCTTCATAAGATCTCGAACCAATCGATCTTGATCAACGCCAAACAGAATACATGCCATCTCGATTGTCTTGATTTTAAAACCTGGTCTTTTTAAACAATCCTGACCAAAATATCTCTCCATGATTCCAGCCATTTCAGGATATTCCCTGACAATACCTCCGATCATTTTGTATTCTAATAAAAAGTTTTTGGCTGGGTATTGCATATCTTCAAACTACTTCCTTACCATCGATGAACCGCATTGGGGGCATTTCACAAAGTAGCATGGTATTCCCGCTTCGTGGGGGAGCGTCATGCCACATTTAAAACATACACACTCCCCTTCTGGACCTGCCCCTTCTCTGGAACCGACCTTTCTTCCCCTGCGAGATTCACCCATTCCTGCACCCCTCCCTGTTTTAGGACCACTCCCCCAGGGTGGGCCAGTTCCATCACCTCTCGGCATACTTATCGCCTCCGTTGATCAAATTTTAGTTTTCTTTCTTACCTAGTTCCTCGATCCTCTGTCCGATCATTTTCAATTGGTTCTCCAGGTTCTTGGTCTGCTCCTTCAACATTTGAATTTCCTGTTCTTTGCTCATCGCCTGCGGTGGAGCCAGAGGTGGGTTCATCATCCCCATCCCTCGTCCCATACCCATGCCTCGACCCATTCCCATACCTCTGCCTATTCCCATTCCTCTACCTATTGCTGGGCCAAAACCAGGGGAAGGCCCAAATCCTGTTTGCTGTCCCATCCCGGAATGGGCTTGCACAGATGGGCCAAAGGCTTCTTGAAGCTGGCCATTTTTAAACATCTGAATGGCTTCTCTAACAGTTCCTGTGGCTCCCAAAAAAACCCTCATGCCTGAGGCACTGAAAGCAGCAGAAGCGTTGGGACCCAAATTTCCCGTGATCACCGCTTCAGCATCCTTTTGGGCGACAAATTGGGCAGATTGAATACCTGCTCCGCCTGAAGCCATCGCATTTTCATTCTCAATAGCCTCGAATTGCAGAGAATCGGAGTCGACAAAAATAAAATACTGACACCGGCCGAATCTGGGATCTACGGGTGAATCCAAATTCGGGCCTGTTGATGTCACAACGATTTTCATAAAATCCTCCTGGTCTCTAATTACGTATTGTCAAAAGTTATCTCC